>NZ_BONE01000002.1 GCF_016862555.1 Asanoa siamensis | reverse complement strand
AGTTAAAAAACAAGCTAGCCCTCGACGCGGGCGAAGCCCGCCACGGGCCGGAACGCGGCGCGACCCACGACGGCGCCCGGACGCGCCCTCATTCCTGCGCTGCCTCCGGGAGCGGGTCCGGGCAGTCACCGCACGCTTCGACGGGGCGCCCAGGGGCGTCGGTGGTGTCCCCGGCAAGGTCCAGGCGGCGTCCGGGCGTGCGCGGAGGTGGGTCGTCGTCCGGACCCGGCGGGTGCCGCCATGATCCACGAGACCTAGCGGTGTGTCGGGCGGAAGTAGCGGTCCGCCGCCCAGGACGCCACCTGCTGCCCCATCCGTAGGCCCGCCGTGTCCGCGAAGCGGAAGTGGATGCCCAGCCACACCCGGGCGTCGACCACCTCGGCGTTCAAGGCGTCCCCGGTCGCATACGTCCGGGTCGCGCCCGGCATCGCCGTCGAGCCCAGCGTGAGCGCCAGCCGGCGCGTGTCGAGCACCTCCGCGAGCGCGGTGGTGAAGGCCCCCGCGGCGCCCGAATAACCGCTGACCCAGTCCGGGTACGGCGGCGTCGTGATCAACGGCGTCCACCCCGGTTCGGGTGCCGTACGGGGATTGCCGTCGGCGTCGGCCTCCGCGATCGCCGTCACCGGTCGCCAGAAGCCGTAGCGGTACTTCGAGTGCCAGACCGAGATGGCCGTGTCGGCCAGGCTCATGTCCACCGCCGCGAACATCCGTGCCGACTCCGCGAGGCGCAGGCCGCGGGTCGCCGCCTGGTCGCGCAGTGCCGCGTTGAACTGCGGGATCACGTTGCCCGAGAAGAACCGCGCCGTGTCGGTCTGCGCCTGGGTCCGGACCGTCGAGGTCGCGCTGCCGACCGCCTTGACCTCGTCGAAGTCCCGCGCGTAGCGCGCGGACCCGAGCGCCGGCGGCGGCCCCGGCCTGCCGAACTGGGCACCGTCGCGCACCAGCAGCGGCCGCACCCCGCCCAGCCACGGCGCGCTGAACGGCAGCAGCGCCGGCGGGGTGGGCCGCCACACCCCGACCGCGGGCGGCCGGGTGAACTGGACCGGCGCGTACCGGCCGTCGTCGACCCGCTGCCGGATCAGCGTGTCGGCGGCCAGCACGCCGAACGCGACGCCCGTGGTCTTGGCGCGCCCGTCGGGGATCCGGGCCAGCGAGGTCGCGAGCGCCGCGTCCAAGGTGGACCTCGCATAGGGCGAGTACGTCACCAGCACCTGGTGCGCGGCGGCCGCCGCGGCCGCGGTCGCGGACGCCCCACGGGGCGCCCGGGACCGGAAGCGGTAGGGCTCGTAGTCACCGGTGATGCCGACGACCGCGTTGTAGACGGCGGCGTGCACGAACCCGAGGTAGAGGAGGCCTTCGATCGGCGCCTTGCCGGTGTCACCGACCAGGGTCGTGACGGCGACCGCGTTCCACTCGGCGACGACCGCCGGATCGCCGGGCGGATCCACGGCGGCGTCCGCCGGAACGGCCCCGACGAACGGCGCGAACAGGACACAGGCCAGGCTGGACACGAGCCAACGACGGTATGGGGCGCGCATGTCGGCACCTCGATTCGCGCATGCGACGACGGCGCCATGCTGCTCCGGTGATCTTTAACGGTCAATGCCGCGCGACGGGTCCGTCCCCCGAGAGGGTGAACGACTGGATCGCCGTGACCGCCGCGCCCCGGGCCCACTCGTCGAACCCACCGGGATGGATCTCGACCGCCACCGGGTCGGCGGCCGGATCGCGCTCCGCGGCCAGGCCCTCCGCGACCGCCTCGGGCGCGACCGAGGCCAACCGCACGCCGTCGCCGGAGAGCACCACCACCGGGACCATGGTCAGGTTGGCGATCATCGCGACCAGCCGGCCCAACGCCCGCCCGGCGTCCCCGACCACCCGCGCGGCGACCGGGTCACCGGCCACGGCCAGGTCCAGGCACTCGTCGTAGGACGACACCCGGCCCCGGCCGACCGCCACGGCGTCGCGGATCTTGCCGCTGGCCAGCATGGCCTCGGCGCAGCCGCGGTGCCCGCGCGCGCAGAGCGGGCCGAGCGGGTCGAGGCGCAGGTGCGCGACCAGGCCGACGCCGGCGTCGTCGCTGTCCACCAACCGGTCGTGCACGACCAGCCCGTACCCGATCCCGACCCCGACGGTGACCAGCGCGAAGCGGTCGCCGCCGCGGGCCGCGCCGAACCAGTGGGTGGCCCGGGTCAGCGCGAGCACATCGTTGTCGACGACGGCGGGCACGCCGGTCGCGGCGGTGACGAGCGCACCCAGGTCGACGTCGCCGGACCAGCCGAGATACGGCGCCGCGGTGACCACCCGGTGGTCGGCGGCCCGGCCACCCAGGCTGACACCGACGCCGGTCAGCGCCGCACCGCCGGCGCACGCGGCCACCAGGTCGGCGACGCCGGCCACCACGTCGGACGGCGACCGGTCGCCGGGCAACGGACCGTCCACCCTGGACAGCACGGTGGAACGGAGGTCGGTCAGCACCGCGTACCCGTGTGATCCGGTCAGCTTGACCCCGACGAAGCGGTGACCGGTCGCGACGACGTCGAGCGGGGTGGTCGGCCGGCCCACACCGCCGTCGCGGCCGGGGCCGACCGGCGCGACCAGGCCGCCGGCCAGCAGCGGGGCCACGAGCCGGGTGACGCTGCCCGCGGAGAGCCCGAGCCGTCGCGCCAGCGCGGACCGGGGCAGGGGCCCGTGGCGGAGCAACTCGACGGCGGCCGCCCGGGTCGCGGGCGTCAGCGACGGCCAGCCGGTTGAACCGTTGGACACCCGGGTATCCCCTCGTGATCGGTCGGGTGGGCCCATGATGCCAGCCGGTCAGTTTTTTGTGCATTCAAACTTATGAGCGGTCTGGATCCGCTATTTCCGACATATTGACGAGGGTTGACCACCGAGTTACTTGCGGCGTAGAAGTATCTCAATGGTGACGTCCGTCACTGTCCGGAGGTGGCCCATGCCCCGCCGCATCACCCGTACGCTCGCCTGCCTCGCGGCCGCGACCATGACCGCCACCGCCGCCCTGCTCGGCGGCTGCACGGGCGGGGACGGCGACGGCCGCACGACCCTCGACTTCTTCCAGTTCAAGCCCGAGGCGATCGAGACCTTCGACAAGCTGATCGCCGAGTTCGAGCAGGAGCATCCCGACATCCGCGTCGTGCAGAACCACGTGCCCAACGCCGACACCGCGATCCGCACCCGCCTGGTCCGCGACGACATCCCCGACGTGATGACGCTCAACGCCAACGCGTCCTTCGGCGAGCTCGCCCGCGCCGGCGTCTTCTACGACTTCGCCGCCGAACCCGCCACCGGCACCGTGACCCCGGCGATCCTCGACATCATCAACGCGCTCGGCACCGCCAACGCCGGTGAGGTCAACGGTTTGCCGTTCGCCAGCAACGCCGACGGCGTGCTCTACAACAAGCAGCTCTTCGCCCAGCACGGTGTCGAGGTGCCGACGACGTGGGACGAGCTGATCGCCGCGGCCGAGACGTTCAAGGCGGCCGGCGTCACGCCGTTCTACGCGACGCTCAAGGAGTCGTGGACCGCGCTGCCGTCGTTCAACGCGCTCGCCGCCAACCTGCCGCCGGACGACTTCTGGGCCAAGCGGCGGACCGGCGACACCAGCTTCGCGGCCGCCTACGGCACCGTCGCCGACCGGTTCCAGCAGCTCTTCTCGTACGCGCAGGACGACAAGCTCTCGCGCGGCTACAACGACGGCAACCAGGCGTTCGCCAAGGGCGAGGCCGCGATGTATCTGCAGGGAAGCTGGGCCATCCCGACGGTCCGGACGTTCGAGCCGACGTTCGACATCGGCGTCTTCCCGCTGCCGATGGACTCCGCCGCCGAGAGCCGACTGGTGTCCGGTGTGGACGTCGCGATCACGCTGGGCCGGAACCCGTCCAAGAAGGACGCCGCGCTGGCGTTCGTCACCTTCCTGATGCGACCCGAGGTGGTCAACGCGTACGCCGCGGAACAGAGCGCGATCCCACCGCTGAAGGGCACCGAGCCCGCCGACGACGCCCTCAAGGACCTGGTGCCGGTCTTCGCGAACGGCCAGGTCACCGGCTTCGCCGACCATCAGGTGCCGCCGGCGATCCCGCTGCCGCAGATCTGCCAGCAGTTCCTGATCGACGGCGACCGGGCGGCGTTCCTGGCGTCGCTCGACGACGAGTGGGACAAGTTCACCCGGCGGCGGAGCTGAGGAGGCGAGATGACCCGGACGAGCCGCACCTTCTACTGGATGGTCGTACCCGCGTTCGTGCTGTTCTTCGTGTTCCACACGATCCCGGTGCTGCAGGGCGTGTTCTACAGCTTCACCGACTACGCCGGCTACGGCGACTGGAGCTTCGTCGGCTTCGACAACTACGCCAACATCTTCGGCGACGAGCGGATCCGCGACTCGTACCTCTTCACGTTCCAGTTCGCGATCCTCAGCACGGTGCTGGTCAACATTCTCGCGCTCGCGATCGCGGTCGGCCTGAACGCGAAAATCAGGTTCCGCACGGCGTTGCGCGGCATCTTCTTCCTGCCCAACGTCATGTCGATCCTGGTGGTCGGCTACATCTTCAACTACCTGTTCAGCTATTCCCTGCCCTATCTGGGCGCGAAGCTGGGCAGCGAGACGTTCTCCACCAGCATTCTCGCCAACGAGGACCTGGCCTGGCTCGCGATCGTCGTGTTCGCGGTCTGGAACGCGACCGCGTTCGCGGTCATCCTCTACCTGGCCGGGCTGCAGACCATTCCGACCGAGTTGTACGAGGCTGCGGCGATCGACGGCGCAGGCGCGTGGCGCCAGTTCCGGCGGATCACGTTCCCGCTGATCGCGGCGTTCTTCACCATCAACATGGTGCTGTCGCTGAAGAACTTCCTGAACGTCTTCGACCACATCATCCCGCTGACCGACGGCGGGCCCGGCACGGCGACCGAGTCCATCTCGCTGGTCATCTACCGGGGCGGTTTCCAGGGCGGCGACTTCGCCTACCAGACCGCCAACGCGGTGCTGTTCTTCATCGTCATCGTCGCCTTCTCCCTCTTCCAGCTCCGGATCCTGATGCGCCGGGAGGTGCGTGCCTGATGACCACCGATGCGCTGACCCGCAGCACTCCCCCGGCCGCGGGCGAGGCCGAGCCACCACCGCCGCGGCGCCGCCTCTGGCCGGGCCGCAACCGCGACCCCCGGGAGAGCTTCAGGGTCAACTGGTGGCTGACCGCGCTGATGTGCGTGCTCTCGCTGACGGTGCTGATCCCGCTCTACTTCGCGATCGTGACCGCGCTGAAGACGCCCGAGGAGCTGACCGGGTCGGGCTTCGGGCTGCCGGCCGACCCGCGCTGGGCCAACTTCGCCGAGGCGTGGGAGCTGACCAACTTCCCGCGGGCGGCGTTGAACAGCGCACTGATCACGGTGGGCGCGGTCGTGCTGACGCTGCTGACCAACTCGATGGTGGCGTACGCGATCAGCCGCAACTGGCACCGCCGGCGTTTCCGGATCCTGTTCTTCTATTTCGTGTCCGCGCTGTTCGTGCCGTTCCCGATCATCATGCTGCCCGTGGTGAAGCAGACCTCGCTGCTGTTCATGGACAACCAGATCGGCCTGATCTTCCTTTACACGGTGTACGGCCTGGCGCTCAACGTCTTCATCTACGTCGGTTATCTCAACTCGGTGCCGCGCGAGTTGGAGGAGGCCGCGATGACCGAGGGCGCCAGCATCTGGACCACGTTCTGGCGGATCATCTTCCCGCTGCTGGCACCGATCAACGCGACGGTCGGCATCCTGACCTGCCTGTGGGCGTGGAACGACTTCCTGCTGCCGCTGGTGGTGCTCTCGGCGCCGGACGCGCAGACGCTGCCGCTGGTGCAGTACGTGTTCCAGGGGCAGTTCAGCACCAATTACACGCTGGCCTTCTCGTCGTACCTGATGGCCCTGGCACCGCTCGTGCTGGTCTACCTGTTCGCCCAGCGCTGGGTGATCTCGGGGGTCATGCGGGGCTCGGTGAAGTGACCCGTCCGTGGGCGAGGACGGCTCGTGTCGGCAGCGCGAGCCGGCCGCCCCGCGCGAACGGCGCCGTCAGCCGGTCGAAGTGCGCGCGGACCCGCTGCCGGGTGGGCCCGTCCTGGGCCGACAGGACGGCGCCGGTCGCACCGATTCCGGCGGCGGGGCCGTTCCACCACGCTTCCGCGTCGGTGTCGTGGGTCCAGGCGACCTCCGCGCCGTGGACGTCCGCGAGGCCGGAGAGGCGCAGCAGTCCACACAGGCCGTCGACGGTGCGGGGGAAGTCGTCGGCGGCCTCGAGGCGGGGCAGGTCGGGCGGGCGCACCGCGCCGGCGGCGGCGAAGATCTCGTGCCACAGCCCCTGCGCCACCGGCGGCGGATGTGGCCACACCGTGACCGCCAGCCGTCCGCCGGGCCGCACGACCCGGCGGATCTCGCGCAGGGCCGCGAGGGGATCGCCGACGTGGTTGAGGACGAAGTTGGCGACGGCGGCGTCGAAGGACGCGTCCGCGAAGGGCAGATCGGGCAGCACTGCGACGCGCGCGTCGAGGCCGGGGACGCGTCGGCGCGCCAGCGCGACCATGCTGGGTTCGGCGTCGACCGCGACCACCGACGCACCGCGCGCGACGGCCAACTCCGCGACGGTCCCGGTCCCGGTCCCGACGTCGAGCACAGCGGCACCCGACCCGACTCCCGCGGCACCGGGCGAAAGCCCGGCAGCGCCAGACCCGGACCCCGCGACGCCGGCCGAAAGTGCCGCGGCCCCAGACCCCGCGACAGCGGGCGGGAGGCCCGCGGCGTCCAGGAGTGCCGACGCCGGTCCCGCGCACAGCGCGGCCAGGCTGTCGCGATAAGCGATCGCACGACCCGACCACTGGGCGCGTTCGTGCTCGTCGAAGCGAGACCCCAACCTCAGCCCACGTCGAACGGCCGGCTGTTCGCCAGCGACGGCAACTCCCGGCGGATGCGGGCGAGCCGGGACAGGTCCAGGTCGGCCGCGATCACCGTCACCTCGTCGGGTGCCTGCGCCACCACCGTGCCCCACGGGTCGATGATCATTGAGCGGCCGAAGCACGAGCGGCCCGGCTCGTGGTCGCCGATCTGGCCCGCCGCGATCACGTAGCACTGGTTCTCGACCGCCCGCGCGCGGAGCAGGACCTCCCAGTGGTCGCGGCCCGTGTGCAGCATGAAGGCCGCCGGCACCACCAGCACCTGCGCGGCGCTGTCGCGGGCCAGCGAGCGGTAGAGCTCCGGGAAGCGCAGGTCGTAGCAGATCGTCAGGCCGAACGGCACACCCTCGACCGTGGCCACCGAGGTCGTGGTGCCGGGCGCGATCGTGGCCGACTCGAGGTAGGACACCTTGCCGGGGATGTCCACGTCGTACAGGTGGATCTTCCGGTACATCGCCGCGAGGGAGCCGGAGCGGTCGAACAGCAACGACGTGTTGTAGGAGTGCTGCGGCGTCGGCCCGGTCTCGTGGAACGAGCCCGCGTGGACCCACATCCCCAGCTCACGGGCGGCGGTCGAGAAGAAGGAACCGTACTCGCCGTCGACCGGCTCGGGCGCCGGCAGGCCCGACGACGGGCCGAGGTAGTCGGTGTATTCCGGCAGCACCGCGACGTCGGCGCCGAGCGACGCGGCGCGTTCCAGCAGCGAGCGCGCCACCTTCAGGTTCTCGGCGCGGTCGTCCCGGGCGTTGAGCTGGCAGACCGCGACGCGCACGGCGTCAGGCCGACTTCTCCTCGCGGTCCCGCCGGCGGCGGCCGGCGAACTCGCGGGGCACGATCGTCGGGTTGACGTTTTCCATGACCACCCCGCGGGTGATCAGGACGCGGGCGGCGTCGGGGTTGCTGGGCACCTCGTACATCACGGAGAGGAGGACCTCTTCGAGGATGGCCCGCAGGCCGCGGGCGCCGGTGCCGCGGAGCATCGCCTGGTCGGCGATGGCCTCGAGCGCGGCCGGCTCGAACTCGAGCTCGACGCCGTCGAGCTCGAACAGCCGCTGGTATTGCCGGACGAGCGCGTTGCGCGGCTCAGTCAGGATCTTGACCAGCGCCTCGCGGTCGAGCGACCGGACGTTGGTGATCACCGGGAGGCGGCCGATGAACTCGGGGATCAGGCCGAACTTGAGCATGTCCTCCGGCATGACCTGACCGAACACGTCGTCGGTCTTGCGCTCGGAGACCGCGCGTAGTCGGGCGCCGAAGCCGGTGCCGCCCTGGCCGGTGCGGGCCTCGATGATCCGGTCGAGGCCGGCGAAGGCACCACCGCAGATGAACAGCACGTTGGTGGTGTCGATCTGGATGAACTCCTGGTGCGGGTGCTTGCGACCGCCCTGCGGCGGGACGTTGGCGACCGTACCCTCGAGGATCTTGAGCAGGGCCTGCTGGACACCCTCGCCGGAGACGTCGCGCGTGATCGACGGGTTCTCCGACTTGCGGGCGATCTTGTCGACCTCGTCGATGTAGATGATGCCCGTCTCGGCGCGCTTGATGTCGTAGTCGGCGGCCTGGATGAGCTTCAGCAGGATGTTTTCCACATCCTCACCGACGTAGCCGGCCTCGGTCAGCGCGGTCGCGTCGGCGATCGCGAACGGCACGTTGAGCATCCGGGCCAGCGTCTGGGCCAGGTGCGTCTTGCCGCAGCCCGTGGGGCCGATGAGCATGATGTTGGACTTGGCGACCTCGACAGCGTCGGTGCCCGACGTGTGGGACTCAGCCTGGATCCGCTTGTAGTGGTTGTAGACGGCGACGGAGAGCGCCTTCTTGGCCTGGTCCTGACCCACCACGTATTGGTTCAGGAACTGGTAGATCTCCATCGGCTTGGGAAGCTCTTCCCACTTCACCTCGCCGGACTCGGCCAGCTCCTCTTCGATGATCTCGTTGCAGAGGTCGATGCACTCGTCGCAGATGTAGACCCCGGGGCCTGCGATCAGCTTCTTGACCTGCTTCTGCGATTTACCGCAGAAGGAGCACTTGAGTAGGTCGCCACCGTCTCCGATCCGTGCCACCTACGTTCTCCCTGCGCTCGTCGGCCGCGGCGGACCGCCTCCGGGGTTGTGTGCAAACTCGACGTTACCCGCTGGGGGCGTTATCTCCGACCCCCAAAATGGGTGTGTCAGGGACCAGCCAGTGTAACCAGACCCGGCCGATCCCTGACAACACCGCGTTGTCAGCTCGCCGCGGCGGCCGCCAGCAGGCCCTTCTTGCGGCTGGTGAGGATCGTGTCGACCAACCCGTACTCGCGCGCTTCGTCGGCCGTCATGATCTTGTCACGGTCGACGTCCCGGGAGACCTGCTCGCGCGGCCGGCCCGAGTGCCGGGAGATGATCTCCTCCATCTGCGACCGCATGCGCAGGATCTCCCGCGCCTGGATCTCGATGTCGGAGCCCTGCCCGTAGCCGCCCTCGGTGGCCGGCTGGTGGATGATGATCCGCGAGTTCGGCAGCGCCATCCGCTTGCCCGGGGTGCCGGCACCGAGCAGCACGGCCGCGGCCGAGGCCGCCTGACCCAGGCAGACCGTCTGGATGTCCGGACGGACGTACTGCATGGTGTCGTAGATCGCCGTCATCGCGGTGAAGGAGCCACCGGGCGAGTTGATGTACATGATGATGTCGCGGTCGGGGTCGGTGCCCTCGAGCGTCAACAGCTGTGCCATCACGTCGTTGGCCGACGCGTCGTCGACCTGGACGCCGAGGAAGATGATGCGGTCCTCGAACAGCTTGTTGTAGGGGTTCGACTCCTTGATGCCGTACGAGGTGCGCTCGACGAACGAGGGCAGCACGTAGCGGTTGTGCACCGGAGCGAACTGCGGAGGCAGCGTCAGATCAGTCATGGTTGGCCTCCTCAGCCCAGAGTCCCGGCGCCTTCCGGAACCTGTGCGGCTCCGGTGATCACCTTGTCGATGAATCCGTAGTCCTTGGCCTCCTGCGCCGTGAACCAGCGGTCGCGGTCGGAGTCGGCCTCGATCTGGTCCTGCGACTGGCCGGTGTGGAAGGCGACCCGCTCCTGGAACATCCGCTTGGTGTAGAGCATCTGCTCGGCCTGGATCGCGATGTCGGACGCGGTGCCGCCCATGCCGCCGGACGGCTGGTGCATCATGATCCGCGCGTGCGGCAGGGCGTAGCGCTTGCCCTTGGTGCCGGCGCAGAGCAGGAGCTGGCCCATGGAAGCGGCCATGCCCATCGCGACCGTGGAGACGTCGTTGTCGATGAACTGCATCGTGTCGTAGATCGCCATGCCGGAGTAGACGGAGCCACCCGGCGAGTTGATCCACAGGTTGATGTCCCGGCCCGGGTCCTCCGCGGCCAGCAGCAGCAGCTGCGCACAGATGCGGTTGGCCACCTGGTCGGTAACCTCACTGCCCAGGAAGATGATGCGCTCCTTGAGCAGCCGGTTGTAGACCGAGTCGTCGAGCCCGCCGGCGAGCTGGTCGCCGCGCGCCTCGTGCGCCCGGATGGGCGTCGCTGGAATATGCAGATCGGTCATGGCAGCCTCTCGCTCGTTTCCGTTCGTGACCGCAAGGCTTCGGGATGCCGCCGGGCGTCCCGGAGCCTGAGGACCGTAGTGCTTACGCCCGACATTAACCGCAAGCCACGGCACTGACTTCCCGCCCGAGAGCGTGTTCGCTCAGGGCGGACTCAGTGGTTGTGCTCGGTGACCTCGCGCACCTGGTCCAGGCTGATCGGGTTGCCGGCCGAGTCGGTGATCTTGACCCGCTCCATCACCAGCGTCAGCGCCTTGCCGCGCCGGACGTCGCCGAACACCGCGCCGGCGGCACCCGAGCGGACGAGCTGGTCGTAGTACTGCTGCGGCTGCATCCCGGCGCGCTGCGCGCGGTGCATGATCTCGTGGCCGAACTCGTCGTCGGAGACCTGCACGTCCTCGGCGTCGGCGAGGGTGTCGAGCACGAGCTGGATCTTGACGCCCTCGGTGGCCGCGTCGGCCAGCTCGGTGTCGATCTCCTCCTCGGTCTTCTCCTCGGCGGCGAGGTATTCCTCGAACGAGGCGCCGATGCGCTCGAGCTGGTCGGCCATCGCCTGCTTGCGGTGGTCGACCTCCTCCTTCACCACGCCTTCCGGCGCCGGCACCTCGGCGGCCTCGACGACCTGCTTGAGCGCCTTGTCCCGGGCCGCGTAGATCTGCTCGACCTGCTTGCCCTGGGTGACCCGCTTGCGCAGGTCCTCGCGCAGCTCGTCGAGGGTGTCGAACTCGCTGGCGAGCTGGGCGAACTCGTCGTCCAGCGCCGGGAGCTGCTTCTCCTTGACGGTGCGCACGGTGACCGCGACGTCGGCGTCGCGGCCGGCGAAGTCGCCGCCGACGAGCTGCGTGCTGAACGAGGTCTCGTCGCCCGCGGAGAGGCCGACCAGCACCTCGTCGAGGCCCGGGAGCAGCTGCTTGCTGCCGACCTCGTGGGAGATGTTGGTGGCGGAGCCGCCCGGCACCTCTTCGCCGTCGACGGTGGCCTTCATGTCGATCTGGACGTAGTCGTCGTCCTGCGCCGGCCGCTCGACCGTCTTGAGCGTCGCGAACCGCTCGCGCAGCGCCTCGACCTGGCTGTCGATCTCGTTGTCGCCGATCTGCAGCTCGTCGACCGTCACCTCGATGGTGGTCAGGTCGGGCAGCGTGATCTCGGGCCGGACGTCGATCTCGGCGGTGAACTTCAACGGCTCGCCGTCGCCGAACCCGGTGATCTCCACCTCGGGGCGGCCCAGCGTCTTCACGTCGTGCTCCCGGACGGCGGCGACGATGTTCTCCGGGATCGCCTCCTGGACGGCCTCGTTGAGCACGGCGCCACGGCCGACCCGCTGGTCGATGACGGCCGACGGCACCTTGCCCTTACGGAAACCGGGCACGGTCACCTGCTGGGCGATCTCCCGGTACGCCTTGCGCAGGCTCGGCTCGAGCTCGACGAACGGCACCTCGATGGCGAGCCGCACCCGGGTCGGGCTCAGGGTCTCGACGGTGCTCTTCACAGGCGTACTCCTCGGAAAATGTCTTGGGGTGTTCAGCCCATCGAGTGTAGGCGCGACGAGCTGGACCATCCCCGGTGGTCCCAGTCGGGGTGGCGGGATTTGAACCCACGGCCCCTCGCTCCCAAAGCGAGTGCGCTACCAAGCTGCGCCACACCCCGTGGCGAACCGAAGTCTATGCGGTAGCCGCGCACTGTCCGCGCCCGGCGTCCCGTTCCTGTAGGGCGGGTGACGGACAAAACAGCCAAAACCTATTGCCCGGGTCCGTCGGGGGCACGACCGTCGCTCCCGCCGGACACCTTGTTCGAGGGTCCTCGCGCACCTGGCCGCTGCCGCGGCCACCCGCTCTGCGGTCATTCGCTGCGCTTCGCTGCCACGTCCGCGCCTGTTCGACTCCCTTTTATCACCGGTACGATGCGCGGAAATCGTCCTGGGGAGGGAGCGGAGCCATGCGCATTCTGCTCGTCGAGGACGACCTGCGGGTGGCGTCGGTCATGAAGTCGATGCTGGTGCGCCGTGGCTATCAGGTGGAGCACGCCGCGACCGCGAAAGCCGCGGTCGAGGCCGCGCCCTGCGACCTGGTGCTGCTCGACCTCAGCCTGCCCGACGGCGACGGCATCGACGTGTGCCGGGCGTTACGGAACAGGGACGACAATCTGGCCATCATCGCCGTGACCGCCCGCTCCGACGAGCGCGACAAGGTCAACGGGTTCCGGGTCGGCGCCGACGACTACGTGGTCAAGCCGTTCTCGATGGCCGAGCTCCAGCTCCGGATCGAGGCGCTGCTGCGGCGGGCCGCCCGCGGTGTCGCCGCGCGGCAGACCCGCGAGATCGGGCCGCTGCGGATCGACTTCACGGCCCGCGAGGTCAGCGTCGACGCCAAGCCGGTCACGTTGACCCGCAAGGAGTTCGACATCCTGGCCTCGCTCGCCCGCCAGCCCGGGGTCGCCGTCACCCGCGAGCGGATCCTGCTCGACGTGTGGCAGACCACCTGGTCGGGCCGGCATACGCTGGAGGTGCACATCGCCTCCCTGCGGGCCAAGCTCGGCCACCCCGACCTGGTCCGCACCGTGCGCGGCGTCGGTTACCGGCTCCAGGCCGAGCTCCAGGCCGAGTGACGTGCGGCGCCGGCTCGTCTCCACGTACCTGCTGCTGCTCTGTCTGGTCCTCCTGGCCCTGGAGGTGCCGCTGGGGCTGGTGATGAGCGGGCGCACCACGCAGGCGCTGCTCGCCGACCGGCTGGCCGACGCGACCCGGTTCGCCGCGCTGGTCGCGCCCGCCATGCGCAACGGCGAGCTGAAGCCGGTCACCGCGGAGCTCGACCGCTACCACGACCTGTACGGCATCGCGGTGATCGTCTTCGACCAGAACAAGCAGGTCGTGACGCGGGCCGGGCAGCGCGAAGGCCTCGACACCGACGCCGTCGTGCGCGGGGCCCTCGCCGGGCGGCAGGTCAGCGCGCCGGTCAACGTCGTGCCCTGGCGGGAGGCCCCGCTGCTGGTGGCGGTGCCGGTCTACGAGGGCGGCGCGGTGCTCGGCAGCGTGCTGACCATCTCGTCGACCGAGCGGGCCCGCGGCACGATGCTGTTCGCCTGGGTGGTGCTCGGCGTCGTGGGCCTGGTGGCGCTGGCCGGCGCGATGTTCGTGGCCGTCCGGCTGGCCCAGTGGGTGCTGCGGCCCGTGCTGTCGCTGGACACCGCCGTACACGAGATCACCGCCGGTGACAGCACCGCCCGCGTGCCGCACGCGCTCGGCCCGCCGGAGCTGCGCCGGCTCACGACGAGCTTCAACGAGATGGCGGACACGGTCTCCGACGCCCTGGAACGGCAGCGGCTGTTCGTCGCGCACGCCAGCCACCAGTTGCGCAACCCGCTGACCGTGCTGCGGCTGCGGGTCGAGGGCCTGGGCGACATGCTGCCGACGGACGACCGGGTCGAGCACCACCTGGCGCTGGAGGAGTCGGACCGGCTGACCCGGGTGCTGGACAGCCTGCTCGCGCTGGCCCGCGCCGAGTGGGACCGGACGCCGCCGATCGTGGTCGACGTGGGCGCCTCGGTCCAGGCGCGGGTCGCCGCGTGGCTGCCGCTCGCGGTGCAGCGCGGTGTGTCCCTGACCGCCGCCGTGCTGCCCACGCCGGTCTGCGCGCTCGCCGCCGACACCGCGCTCGACCAGGCGCTGGACGCGTTGATCGACAACGGCCTGAAGTTCGCGGGCGCCGGCGGGCACGTCGAGGTCGCGGTGGGCACGCAGGGCGGCCGGGCGGTGGTCACGGTGCGCGACGACGGGCCGGGGCTGACCGCCGAGCAGTGCCGGCTGGCGACCCGGCGGTTCTGGCGGGCGCCCAACACCCAGAACGTCGACGGCGCCGGGCTCGGGCTGTCGATCGCGACCGTGCTCATCGAGGGCTCGGGCGGCTTCCTGCGGCTCGCCCCGATGCGGCCGCGCGGGCTCGAGGCCAGGGTGGCGCTACGGCTTCACCGAGCGGAAGTACCGGGCGGCACCCGGGTGTAGGGGCACCGGCATCGTGCCGATCGCCGAGCGGACGTCGAACCGCTCCCCCGCCGGGTGGGCCCGGGCCAGCGCCGCGTGCTGCTCCATCAGGAGCCGGGTCAGGTCGTACGCGACGGGGTCGGGCATGTCGGTCGGGACGACCAGGAAGTTCGGCACGGCGAGGGTGCTGACCGCCGGGAGGTCGTAGACGGAGTCGTTGACCTCGCGCTGCACGTACACGGTCGAATAGGCCTCGCGCATCGGCACGACCCACTCGCCGAGGTCGACGATCCGGATGCCGAGGGTGTCGTCGAGGTCCTCGATCGCCTGCACCGGCAGGCCGCCCGAGAAGAAGAAGGCGTCGATGTGGCCGTCCTTGAGGGCTTCGGCCGACTGGTCGAGACCCCACTTGCGGGCCTGGATCGCGTCGGGCTCGTCCTTGCCGAGGTCCGCCACGTCGAGGAGCCGGCCGACGGTGATCTCGGTGCCGGAACCGGGCGCGCCGGTGGCGACGGTCTTGCCGCGCAGGTCCTTCAGGTTGCGGATGGGCGAGTCGCTGGGCACGACCAGGTGCAGGAGATCCTCGTAGACGCGGGCGAGCGCGCGTACACGTGGGTCGGGTGGTGCGGTGCCGGTGACGAGGATGTCGGCCTGGGTGAAGCCGATCTCGGCCTCCTTGTTCTCGACAAGTTGGACATTTTCCGCAGAAGCCGCGGTGACCAGGACCTCGGCCTCGGTGTCCGGGAGGTTGTCGTCGATGAGCTGCCCGAGGGCCCGGCCGAACGCGTAGTAGACGGCGGTCGGGCTGCCGGTGGCGATCCTGATGTGGGAAACGGGCGGGTTGCCCTCGCCGTAGACGCCCGCGGCGACCAGCAGGAGCACGAGCAGGGCCGACCCGGCACGCCTGGCCGTCACCGCTCTCGTTCCCGTCCGCACGGAGCGCAAGTTTTCCTCAAGTAAGGGGCTCGCGCATCCCCCTGACAGGCCAGAGCCGCCACGCTGATTGCGGAGGCGATGACGATGGCCATGCAGCGCGAAGGCACCGGTGACACGGCCATGCGTTCACTACCCGCGATCTTCGAAGCGGCCTGCCTCATCCGTTGTACGGGCGTGGGCCGCTCGGCCGGCACCGGACCGCAGCGTCCGTTGGCGGGTTTCGCCGGTGCGGGTCACGAGTTCGGGTTCGGGTCCGGGCCGGCACCCGGACCCGGGTTCGGCGGCGCGATCGGGACGCTGGCACGCGGAGCGTCCTTCCTGTCGGGGGGCGACACGACGCCGCCGAGCCCCGGCGCCGCGCCGGCATCGACCGGCGCGGCGCCGCGACCCGTCCTGGCGGAGTTCAACCAGCCGGAGGCCGCGGAACGACTCTCGAAGCTGCTGGCCGACCTAGGCGTCGCCGCGACGTGGGCGACGCTGGTGGGCGGCGGCCGGCGGCAGTACTTCGTGCACCAGGTGACGACCCCGCCGGTGGCGTGGACGCTGCTGGTGCAGCAGTTGACCTTGGGTTGGCGGCAGGGCCGCCACTTCCTGCTCCGCACGGACCCGGTGGGCGCGTCGTCGCCACACAACGCACGGCGGGAGGCGCTGGCCCGCCGGGCCTGGCAGGCGGCGTCGCTGGCGGCGGGGCGGCAACGCCGCGGGGGCGTCTTCGGGGTGCGGTTGGCGGACCAGGAGATGGCCGCGGTCCTGGTGCGCAGCGCCAGGTTGCTGGGGGCGACGGCGTCGATCCGGACGCGACCGGGTTGCCTGCAGGTCTCCGTGACGTCGATGACGACGGACGCGCCGCTGCTGGAGATCGCCACACCCCCACTCCGCGTGGCATCGTGAGGGAACCAGTAGTCTGTCGAGGTGTGCGCCGGGGGCGCATGCTCGCGGGCGTAGCTCAATGGCAGAGCTTCAGTCTTCCAAACTGACGGTGCGGGTTCGATTCCCGTCGCCCGCTCTCTTCATTCCGATGCAGGTCAGAGCCTGTTTCTCGGTCTCGTCAGGTTGACGCTCACTATGGTTTTGGATCTTGCGTGCCATTCGCATGCCACTAGCTTTTGCGGGACTTCTTCCTCGTGCCAGCCCGCCTGATTCGCTTGTCCATGGCGTCCGCGATCTCGCGGTCCCGCTCGGCGACCGCGTGTTGGTAGCCGAGGGCCGCCCGCATGCTCGACTGGCCGAGTCGGTTCATCAGTTCGCGCGTGCTGGCGCCGGACGCCGCCGCGAGGGTGTTGCCGGTATGGCGGAGATCGTGGAAGTGGAAGCCGTCGCCGAGGCCCGCAGCCTTGGTCGCTTCCGCCCACCGGGTCGCCCGCAGGAAGTTGCCGGAACGCAGCAGGGCACCTTTCTCGCCGGTGAAGATCAGCGACTCGACGTCATCGGGTACGAATCCCGCTTTCAGGTGAGCGCGTAGCGCGGCTGCCGCTGCCCCGGGCAGAGCGACCGTGCGGACGCCCGCCTTGGTCTTCGGCGGACCGAACGCCATACCGGTCCGCAGCGCCGCGAGCTTCCGGTGCACCCGGACGGTCTTGGCGTCGAGATCGACGTCACTACGGCGGAGGGCCGCCAGCTCGCCCCAGCGGAGCCCGGAGAACGCGGCCACGATGATCAGCGCCTTGAAGCGCGCCGGCATGGCGTCGGCGAGCGCGTGGACCTGGTCGACGGTCGCGGTCGGACGCTCGGGCGTGTGGTAGGTGTCGAAGCCACGGACACGGCACGGGTTCTTCGGAAGGATCTCGTCGTCCCTGACCGCCGTCATGAAGATCGCTCGGAGCATCGTGTACGCCTTGACCGCTTGCGGCTCGGTGCAGCCACCGTCGAGCAGCGCGGCTCGCCAGGACCGGATCGTCGCCGGGTAGACCGCGCCGAGGGCGAGCTTGCCGAGATGCGGTTCGACGTAGAGGCGGAACAGGTCTTCGTACCGCTCGCGGGTCGTCGGGGCCAGCTTGCGATGCTCGATCCAGCGCCGGCCGTAGACCGCCACGGTGATCTCAGCCGCCTCCGGTGCCGTCCACTCCCCCTTGATCACCTCCGATTCCTTGACCGTCAACCACTTCTCTGCCTTGGGGCGGGTGGCGAAGGTGTTCGGGGCGGTGCGCTGGATGCCGTCGGGGCCGAGGTAGCGCGCCTGGAACTGACCAGACGGGAGCTTCCGAACGCTGCCGAACCGGCGTCGACCCTTCTGCGCGGCCATCAGGCTGCCTCACCGAGGACCATCGCGCGCAGTTGCGCCCGGGACGTCGGCGGAAACCGGTTCGCCTCGACGTAGGCGACGACGGCACTCGGTTCGAACCGGACCGCTCGACCGACCTTGACGTAGGCGATGCGTCTCTCGGCGACCAACCGTCTGATCAGCCGTTCGGACGTGTGGAGCACTTTCGCGACCTCCTCCGTTGTCATGAGTTCATCCATGGGCGCCGCCGCTCTCGCCCGCTGTCTGATGTCCCGGCGGTCCGGTCCCGGCGAGTTGCCGAGCCGCGTCGAGTTGCTGTCTTCGTTGGATGCGTTGAGCGACAGCGCGCAGGATCCGATGTTGGAGAGGTGGCACGTCGGGGTCGTCGGGCCGGGCGAGTTCCCAGGCGACCGGCGCCGCCTGTTCCGGGTCGTCCGGGTCGGGCGTGTCGGTGATGCCGAGGAGGGATTTGACCCAGGCGTGCGCGTCGGCGCGGTGGTCGGCGAGGGTCTTGCCGGACCAGTCGCGGGAGACGAGGATGCGTCGGCCGCCGATGCCCAATGTGGACCGTTGGTGGACTTTGCTCTTGCAGTTGCCGGGTCGTAGCTTGTCGTGCGCGTTCTTGGGCTGGATGCCGTAGAGGAGCCAGTTCGCGCACCGGTCCGAGCACGGGGTGACGCGGAGCTGTCGCCAGAGCCGGTCGGCGTGTCGGCGTTGCGGGTCGGTGGTCTCGGCGTGGCAGTCAGCGGCGTTCTTGGTCAGGTACTTGGTGATGTAGCCGATGGTGCGTTCGGCGTCGCGGGTCCCGCCGTTGACGCCCTTGGCGTTGACCTGCTCCCCGAAGCGGACCACGTGCGCGGGGGTGGCGTCCGGGTCGGCGTCGAGGGCATCGAGCGCGTCGACCCAGGCGGCCAACGGCGCGCGGGTGTCGGGGTCGACCCAGCCGGTTCGGTCCGGGTCCCAGACCGGTGCCCGGTCGGGTTGGTAGACGAGTTCGCCGGCCGCCGGCCACCACACCTGGTGATAGGTCGCGGCAGCGACCGTGAGCAGCATGGCGCGCGGGATCGTCCCGCGGATCGCGAAGTGCGCGTGTGGCGCGAGTCGGCGTTGCGGCTCGACGCATCCTGCGTACTGGACGTTCCATCCCTCCGCACGGCGCAGGTTCTGCCAGAACCGGTCGAGGAGCCGGGGGAAGTGCACGGCGTCCCAGGCGGCGCGGCGGTAGTCGTAGCGGTCCGGGTCGACCGGGGTGCCGATGACCGGGTCGTCGTCGGCGTGCACGCGCTTGCAGGCACACGGGATCGGCTTTCCACCGGACGCGCGGCGTACAGCGTGGACCGGGCCGTAGGAGTCGAGGGTGAGGGTGAGCCACATCGACGGTTGGTAGGTGGCGCCGTCGGGTGCGGTGTAGACGCGGCCGACGGTGCGCGGCTCGACGCGACGGCGGGGCAGGTCCGGCACGTCCTCGCGGCGTTTGGTGGACCGGACCCGGCGCGGCGCGTCGCCCTGGTCGTCGTCGGCGCCCGCGTGCGGGGTGAGGGTGCCGCGTAGGCCCTCGGCGGAGATGGCGTGTTCTGCCTCGGTGATGGCCTGGTCGATCTCGGCGACCCGTTCCCAGCGGGAGGTGAGTTCGGCTTGCGCGCGTTCGAGTTCGAGGTGCGCGCGTAGCTCGATGAGCGCCCGTTGTTGCGGGGTGGCCGGGTCCGGTCCGGGTGCCGGTTCGCTGGTGCGGTGCCAGCCTTCCCGGATCTGGACCTGCCGCAGGCGTTTCGCGCGGGTGGCGCAGGCCGGGCATTTGTCTTCCCGGGTGGCGCCGCAGGGCAGCTCGACGACCTCGGTCAGGCCGGTGGTCAGGTTGGTGCGGCGTAGCAGGACCGGGCGGGTGCAGACGCCGTGGTCGGTGGCGAGCTGTTTGAGTGTGTCGATTGCGCGCGGGAGGGCCATTCGGGCGGCCCGGGAGCCCGGCCGAGGCGCCGCTGTGGCGGTTTCGGCCGGGACCAGGGGTGCGAGGGTAGGTGCCGTCATCGATGCACCGCCGAGGCGCTGTTGACGCGGGTGAACGCCGTCGCCGGGACCGGCACGAGCGCGGCCGGTCGCGCCGGGTCGGTGACGGGGTGGTCGTCGGCGTCGATCGGGCCGGCCGTCTTGGGTTGCGGGTCGGCTGGCTTGGTCGAGAGGACGAGCTTGGTCAGCGCGAGGAACGCCAGCGCCGGCACGGCCGAGAGGAGCCAGCCGGACGCGGACGGTTTCGCCACGGCGAGCTGCGCGGCCAGGGAGAGCAGGACGGCGGCGGCGAGGACCGTTGCCGGGTAGCCGATCGGTTGGCCGGTCCGGCGTCGACGTCGGATGTCGAGGGCGGCGGCGGTGGGCAGTAGTTCGGAGATGACGGCGTTGGCCCAGCCGAACCACTGCCCGGTGCCGGGCGGCGAGTTGGCCAGGGTCCAGTCTTTGACGTGGGTGAACGAGGCCGCGCCCGCGAACCCGGCGACGGTGAGCAGGATCAGGACCAGGGCGATGCCTTCCAGACGGGCGCCGGCCGTGTGGGTGGTCATGCGACCTCACCGCCGTCCACGACGCGGAGCCGGCCGTAGGTGTGGGCGAGTTCGGCGATGTCGTCGTCGCTCCAGTAGGAGAACCGCACCCGCATGGGTGTGGGGTCGCCGTCGAGTAGGACGTAGGCGATGCCGGGCAGGCTCTTAGGGATGCGGTCGCAGAGGGCACCGCGGTCGCGTGTCCCGTCGTTGAGAACCAGGTCGACCTCGGTGTCCTCGGACAGCCGCAGCGCGATTCGGGTCGGGAACAGGTTCCGGAACGGCAGCACCTCTTTACGCGGGTCCTGCAAGCACGCCAGGACGTGGACGCCGACGGCGCGGCCTTGGGAGAGCAGGACCGACAGGGCCGCCTTGATCCGGTCCTTGAGGTGCCGGTCGGTCAGGTACGAGGTCAGGTTCGCCAGCTCGTCAATGACGATCAGGATCAGCGGCTCATCGGCGGTCGGGGTGTGCTGACGGGTGATCCCGCGCAGCCGGCCGGTCCGCTCCCGCATGGTCTTGACGGCCTCTTCGAGCATGTCGGCCATGGCGGGGAAGTCGTCGCAGGCGAACCGGTGGAACAGCGGACGACCGACGGACAGCTCCATGCCGCCCTTGGGGTCGAACGCCCACACCTGCACGACACCGGAGGCGATCCCGCCGGACAGCGCGGCGATCAGAGACCAGATCCCCGAGCCCTTCCCGGCGTCGGTGGCGCCGGCGAGCAGGAGCTGAGAGCCGAGCAGCCGCAGCGTGAACGGCCGCCCGTCCTCACGCAGCCCGACCGCGAGGCGGGTGAAGTCCGGCACGGCCGGCACGGGCAGCGGCGGTACGAGCTGGGCGAGCGGGTCGCCACGCGTCAGGGTGAGCGCGACCAGGTCCGGGCGGGTGCCGGGTGCGACCTTGACCTCGCGGACGCCGAAGGTGTGCGCGAGCCGTTCGCTCACCTTGGCGTAGTCGTCGGGGATCTGCCCGCGCACCATCCGTACCGTCACCGTGTCGGCGCCAGCGGTGCACCGGACCCGTTTGATGACGGGCAGGATCGTGTGGTCGTCCCAGGAGACGGTGAGCCGGGCAGTAGCCATGGCGGGATGCCAGACGCGGCGGTACTGCCAGCGACGCAGCCGGCCCTTGACCGGCCACCAGCCGAACCGCAGCCACGACGCCGGGGAGGCGAACGCCCAGCCGGTGAGGACCAGGGCGAGGCCGCCGATCGGGACGACGACGCCGAGCCAGCCGTGCTCGAGGTAGAGCCAGCCGAGGCCGGTCGCCGGCAGGGTGGCCCACCAGTAGCGGACGTAGACCACGGCGAGCCGGCCGAGCTTGCGCAGGCACCACCAGGCGACGGCCAGCCACAGCGGGATGCGTACGACCGGGGTGCGGACGTTCAGCGGCGCGTCGGGGATCTCCTGTCCCCGGATGACGTTCACGAACGGCACGGCGCACCTGCCCGCGGATCGTCGTCGCCGAGGCCGAGTTCGCGGCGCCAGCCGGTCACATGCAGCCAGATCCGGTGCTCTCGCGGTGGGTTGGCCGCGTAGACCTCGGCGAGGGTCATCGCGGTGATGGCCTGGTTGCGGTTGAACCGCCGCCCGGGGTGGCTGGTCACCTGCCAGGCGCCGTCGCGCAGGTGAGCGGTCGAATCGCAGCCCGGCGTGGTGGAGGTGATCAGGGTGTCGGTGATGCGCAGCGCCACGGCCCTACCCCTTCCCACCGGTCGCGGTGAACAGCGAGCCTTGCCCGGGTGCGACGACGCGGCGGCGAACCTGCCGACGGACCGGACGGGACGGCAGCACGGCCGGCACGAGGGTCGCGAGGTCGACCGGCCCGGACGGTGGCGCCGGCACGTGCCGGACCATGGTCGGTAGCCACTGGCCACGGCCGAGGACCGCACGCAGGTCAACCCGGTCGGACACGTGCGGTGCGATCAGGTCCGGGTCGAGGTGGCGGAGCTTGACCACGGTCCGGGCCAGCGCGGCGGCAGCGGCGGAGATCTCCACCAGCGCGGCCACCCGCACCGCGTCGGCGGGAACCATGAGGTAGACGGCGCGGGCGGCAGCGATGCCGGGTCCGGCGAGGACCGAGACGGTGCGGCGATGGGTACGCATCAGACCCTCCGCTCGCGGACGCGACGTGCCAGCGCGGCGACGATCGCCGTACACGTGGTGCAGTGGGCCGAGGAGCCGGCGAACTTCGAGGGCTTGCGCCAGCGCCGGCACGACTGGCACCAGATCCCGGTGACCTTCGCGGGTGATGGCGTCGCGGTGCGCAGGGTCCGCAGGAGCGCGGCCTGTTCGGCGGCGATCCGGCGCAGGTTGGAGGCGCGCATCACGACCACCCGCCGCATGACACGCACCGGGTCTGGCCGGGGGCGCCGGGGAACAGCAGGCCGCAGCTCGCGCACGCCCGCCATAGCTCCGTTAGCGCCCGGGATAGCTCGACTAGCCTTGACATGACTGCCCTTTCCCTTTCGAGAGGGTTTGTTGAGGCGTCGGGGCGGGATCGTTCTTGGCAGGAGGACCCGCCCCGACGTGCGACATGGATCAAGCGGCGCCCTTGCGACCACGGGCGACACCCTGCGGCGCGATCACGGCACCCGCGCGGATCGAGTACGCCAACCGAGCCCGGCACCTGTGGGCACCGGAGCCGGCGCCCTTGCACCGCTGGGAATCGACGTACGGCGTGAGCACCAGGTCGGTGAACTCGATCGCGGGCGGGTAGCCCGGCATCGCCGACTCCGGAAGCACCGGCTGAACCGGCGCGGCGATCTTCACTTTCACCTCGGTCGGGCGGCCGAACTTCCCCGCCTCGGGGTCGAGGTCGACGGCTACGACCTGCCATAGCCGCTCACCGGTGTTCTTGTCGCGCGCCTGGTCGTCGCCCTGGCCGCGCTTGTCGAAGTCCGTCACCGCCTCCACCCGCAGACCGAGCAGACCGGCCGGGAACACGAACTCCATCGGTGCCGGCACCTGGATGTTCTGGATCACTCGCTTCTCCTGACTGTCTAGCCCCCTGGACGGGTCGCCCGAATTGGCTGTGCTGAGATGTATAGGGGGATAGACAGAACGGTAGGGCGGTATGTTGAACACCGTCAAGGGGGCTAGACAGCCATTCACATATTACGAGGACGCATATGTCGGACGAAGTGGACCGCATCGGGCGGCTGCGGGACCCGTTCGAACTGCTTCGCCAGGCCACCGAGCGGATGTCCACCGCCCAGGAAGAGATCACCGAACTCGCGCGGCTACGGCGGCGCGTCATCCAAGAGCTGCACAACGACGGACTGTCCTATGCGGACATCGCGCAGCGGGTCGGCTTGACCCGCGGGCGAATCCATCAGATCCGCCAGGCCGCACCTGCTCCCGAGGGCGCATTCCTCGGCTCCGGCACAGTCACGATCATCACGCCACTCAAGCGCGAGGCCATCCGATCCCGGCCCGTGGTCGCCATCGAGGACGTAGCCGGCGCCCAGCGGCTCGGCGAGCTAGCCCGGTCGATGGGCTTGTCTGCCGAGTTCGAGCACGTCGGCGTTGACGGCGCCGTCGACCTCAACCGCCCGTCACTGATCGTGATTTCCGGCCCCAGGATCTCCGACACGGTCGCCGCAGTGCTGGCACAGGACCCGACGCTCCAGTTCGAGCGGGCCGCCGACGGTCCGTGGACACTGGTCGACCGCGCGACCGGCACCGTCTACCGGTCGGGACAGGACCAGACGCCACCGACGAACAGCGACGTCGCGTACCTCGGTCGGCTCCCCCGGCCGGATGGCCAAGGATCTGTCATGATCTTCACGGGTATCCACCCGCCCGGTTCGCTGGGAGTGGTGGAGCTGATCTGCTCCCGGCTCGCCGAGCTGTACGCGGCGGTCAAGACCGACAACTTCTCAGTGCTGGTGGAGACGGAGTACGACCCCGACACCAACGAGCCCCGTCGAGTCGAGCTCCGGACCCCGTTTACGCGGTTCGAGGAGACCTGATGCGCGCAGCCCTGGCCACGAGCCCCGCGAAGGACGACCATCCCAACGAGGACTTCGCCGCCGCGATCCCGGGCGCGGCCATCCTCCTCGACGGCGCCGGCCTGTCCGGCACGCGCTCGACCTGTCACCATGGTGTCGCCTGGTTCACCCGACGACTAGGCGGCGCCCTTGTCGACCTGCTGAGCACGGACGGGGCACCGGATCTCCGCGACGTTCTGGCGGCCGGCATCGGTTCGGTCGCCGACGCACACCGCGCTACCTGTGACGTCGCGGACCCGAGCAGCCCGTCGGCCACCGTCGTCCTACTCAGGCTTGCCGGCCCGCACGTCGACTATCTCGTCCTCGCCGACTCCGTGCTCGTTCTCGACCTGGTCGATGGGGAGCCCCTAGTGGTCAGCGACGACCGTGAGGCGATCGTCGGTCGCCGCTACCGGAGCGCGATGGACAACGCGGCGAACGACACCCCGGAGCACGACGCGGCCCGACGCACGTACGTCGAGGCACTGCGCGCCCACCGCAACCAACCAGGCGGGTTCTGGGTAGCCGCCGACAACCCGAGCGCGGCAGCGGAAGCCCTGACCGGAAGCGTGCCGGTCCGGGAGATGACATCGGCGGCGCTGCTCAGCGACGGCGCGAGCCGGATCGCCGACCGGTTCCACCTCGCCGACTGGTCCGAGGTGCTTCGCCTGCTCTCCACCGACGGCCCGACCGAGGTCATCAACCGCGTCCGCGACGCCGAACGCAAGGACCCCGACGGGAAGCAGTGGCCGCGCGGGAAGACCCACGACGACGCGACAATCGCCTACTTGACCGACCTGGCGGGCTGACACGGGCCGCAGTGCCACTGCGCGTACCGCAGCGGCCGAGCCCAGCCGAGGAAGCGATTCGTCAAACCCGCCGCGGTCACGTCCGGGCCGCCCATGAGGTCATCCATCGCCGCGTGCAGTTGCGCGGCCAGGTAGACGGCCAGCCCGGGAAAGTCGTCGCGGAACTCCTCCGCCAGCTCCACCCGCGCCTGCCCACACGGCCAGTCGTAGCCGCAAAGGATGCAGAGCCAGAGCGAGCCGCCAGGCCGATGAAGCAGGATCGGTTGCTGCGTCATCGGTGGTCCTCAGGCGACCACAGGACGAACCGCTTGACCAACAGCCAGTCGTCTTCGTCCGGCAGGTCCAGACGAGCCTCGCGGAGCCGGTTGAGGAAGTAGTCCATGAAGACCCGCCCACGCACGCCGAACTGGTGCCGCAGCTCAGATTTCGCGCTCGCGCACGGCCACTCATCGCCATCAACGACGCACGTCCAGGTCGGACGGGTGTAGCAATGGCGGAACATCGGCTCAGTCACCGCCGCCACCCGTTGCTGCGCATCTCCTGACCGAGGGTCAGCCGCAGCGTCGGCGTCGTCGGATCATCCCAAGCCGGCCGACCAGCAACGACCGACGACGGCGCCACCCACGGGCGCGGCTCAACCGGAGCGGTCCCAGCCGTCAGCCGATCCACACACGGCGCCGGCAACCCACAGGTACACCGACGCCACCAACTCCGCCAGGACCGCCGATGACGCGGGGCAGCGGGTACAGGTTTCGTTGCGTTCCGTAAGCGCATGCCTCCACGCTGGCATACGGTTGTCTAGTAGACAACCCCCCGGTTGGCAGATCGACAACCACGCCAGCCGGAGGGTCCGCGTCATGGAGGAAGTCATGGCTGCGGCAGAGATAGCCGACTATCTCGGAGTTTCACGCCAGCGCGTCGCCGTACTAGTCGACCGCCCGACTTCCCAGCACCCATCGCCCACCTCACCGTCGGACGCGTCTGGAAGACCACTGACGTTCGAGAGTGGCAGTCCCGCCGAGCCAACCGGGTCACGGAGGACGAAGAGCTGTAGGTGGGCTGGTTTGGCGTCAGCCAAGCCAAGCTCAGGATGGCTCCCAATGCCGAGCTTCCGTACTTAATCAAGGCGCCGCTGACGCGGCGCACCGAGGCGCGAAAGCCGGCCCGCGCGGGTGGAACAAACCTCCACCCCAGCCCGGCCGCCACCTAAACTCGGCGTCGGCCGGGCAGGGGCAAGCCCGCCGGGCTACGGCCCGCACCCGCACCGAGACAGCGGCGGCCCTGACGACGGGAACAAGAGGGCTTGACGTGACGGCCTGGTCGCGGTCGACCCGCCGCAGCTGCGCGCCGTGCGGGATGGCGGCTACTGCGCCTCCGGCGGGGGCGCTCGGGCTCCGGGATGGCCGGGGCTTCGTCGGCGCCTTGCGGTCCGGGTGGTTCCGCGCGGCCATCCGCCAGCCGGCGACCCGGGCGAGCCGAGCAGACCACCACCCGGGCCGCCAGCCTCCGACCGTGCGTCAAGGTCCGCTTGACGTGGCGAGCCAGGCGGCAGCCCGCTCCCCAGGAGGGCGGGTCGACGGCAGACGGGATGGCGAGGGACAGTGACCTTGCCTGCTTGCCGCTAGCATTGGGATGTGTCGAAGTATGTGCGATTGACGGCAGTTGCTTCCATGGTGTTCCTGTTTGCCCTCGGGCTTATCCAGTTGCCGTTCCTCTTTGGGTTGCTTGGAGGAGACGAGCGTGACTGGGAGCGCCTTTCCTTCATCGGTCAGGCATACGGTTCCGTATCCGCGATCATCTCAGCCGTGGCTCTTGCCGGCGTCGTGGCGACCTTCATTCTGCAAAGGCGGCAGACCCAGCTAAGTGCCCAGTACAGCATGCGGCAACACCACCTCACTCTGATGAAGATGGCGATGGATGACCCGTCATTGATGCAGTGCCTGGGCGAGAAATCTGACTTTAGCCACGAGGAGGCTAAGCAGCAGACCTACATCAATCTGTTGACAACGTTCTGGTGCTCGGGCTGGCTAGTGGGCGATTTTTCGAATAACGAAATGAGGGTGCTTTTGAGGGACACACTGTTTTCGACCGAAATGGGCCGGCAGTGGTGGGTGAGGGTCGCCCCTTGGCGTGCGGAGGCTAACCACGGAAGGCTTCGTAAGTTTGACGGGATTATAGAGAAGGCCTATAGAGAATGGCTGACTCAAAACAAGCCTGAGTGCGCAAGCGAGGAGCCCCTATCAAGTCGGATGCCGGAGCCGAAGCCGTAATGCACGAGGAATCCTAGGGTGCATTTGGGCACGAACAGCGTTGAACGTCGGCAGCAAGTCCTAAGGGCGCGAGGCCAACACGGCGGGGAACCGGCTTGCCAACTCCAGAGCCGAAGCTTCTACTGGTACGCCGCGTGTCACGACCTTGAACGCACTTCATTCCTAACCATGTGCTCCACTCGTCTCGGCCTCGGGGCGCCTACAAGAGTCTCGGTTGATCCCCAGGGGCATCAATCAGAGTCTGCTGCTCCGTGTTGCGGCGGAGTCGCTGCCTCACAGCATAGCGCGGGTCCCAGGCTTCTCTCTTTGCGATTGTCGCGGAGATAGCACTCGTCACGTCTCCCACATCCACATAGCCCTTTTCAATCAAAGTCTTCGCTATCTTCGTAAGCGTAACCGCCCTTGTGCCAACAAAATCATCAAAACCCGCTGTAAATAGCCATTCACCTGCTGCGGCAGTGGCGAGAATTGTCCTCACAGATGACTCACTTGAGGGCATCAATTTTCGATAGTCTTGCGGCGACTGCGCGCGGATCTTATTATTGTCGGCTCGGGAGAGGAAGCAGAAGTTGGCGAGCGAGTTCACGAAGTTTGAGCGCCACTGTTCGGCATTCTTTTGCACATAAGCTTTTGGGTACATGTGATGGAACTCGGCTCGATTATAAGCTTGAAGCACTTTTTCGAGATCCACTCGATTCCCCGAAATAAAACTTCGCGGGCCAAGCTGCGCCAGGAGGTTGACAAAAGTAGCAGTCTTAGCGGTTGCGGGGCGGAAGTCGTTATACAGGAAAAATATCGGACTAACGTTAGCCGTAAAGTCGCCCAGCACATTTGGTATTCCATCTCGCAAGAGCGCCATCTCGTGAATGTCAGCTCGCGCCGCACGCACGGTCTGGCCTGAGTACCTTTCAGCGAAGCAGGACCGCCAGAACCAGCGCTTCAGCGTACGAACCTCGTGTTCGGGTGTCACGCGGAGCGAGTTACCAGGTACGGCGAAGTAGACCGACAAAGGAACCAGCAAGAGCGGATATGGCAGCGTCCGCAATGTAGCGACGTGAAGCTGTTTCTGCAGAAATTCAACGGCGCCCTTGATGCCGTTTTGTACTCGGTCAAAGTTGTCCCGAACGTCATCACCGTCAAGTTTCATTAAGACGTCGATTGATGGATCTGATTTCAGGATTGCCGCACAACAGCGGAGGACGAGATTGGGATCGGCGCCGATATCTCCGAAGGCGAAGTCTTCGAGCTCCTCTTGGAGGGTTTCAAGCTCATTGCGCAGGTCAAATTGCTCGCTCCAGGTCCAGGCAGACAACAGTTCGAGCGTAGTGAGGGCAACACCCATACGGTTGATGCGCTCGAATACAATTGCAACCGTCGCTCGATCTTCCGTCTCCATCGTCTGGATCGGAATTTGTGCCTCCTTGAATACGCTATGGAGTTTATCGACGGCCCTGATCTCCCTTTCGCCGATAAAGCGCGATGAAGCCTTGCGATATGCAACGGAGTCGAACAGCGAACTTAGCGGGAAATGCGCGTCCGGATCCACTTCGGAGGGCTTCAAGGCCACAAACTGCGATTGCTGCGCAGTGTCCGGCGCCGATAGATCAAAGTAGACCGAACGCCAGCTTGGGTCTTTGGGTGCCTCGAACTCCGTTTGAAAGGAGACAAACAGCGATGTGACGCGCTGCTGTCCATCCAAGACATATGAGGTGGGATACTTTTCGTGCGGATTTGGCAATTCAAAAGGACCTAGGTCGCGCTCGGAGGTGAGACGTTCCTGGGTGAGCCATAGCAGCAACGAACCGAACGGATAGCCCTTATAGATGCTGTCCAGAAAATGGGCGACATGAGCCGCGTCCCACACGAATCCTCGCTGGAATGCTGGTATACGAATCTGCCCGGCATAAACCTGATCTAGAATCTTCCGGATCGGGTAGCTCGTCAATTCACTCATCTAGAGCCTTCCAAGCGTGGCCGCCGCACGGCATGCGACGGGCCCATGCGGCGTGTGTCGTATGCATGCAACGTACCGGAGACGTCGGGAATGTGGAAGAAAGGGTCTGGATGCTGACAACGGTTGCGCGGCAATGGAGATAGCGCGAAAGCATTCGACCTGAACTGACACAGCGGCAACGGGCGCGCGGTGCACCGGCTCCGCGTGGAGCCGAGAAGAGGCACCCGGTCGGGTGCCGCACGACGGGACCTGCTGCACCGGTGGCAAGCGCGTCAGGGATCCGGGCGGCTCGTTCATATCCGCGGTGGCCGCGGACTCTTCGGCCGGTCGGAGTTGCCCGCGACGAGTCAGGCGCGGGAGACCAAAGGCGACGACGCCGAGTTTCATGTTGCATGCCTCTCAGGCGCGGCATGCGCCGTCCTCGCTGGTCTCGCCCAATTCGAGAACACTGCTGAGGACTTTGTAAGCGACTGGCTGCTACCGCGTTTGCTAGGTCGAACGGCGCGGCGGAGAGTGGTCCGTGACCCGACCGGGCCGCGCGCAGAGCAGGAGACTTCCTCCGAGGCCCCGGTAGCGCGGCCAACTCTTCCATGGCTCGTCAGAGGCCTCGGCCCCTCGCCCAACTCAAGCCTCGCTGAACGGGGCGTACGTAAACAAGCCTTCCCAAGCGTAGGCCCGTCGCATGCCAACAGGCGATCCATCCGGCTCGGTTCTGCGCGTCGCGTCGGCACAAGACCACCACACTCGCTAGTGGCTAAAGACCACGAACGTCGAGTCGTTGCCGAAATTTCCTCTACAGAATCAAGGCGCCGCGCGAAGCGCGGCGCGCCGGCCCGGCACTGCGCTCTGGACCTTCGGCCCGCCGCGCGCGCCGGCCGGCCTCTGACCCTGGCAGCCTTCTCTTTGAAGGAGAGCGGTCCGATGCCGTTCGTCGCCTGCGCCGAGACGAGTGATCCCGGGGCGCCGCCCCGGACCCCGGCCCTACTCGGAGATCAGCCTCTTCATGGGATCTCCTCGGTCGTGCACCGGGACGGCTACACGGGAACCTCCGGCCGCGCCAAGGCCGAGCCGCTTCGCGGTCGCCTTCGGCGAGCCTTGACCCGACCGGAGAACCCCGCGCAGGGTTGAACCTGCCCGACCGAGGAGATCCCGCCGCCGGCCGAGGGTGTGGGGGAAGAACGAAGATCGCCGTGCCATCCGCGTGCCAGTAGACCGTGCCACAAGGGGTCGTCAGAGGTCGCCCACGGACATCACGACCAGGCCGCTGAGCTGCACTTTCGCGCTCAGCGACCTGGCCGGTTGACGTCTTCCAAACTGACGGTGCGGGTTCGATTCCCGTCGCCCGCTCCACCTCTTTTGCCCACGCTTCGCGCGGTCAAGAGAGGTTCCGCATGCTGACCTCCGGGGCCGAGCCCCGGACCCCACGTTCCATTGGTCGCTGCCCGCGTCGACGCGATCAAGGCGGACCAGCCGGCCACCGAGGGCGAGGTCTCGCTCTTCGCGGTGGACGGTCAAGGGTGACAGCACAGGCGGTCGGCCAGCGGGCGAGCCGGACAAACGGCAAATCAGGTGCCGAGCCCGGCGGAAGCCTCGTCGTGGAGCGGCTCTCGAGGGCCGCCGAACTGCTCGATGTCTCTCGCCCACTGATGAGTCAATGCCGTCGCCGCTGAGTGGCCATTTACCCGCCGCTGATGTGGACGGTCGCTGCCCCGGTCATCCACCCCAGGGTGGGATTCAAGCGGGTAGGCAACGACCAACCAGCGGCCGGACACCGTTCTGTAGGGCCATACCACTGCCGTCGCGAGCAGCGCGGCAAGCCAGTTGAGCACATGGCCGATAGTCAGGACCAGGATGATGGCCAGCAGGATGATCTCGAAGGGTCCGTGGGACCCGCTCCAGCCGTCGAGCCAGGCGGGCTGGGGGAACCGGGGACGCCAGGCGAGACGGCGGCGGCCCACCCGCCACACGCTCCATCGACCGGATCCGTTCCTCCACTGCTTCAGCACGATGCCATGGTGAACTACGACCGCCAAGCGAACCTGCAATGGGCCGCGATGACTGACACCGGGTGGCCTGGACTGGCCGAACCCGGTGCGCCGTCCGAGTGGTGGAGGTTCCGCATGAATTCTTCTGGCGCCGCGTCGGATCTGGGGCGCGTCGTTCGTAGAGCAGGCGAGAGGCGGCCAGAGCGGGCCGCCGGCGATTAGGGAGCTATCGGATGGCGGCGCACCGGAAACTGGCCTTCGCTATGAACGTGAGCCTGGACGGCTACACCACCACGCACGGTGATGATCTTGGGTGGAGTGTGCCGAGTGATGAGGTGTTTCAGTGGTGGTCCGATCGCGTGGCGGCTACCGGCACCGCCTTGTACGGGCGCAAGATCTGGGAGAACATGAGCTCCCACTGGCCGACCGCCGACCAGCAGCCGGGTGCCACGGCCGCGCACGTCGAGTTCGCCAAGCGGTGGCGAGGCATGCCTAAGGTCGTGTTCTCCTCGACCACCCGCCCGGTCGACTGGAACACCCGGCTGGTCACCGGTGACGCGGTCGCCGAGATCAGGCGGCTCAAGGCCGAGGACGGTCGCCCCATCGATATGTGCGGCGCCACACTCGCCGCCACCGCCATGCGCCACGGGCTGATCGACGAGTACGCGATCATCACCCATCCGGTCCTCGTGGGTGGCGGCACGCCGTTCTTCACGGCCCTCGACAACTGGGTGAACCTGAGCCTGGTGGAGACCCGCACGTTCGCCGGCGGGATAACCCTGACCAGGTACGAGACCCGGCGCTAGCGAGCCTGCCGGACGTTCGACTGGTGCGGGCCCGCCAGCCCTTCCTGGGCCAGGCGCGCGTCCGACGACTCCGTGTCCTGGCGTAGCGCGTCGATGTAGGCGCGGTCCGCAACCAACCGCGCCGCTACCTCGGCGCCCCGGGCGACCGCGCCGTGGCCCGGGATCAGGACGTCGACGTCGCGGGCCGCCTCGCTCAGGCGGTCGAGGGCCCTCTCGTAAGCGTCCACCTGACCCGGGCGGCGGGCGTCGAGGAGCGGGATCAACACATCCGAAAGCATGTCGCCGGCGACGAGCACGCCGCGGTCCGCCAGGAGGAGCGCGGCGTGGCCGACCGCGTGGGCCTCGTGCTCGATGATCTCGCCCGGGACGGGGCCGCCGTCCGCCGGCAGCGGGGTGAGGAGGCCGATCAGGTCCAGCGGGACGCCGGGCGCGCTCTCGGAAGCCATCTGCTGCGCGCGCTCCCGGGCTTCGCGGGCGAGCGCGACGTTGGCGGCCGTCGCGTAGCGGGGCACCTCCCCGAACCGGGCGTGCCAGAGCAGGTGGTCCCAGTGCGGGTGGGTGGAGAAGCCGGCGACCACCGGGAGGCCCAGTCGGTCCACGTCGTCGGCGAGCGCGGTCAGGTCCGCGCCCGCGATGCCGGGGTCGACCAGGATCAAACCCGACTCTCCGCGCACCACGACCGCGTTGCTCCAGACCCATTCGCTCTGGCGTACCCAGACCCCGTCGGCCACCTGATCAAGCATCGACCCACTGTGTCAGACCCGGGCAGAATGGCGGCGGTGAGTGTCGCCTACGTACTGCTCCACAGCCCGTTGGTCGGCCCCTCGACCTGGGCACCCGTCGCGCGCAGGCTGCCCGATGCCGTCGTGCCGTCGTTTCTTCATCTTCAGCACGCCGAGCCGCCCTTCTGGCCGCTGGTCGCCGAGGCAACCGCCGCTGCCGTCGAAGCCATGCCGGCCGGGACCGAGGTCGTGCTGGTCGCCCACAGCAACGCCGGCCGGTTCATGCCCGTCGTCGTCGACGCCCTCGACCACAACGTCAGAGCCTGTGTCTTCGTCGACGCCTCGCTGCCCGCCCGGGGCGGCGGCGGAGCCACCCCAGCCGTCGCACCCGCGTTGCTCGAGGTCGTCCGCCACAAAGCGGAGGACGGGCACCTGCCGCCCTGGTCCCAGTGGTGGGACCCGGCCGACATCGCCCCGATGTTCCCGGACGCGGAAACCATGCGGAGGATCGCGGCCGAGGAACCGCGGCTTCCGCTCTCCTTCTTCGAGCAGAGCATCCCCGTGCCAGCAGGATGGGACGACCGCCTGTGCGGCTACCTGGGCTTCGGACGAGATGACACCGACGACGACAAAGCCTCCGACGCGCGTGCACGGGGCTGGCGCACAGAGCACCTGCGCGGCCGACACCTCCATCAACTCGTCGACCCCGACGCGGTCGCCCGCATCATTCAAGAGATGGGTTAGGTGTACGCGCCGCGGTATTCCGTGGCGGCTCGCGGTGCCGTACCCCCGCGTTTCAAGACGAAGTTCGTCACCGCCGACTGGAACTCCTCGCTCGCGAAGTCCGCGTCGATGCGGCGTAGCTCCCGCTCCTGTGTCTCCGCCAACTCCGCCTCCGTCGGGAGTGGACGCCAGCGCTGCCGGTCGGCCTGCTTGCCCGGATGGCCGTGGTTGGCCGCGAGCTCATAGACCCACTCGGTCAGATCGGGACCCGACAACCCCTCCGGCGCCAGATAGTCGACCAGGCCCTGGCGCAGCGCCTGGTCCGCGCTCAGGGGCAGGCAGTCGTGCAGCAGGCCCACCCGGGCCACCTCGTCCGGCATGCGGCCCGGCAGCGTCAGCGTGTGGAACTCCGAACCCGTCAGGCCGCCCATCCCCACGTAGTGGTAGTTGAACGTCCGGCCCGGCACCGCGACCGCCACGTCCGCGCACAGCGACAGGAACGCGCCGCCCGCGCCGGCGTCGCCGTCCAACAACACCAGAACCGAGATGCCGTCGCGGCGCGCCTGGAAGAGGGCCAGCGCCACCTCGTTGATCGCCCGGATGTTCGCGCGCGCCTCGGCTTCCATGCCCGCCGGTGCGGCGTACACGTGATTCAGGTTGATGCCGTTGCAGAACGGGCCCGTGCCGCCGCCGCGCAGGACGATCTGTTCCACGTCGGGTCGGCGCGCCACCGCGGCGATGGCGGCCGCGACCGCGTGGCAGAAGAACGTCGACCAGGCGCCGTTGTACGCGGAAGCGGTGATCACCGCGACGGCCCCGCGCTGGGTGGTGGTCACCGGTCGGTACGGCACGGCGCCGTCCTCCCATACCGGGCAGTGCCCGCGCTGGCCGCGCAACCACCACGACGCCGGCTGCTTGAACGCGCCGTCGCGGACGTAGCCGATCCATACGCTCTCGCGCCGCCCGTCGGCGCCCGCCGGCCCCGTCGCGACCCGGATCGCGCCGTCCGGCAGCCAGCCGACCACCGCGCCCTGGTCGCCGCGCGCCGGCCCGGCCGGATGCACGTCGTAGACGCGCAGCGACTGGCCGAGCAGCGAGGCGAGCACCCCGGGCGCGCCGTCGCGGGCCGCCGCGCGCCAGACGACCTCGTCGGCGGTCAGCGACCAGTCGATCGTCGCGTCACCGAGGCGCAGCACGTCGTTCCACCGGCCGAGCACGTCCGCGTGCGCGTAGTCGAGGGGGCGCGGCGTCGGCGCCACCTCGTCGACCAGGTGGGCGAGGCCGCGCAGCATGGCGGCCCGGTTGGGGTTCGCGTAGATCCAACTCTTGGTCGCCGGCTCCGCCGGGTAGGCGAACGTCGTCGTGTGCACGATGTCGCCCGTGTCCCAGCCGTCGGCGGCCAGCAGCAGGGTCGTGCCGCCGAAGCGCTCGCGGCGCCACCGTCCCCAGTCGATCGAGGACGCGCCGCGGTCGCCGATCCGGCCGGGGTGGTTGATCACCACCTTGCCGAACAGCTCGGCCGGGACCTTGGCGGTCAGGGTGGGCGCGAAGATGAGGTCCGGCCCGTACCAGAGATCGGCGTCGACCATCGCGGCGCCGGAGCCGGCCGGCTGGAAGGCGGTCTGGATGCCGCGGTCGCGCAACCAGCAGTAGGCGGCCATCGTCGCGCCGCCGAACCCGTTCGACAGCAGCAGCACCCGTTGTACGCGGCGTGACTCCAAGGCAAGACTCCCGATCCGATCGTCCAGTGCGACGACCGGGCCACGATCAACGTCTCGGCGGAACCAACCCGACCATGGATTTGACACGAGCCCGATTAACTCGCGGCTCCGGTCACGCGCAACGGACCAAATGTCCCTCCTTTAACACTGGCCCGGGTCGCTTTGCCCGAACTCGCCACCGTACGGGTGGTTCGGGAGAGGATGCAGTTTTGGCGCCTTTCTGGAGGTCGGCCACATGGATCTGGAGCTGAGCGGCAAGTGCGCTGTCGTCACGGGCGCGGGCAAGGGCATCGGCCTGGCGGTGACGCGTACCCTCGCTGATCAAGGTGTTGCCGTCGTCGCCGGCTCCCGGACGATCACGCCCGAACTCGCGGCGCTGGCCGGGGTTTTCCCGGTCGCGCTCGACCTGGCGACCGCCGACGGACCCGATCAGCTTCTGGCGGCGGCGGCCGCGCGGGGAGGCGCGGACATCCTGATCAACAACGTCGGCGCGACGCGGCCGCGGCCCGACGGGTTCGGTTCGATCACCGACGAGGACTGGCTGGAAACCCTGACGATCAACTTCCTGGCACCGGTACGCGCGACGCGCGCGGCACTGCCGCAACTGCTGGAGAAACGCGGGTCGATCGTCACCGTCTGCTCGGTCAACGCGACGCTGCCGGACCCGCTGGTGATGGACTACAGCGCGGCGAAGGGGGCGCTGCTCAACTTCTGCAAGGCACTGTCCAAAGAGGTGGGTCCGCGCGGGGTACGGGTGAACACCGTGTCGCCGGGACCTGTGGAGACGGACCTCTGGCTCGGTGCCGGCGGGATGGCCCAGACGGTGGCGGCTGCGACGGGGGCCGCGCCGGAATCCGTGCGCGCCGGGGCGGCCGGGCAGTCGGTGACGAACCGGTTCACCCATCCGCAGGAGGTGGCGGACCTGGTGGTGATGCTGGCCAGCGCCCGCGTCGCCAACATGACGGGCACCGACCACGTGATCGACGGCGGGCTGACGACGTCGCTCTAGGTCGCTCGCCGGATGATCGCGACGACCTCGTCGGCGACCACCGCGGGTTGTCGGGTCGCATCGACGACGTGGGTGGCCCTTCGTTTCTGAGGGACGACGAGGCGCCGGTGCGCGGGGAGCAGCGTGGTGGAGAGGTAGGGCTCGTTGTTCTCCGGGGCCGGTCCGCGCGCCGCGCGGCGACGGGCCAACTCGTCCTCGGGCAGATCGAGATAGACGCGTACGCCGCAGATCTTGGCGATCTCGTCGTCGTGCAACGCGAGGTGGCCGACGAGGGCGCACACGGGCCGCGGCTCGACGCGCAGCGTCGGCGTGCCGGCGGCCCGACTCTCCCGCGACCGCGCGTCGACGACGGTGGGCCGGCCGGCGCGCAGGTCGGCGAGGTGGCCACGCAGGTCGTCCCACCGCCAGAGACCGGGGTCGTCCCAGTCGGTGACGACACGACCGGCGGCGGCGAGCGCGGCCCGCCCGAAGACGAGATCGTCGAGGGAGACCACGGCGAGTTGGTCACCGAGCCGCCGCGCGAGAGCGTCCGCGAGCGTCGTCTTACCGCTCCCGGTGCCGCCGGTGATCGCGACGAACAGCCCCACGCGGGGAGACTAGAGCTCCGCGTCCCCCGCGGGAAGGCTGTTGAGCCAGCCCTCGGCCAACCGCAGGCGCCACACGGGGGCTGACGAGTCTGCCGGATAGCGGATGCCGATCCGGCGCCAGAAGTCGACGAAGACCCACGGGTCGTGCAGCTCGTACTCGTCGTCGGGAAAGGCGCGGCCCAGCTCGGGCTCCGGCTCGTCGAAGCTCTCGTCGTCCTCGTCGACGCTGAGGTCGATGTGGATCAGGTAGGGGGCGATCTCCTCGACCGCGCACCCGGTCGCGGCGGCGACGACAGCGGGCTGCCCGGCGAACTTCGCGACCAGCCGATCGATCTCACGCCGATCGTCGGTGAAGTAGTCGGGCATCGAGGCGAACCGGTCGAGGAACGCGCCGTCCCGCAGCAGGGAGTGGCTCCAGTAGTCGCCGTCGTGGATCCGCACGGTGCTGCCCACCACGCCCAGCTCCCGCGACACGAACTCGACCGCGGCGAGGTCGCTGAAGTAGCCCGGCCAGAGCACGACGCTCCACCCGCCGTGCGGCACGAACCCGAGCACGTCGTTGTCGGTCTGCGGGCCGTCGCCCGGCACCTGTTCGGCGGGCCAGCCGTGCGCCGCGAAGAACGAGGTGACGCTGTTGAGCACGCGGCCCGGATCATCGGTCTGGAACGCGGACACCGCGATGAACTCACCCACGCGAGGAACCTACGCGCCGAGCCGGAGCGCCCGCAGCCCCGATGGCTCAGGATCGACCGAAGTCCCGCCGCAGCTGTCGAGGAAGTGGGTGCAGGCTTCGCTCTCGGTGGCGAAGACGCGGAGGCCGGACTTGAGACCGCGCTCCGCGTAGTAGAACTCCCAGCCGGCGTCGGTCGTCTCGGCCAGGACGTAGCACTCGTTGACGTCGCGGCCGGCGCCCAGCGAGTAGGCGTCCGGTGGGAAACCCTCGGCCCGGAGCACCTCGGCCAGCGCGGCGTGGGTCAGTCCAGCGGGGTCCGTCATGTGAGCACGCTAGCGGTCAGCGGGTTGTCGCACGCCGCTGGCAGACTCGGTGCATGACGGAGGTGCGGCGTGAGTGACGTTCGCAGGTTTCGGGTTGTCGACGACTCCGGGTTGATCGCGTTGGTCGATCATCACGCCTATCACGGGTACGTCAGTCCTGAATGGACTTACGAAACGCTGTTCGCGCGGTTCCGCGACGCCATGGGCGAGCGGCAGCTGTTGATCTGGGGAACCGGGCGCGAGGAGGACTGGATCGTCGACGTCGTCGTCGGCGGCCCCGCGCCGGCCGACTGCTTCCGGCGGGCCGTCGGGCCGATCAGGGTGACGAGCGGCCAGCTACACGTGCTCAGCTACGACTCGCTGTCGATGGCCGCGCAGTTCGACGACGTGCGACTGCCCGAGCCGCACCGGTCGCGCCAGGTCTTCGACCTGGCGCCAGGCCTCTACAGCTGCGACGTCGCACAGCTCGAGGACCCCGACTACGAAGCAACCCGCGAGCCGCACTTCGTGCTCACCCTGACCGCGAACTACAACGCCGAGCCGTGGCAAGACCCACCGTGGCACGAAGCGTGACGCGGCTCGACGGCCTGCGACCAGGTGGCCGAGGCGGCCGCGGCGCATCCCGCGTTGCCCGCCTCGGCCGTCGAGCGGATCCTCGCGCTACAGGGACGCGATGTCGCGGGCGCGGGCGCGCAATGCCCGCTCCGTCGCGTCGCGGCCCTCGCCGACCAGGCGGCGGAGTGCCGCCGGGTGGCCTGCTTCGCCGAGCCACGCGTCCGCCGCCGCGACCACCTCGTCGGTGATCGCGTAGGTCGGGTAGCCATACACGACGAACTCCTGGGCCGGCTCGCTGTCGCGCATCCCCCACACCGTGGCCGCGGAGGCGAAGTAACGCGACGCGTACGGCGCCGTCAGCTCGACCTGTGCCGGGTGTTGGAAGCCTGACAGCAGCGCCCTGTTGCGCCAGTTCGGCAGCTCCGTCGACTCCGTCAGCTGGCGCCACACCGCCGCCTTGTTGGCTGCCGTCGGGATCAGCGCGTGCGTTTCCGCCGCCTCGCGTTCGCCGCTCGAGGTGCGGTCGCGGGCCAACTCCTCGTCGATCTCCGTGGCCGAGGCCGCGCCGTTGGCGACCAGGGCGCGCAGCAGCGTCCAGCGGAACTCCGTGTCGATCGGCAGGCCCTCGGGCACGTTGTCGCCGGAGAGCCAACCCCGCAGCACCGCCAGGTGCTCGTCGGAGCGGGCCGCCGAGGCGAACGTGCGGGCCCAGGCGAGCTGGAAGCCGCTGCCCGCCGGGGCCGCCAGCATCGTCGTGCGGGCCGTGTCGGCCAGCTGCGACCAACCCGTCGGCGCCCACTCCGGGTCGCTGTAGAACGACAGCGCGCCGGCCGCCTGGCGCAGCGTCGCCGTGACCAGGTTGATGTCGGCCTCGGCCGGCAGGCCCGTCAGGGCCAGCGCCACGTAGTCGCGGGCCGCGAGCTCCGCGTCGCGCAGCATGTCCCAGGCCGCCGCCCAGCACAGGGCGCGTGCCAGCGACGACTCGAAACCGTCGATGTGCTGCACGACCGTCGCCATCGAGCGCTCGTCGAGGCGCAGCTTGGCGTAGGTCAGGTCGTCGTCGTTGAGCAGCAGCACGTCGGGGGCGCGGACGCCCACGAGCTGCGTGATCGCGGTGCGTTCGCCGGTGACGTCGATCTCCAGGCGCTCACGCCGGACCAGCGTGCCCCCGTCAGTCAGGTCATAGAGGCCGACACCGATCCGGTGGGTACGCAGCGTCGGGTAGTCGGCCGGCGCCTCCTGCATCACCACCACCGACTCGTAGGTGCCGTCGGCGGCGATGACGACCTCGGGGCGCAGCGTGTTGACCTGGGCGGTCTCCAGCCACTGGGCGGCGAACTTGCGCAGCTCGCGGCCAGACGCCGACTCGAGCTCGCCGAGCAGGTCGTCGAAGGTCGCGTTGCCCCACGCGTGCCGCGCGAAGTAGGCCCGCAGGCCGGCCAGGAACGGCTCGATGCCCACGTACGCCACCAACTGCTTGATGACCGACGCGCCCTTGGCGTACGTGATGCCGTCGAAGTTGACCTCGACCGCTTCCAGGTCGGGCATCTCGCAGTAGACGGGGTGGGTGGAGCTGAGCTGGTCCTGCCGGTAGCCCCAGTTCTTGCGGACGGAGAGGAACGTCGTCCACGCGTCGGTGAACCGGGTGGCGTTGGTGTTGCACCAGTGGCTCGCCCACTCGGCGAACGACTCGTTGAGCCACAGGTCGTTCCACCAGCGCATGGTGACCAGGTCGCCGAACCACATGTGGGCCAGCTCGTGCAGGATCGTGTTGGCGCGCTGCTCGTACTCGAAATCCGTCACCTGCGACCGGTAGACGTAGGCCGACTCGGCGTGCGTGACGCAGCCGAAGTTCTCCATCGCGCCCGCGTTGAAGTCGGGCACCCAGAGCTGGTCGTACTTCGGCAGCGGGTAACGCACGCCGAACTGCTCGTGGTAGAAGTCGAAGCCCTGCGTCGTGATCAGGTTCAGGTCGTCGGCGTCGAAATACTGAGCCATGCTCGCGCGGCAGAAGTAGCCGAGGTCGATGCCGTCGTGCTCGTAGCGGACCTCGTGGTACGGCCCGGCGCAGAGCGCGGTGATGTAGGTCGACATCCGCTCCGAGCGTACGAAATGGACGGTCTTGGTCTCCCCCGACGCGGCCTCGGAGACCTCGGCGACCGGCATGTTGGAGATGACCTTCCAGTGGGAAGGCACCGTCGCGTGCCACGTGTAGACCGACTTGAGGTCGGGCTGGTCGAAGGCCGCGTAGACCCGCTGCGCGTCGGCGGTCTCGAACTGGCTGTAGAGGTAGGTCTCGCCGTCGACCGGGTCGACGCTGCGGTGCAGGCCCTGGCCGGAGGTCGAGTAGGCGAAGTCGGCGTCGACGACCAGCTCGTTGACCGCCGCGAGGCCGGGGATCGTCAGGCCCTTGTCGGCCGCCCAGCCGCTGATGTCGACCGGCGCGCCGTTGAGTGTCGCCGAGCGCACCGACGCGGCCGCCAGCTCCACGAACGTGGTGGCGCCGGGCTCGGTGCAGGAGAACGCGACCGTGGTCGTGGAGCGGAAGGTGGGAGCGTCACCCTGCCCGGCCGAGGCCAGGTCCAGGCTGATGTCGTACGAGGTCACGTCGAGCAGTCGGGACCGCTCGGCTGCCTCCGCCTGGGTCAGGTTGCGCACGCCAGCCACAGTTCGTTCTCCATCTCGCGTCAGCGTCGACAGCGGGGTATCAGTCGAGTCTTCCATGCCCATCAGGGCCAACCACGGTAACCCACGTCACGATCCCCGCATTGTGCGGAAGGGTCCGGCAAGGGTGAACATCAGGGTACGTACCCCGACCCCCCAAAGGACAAATGCCGTGTCCGAAAACCCTGATCGTCAGTCCGTCGACATGTGGTTCGACCCCGCCTGCCCCTGGGCGTGGATCACCTCCCGCTGGCTGCTCGAGGTCGAGCGGGTCCGTCCCGTGGACATCACCTTCCACGTGATGAGCCTCGCCGTGCTCAACGAGGGCCGCGACATGCTCGACGAGAGCTACAAGAAGTTCCTGCGTACGGCGTGGGCACCGGTGCGCATCTGCATCGCCGCGGAGCAGAAGTACGGCACCCCCGTGCTCCGCGACCTCTACACCGCGCTCGGCACCCGGATCCACCCCGGCAAGCAGGAGCGGGGACCGGAGTTGTACGCGGCCGCGCTGGCCGAGGTCGGCCTCGATCCCGCCCTCGTCGAGGCCGGCGAGAGCACCGAGTACGACGAGGCGCTGCGGGCCAGCCACGACGCCGGCATGAAGCCGGTCGGCATGGACGTCGGCACCCCGGTGATCCACGCACCGGGCCCGGACGGGTCGCGGGTCGCGATCTTCGGTCCGGTGGTCACGCCCGCACCAAAGGGTGAAGCTGCCGGCCGGCTCTGGGACGGCGTGGTGCTGGTGGCGGGCACGCCGGGCTTCTTCGAGCTCAAGCGGACCCGCGACCTGGGTCCGATTTTCGACTGATCGGCCCCTTTCCGGCCCACCGATCGATTCGTTGCGTAGGGTGTCCCGCGGCACCCTACGCATCGAAGGATGTCCCCCATGTCCGACCCCGAAGAGGTCGCCCGGAGCCTCGGCGGCGCCTACTGGTCCGTCGACGAAGGTCGCTGGGAGACGCTGGCGCCCGCGCTCCCGCACGACTGCGTCGACCTGCTCGCCCCGCCGATCCTGGTGGGTGCCGCGCCCTGCGGCGTCGACGCGGTCGCGGCGCTGCCGGCGCTGGTCGCACCCCGCCGCGGCACCGACCCGACCGCGCTCGACCGGCTCGACATGCTCGTGCCGGCCACCGTCTGACCGGCGCCCGGCCATCGTCTGGGACACCGGCCGGGTGTCGGCGGTCACGTCCACGCCCGTCGGTAGCGTTTCGGACATGACGATCGTGCACCCGATCGCCCGGGCCTGGATCACCACCGGCGGCACCGGCGCGCAGAACTACGACGAGTTCGCCGACGACAGCGAGATCACCGCGATCATCGCCGACAACCCGCGCAGCGCGCTCGCGATCGAGATGCCGCACAAGGCGCCCGACGCCGCCGGCCGGTCGTTCCTGGACTCGCTGCCCGCGGCCGCGCGACGCCTCGCCGACGCCAAGGCCGACGGCAGCTACACCCCGGCCGACCGGGTGGTCGTGCTCTACCGGATCACGGCGCCCGACGAGCAGCCGGCGTACGGCCTGTGGGCCATGGTCGACACCGACCAGATCTCCACCAGCGCCGACGAGCCCGGCCTGGTGATCCGCAACGAGGACGTCTTCATCGAGAAGGTACGCGAGCGGGTCGCCCTCGCCGGGGCGGTCGGTCACCTGCTCTCCCCCGTGCTCCTGCTGCAGACCGGGCGCGGCGCGGACCTGCACGCCGCCCTCGCCGAGGCCTGCGACGCGGCCGGCGCGCCCGCCGCGACCGACCTCGACCAGGCCGGCCGCACCCACGCGATCTGGCCGGTCGGGCCGGGCGAGACCCAGGACCGGCTGACCGCGCTGGCCGGCGGCGGCGAGCTGGTCGTCGCCGACGGCAACCACCGCAGCCTGGCCGCGCAGCTCGGCGAGCTGCCCGCGTTCCTGGCCGTGATCACCACGCCCGCGTCGGTCGCGATCCAGCCCTACAACCGCCTGGTCAGCGAGCTGACCAGCACACCCGCCGAGCTGCTCGACGCGTTGCGCGCCGCCGGCGCGACGATCACGCCGGTGGACTCGCTGGAGCCCGCTTCGGTCATCGTGTACGCCGCCGGCGCCGCGCACGCCGTCACGCTCCCGCACGACGCCGGGGTCGACCGGGTCGACAACCTCGACCACGCGCTGGTCGAGCGGATCATCCTGCGCGACGCGCTGGGGCTCGAGCCGGGCGACAAGCGGATCACGTACGTCGGCGGCGACTACCCGGCGTCGTGGCTGACCGGCGAGGTCGACGCCGGCCGGGCGGAGCTGGCGATCCTGGTGGCGCCGGTGACCGTCGACGACTTCGTCGCGGTCAACCTGGCTCGGGCCAAGATGCCGCGCAAGAGCACGTGGTTCACCCCGAAGGCGCGGGGTGGGCTGGTGCTCGCCGAGGTCGGAACGCACTGAGAGACTGCTGGGCATGCGCGTCTACCTCGGCTCCGACCACGCCGGCTACGAACTCAAGTCCCACCTGGTCACCCATCTCGCGGCACAGGGCTACGACGTCGTCGACGTCGGTGCGCACGAATACGACACGGAAGACGACTACCCCGCGTTCTGCCTGCACACCGGCGCGCGGGTGGTCGCCGACAAGGGCAGCCTGGGCATCGTGATCGGCGGTTCGGGCAACGGCGAGCAGATCGCGGCGAACAAGATCAAGGGGGTGCGGGCGGCGCTGATCTGGAACCAGGACACGGCCCAGCTCAGCCGCCAACACAACGACGCCAACGTAGCCGGCGTCGGCGCCCGCCAGCACTCGATCGACGAGGCCACGGCCCTGGTCGAGGCGTTCCTGTCGACGCCCTATTCGGGTGCCGACCGGCACACCCGCCGGATCGCCGAGGTCGCGGACTACGAGCTGTCGCAGGAACTCCCGGCCCTGCCGGAGTAACCCGACCGCGCGGATCCTCGCGAACCGAGGCCGCATCCGGCGGCGCCCTCGCGCGGCCGCGCCGATCGGTGGAGGCTCAGCGGGGGCGGGCGCCCCCGCGGGGTAGGTCCTCGCGCGGCACCCAGTTGCGGCGGACGACGACCAGGCGCTCCATGGCCTCGGCGTCCTCCGCCGCGCTCGGGCGCGAGGCGTCCCGGGCGCGCATGGCGGCGGTCGGGCTCACCTGCGAGGCGCCGGAACCGACCAGGCCGCGCAGGCCACGCTCGGCCTCCCGGTCCTCGGCCGGCGGTAGGCCCCCGCGCCGCGGGCGGCTCTCCCCGCGCCTGCTCTCCCCTTGGCGGCCATCGCCGTCCGGCCCGGACCCGGGTCCTGGCTGGGCCACGCCCTGCCTGCCCGCCCCGGAATGACCCGCCCCGGACGGGCCCGCGCCGGCTTGGCCCGCCACCGACTGTCCCGGCGGGACGTGGCCCGGGCCGGGCGGCGGGTGCTCCACCCGCCCCGGCCCCGGCTGGCCGGGCCGCGGTTGGCCGCGCACCGGCGCCGGCGCCGTCTCCGTTGGCGTCGGGCGGCGCGGCGCCGGCGGCTCCGGGTCGTGGACCTCGGACGTCACCGCCGTCGGGCGGCCCTCGTCGTCGACATCGGACGGCGGCGGCGCCGTGCGGGTGGCCGGGTGGCGCAGGCGCCGGCGACGCCGTTCGTTGTCACCCATCCGCGCCTCCCGTCGATCCGCCGTGCCAAGAACCTACCTCGCGGGTACGTCAGAAAACCTCCATCCCGCCGGGCGCCTGATGCCACCCGAACGCGGTGTCGGCCGCGACCAGCGCTTCCGGAGTCAGCTCGTGCACCCGCCCGGCCCGACCCAGTGCGTGAAGCGACGTGCCACCGAGATAGACGGCGCCCAGCTCCAGCACGTCGAAGGCCAGGTCGGCCGGGTCGGTGCTGCGCTCGCACGTGGTCGAACGGCCGTCGGTCGTCACCCGCCACCGGCCGGCGTTGGCGGGCAGAATGGCGTCGGTCAGCTCGACCACCACGTCGAGCGGCGCGCGGTAGGCCCGGGCCCGCAGCGCCCCCGGTACGTCGACCACGCGTACCCACAGCCCGTCGACGAGCTGCGACTGCAGCCGGCGCGGCTCCGGGACCAGGTGCGGCAACGGCTCGTCGGGGGTGGCCATGCCGTAGGTCAGGCGGCGTGTGAGGTCGAGCGAGAACAGGAAGCGCCAGAGTGCGCGGTACGCGTCGGGGTTGGCCGCGACCACCTCGCTGACCCGGACGACGCCGTTGGGGCCGCCGTGCTCCCAGTCGCCGCGGGTACGCCAGATCGCGTAGCCGTCGACCGTCCCGCTGGTGTCCTCGTGCACCGCCGCCAGCCGCTCGGTCGCCCCGTCGCGCTGGGAGGGCAGGTCGGCGAGCAGGTAGCTCCACCAGTTGTCGTCGCGGCTCGACCAGCCCGGCCGCTGCGGCCGCAGCTCGTCGTAAAGCTTGGCCAGCTCGGACCGCAGCGTCGCGGGCGGGCCGGCCCGCAGCCGCCCCGGGGCCGGTGCGGGCAGCCCGGTGCCGGTGAGATCGGCCTCGAACTGCACGCGCGCCCCGGCGAAGCCGTACCCGAATCGGGGGTAGATCGCGGTCTCGCTGGCCCAGAGCGCGGCGATCGGCTCGCGCCCGGCGGCCGCGACGTCGCGGAGCTGGCGCTCCATCAACCGGCGCAGGATGCCCTGCCGGCGATGGGTGGGCAGCACGCCGACGCCGGTGACGTGCGCGCACGGCACGACGCCCCCGGGAACGGCCATCTCGCGGTCGAAGGAGCCGGCGTTGCCGACGATCGCCTCGCCGTCGACGGCCACGATGCCTCGCGCCGGGTCGTGCAGCGGCCGCTCGACGGCCAGCGCGTCGGGATCCTGCGTGTGGTGGAAGACGACGCCCAGCATCGTCGCGATCGGGTCGAAGTCGTCGGCGGTGGCCGGCCGCAGCTCCACAGCGGGGGAAGTCATGCCTTCTGCGTACCGGATCCGCCGTGCCGGGTCGACCGGTTTGTCGGCTCGCTACCCTGGCGTCAGAAGGGGGACGTGATGACCGACCAACGCGATCCGTGGGCCGAGCGCACCGTGGAGATGCCGCCCGGCGAGCAGAACCCGTTCCGCCGGGGTCGGGCGCAGGTGGGTCCGGCGCGGCCCGCCGACCCCGCGCAGCCGCACATCCCGACCGGCACCGGCTGGCCTGGCGACACGACCTCGATCCCCCGCCCGGTGTTCGCCGAGGAGCTGCGGCTGTTCCGGCGAGGCGCCGGGGTGATGCTGATCGGCGCGCTGTTCTCCTTCGTCTGCTGGGGCCTGTGGGCGATCTCCGACGGGGGCAACCTCGGCACCCCGGTGGCGCTGTTCGTGCTGACGGCGCTGGTGGCGCTGGGACTCTACGCGCTGGCGCGCGTCGTCGGGCGGGTCGTGCTGGAGAAACAGCTCGGCCGGGTACGGCGTTCGGCGCGCGGCGCACACCTCGTCACGGCGGTGTTCCTGGCCGGCGTCGGGATCGCGTACCTGCGGCAGATCGACTGGGTCGTCGACGCCTGGAGCTGGTTCGCCCGCATGTTCTAGCAACCTGTCCGAATGACGGGGGTTGCGAGGTTTGCCAATCGCCATACACTGACTCGCGCTTCGCGTAAGGCGAACCGCGCCAAGGGGGTGGCTGGTGGCTCTGCTGAGTGTCATCGTCCCGGTCTACCGGGTCGAGGAATACCTCGCGGAATGCCTCGACTCGATCCTCGGCCAGAGCTTCACCGACGTCGAGGTGGTCGCGGTCGACGACGCGTCCGACGACGGGTCCGCGGCGATCCTGGCCGACTACGCCGCCCACGACGCGCGCCTGCGGGTGCTGACGCTGCCGGCCAACCGGGGCCTGGGAGCCGCCCGCAACGCGGGCCTGGCCGCGTCGACCGGTGACTACGTGTGGTTCGTCGACAGCGACGACTGGCTCACCGAGGGCACCCTCCAGGCGGTGGCCGACCGGCTCGCGCAGACCGACGCCGACCTGCTGGTCACCGGGTTCGCCCGGGTCTTCCCCGACGGCCGCGTCAAGGAAAACAAGGTGAGCTGGGCCGGCCCGGCGCCGGACGTGTTCCGGATGGCCGAGGTGCCCGGGCTGATGAAGCTCCTGCACATCGCCTGCAACCGGGTGATCCGCCGCCAGTTGCTGGTCGACCTCGGCCTGGTCTTCCGCCCGGGCTGGTACGAGGACGTGGCGTTCTCCGTCCCGCTGATGATCGCCGCGGAGCGGATCACACTGCTCGACCGCTACTCGTACGCCTATCGGCAGCGCGAGGCCGGCGCGATCACGCGTACCGTCTCCGATCGGCATTTCGAGGTCTTCGAGCAGTGGGAGTTCACCTTCCGCTTCCTCGCGGACCGCGGGGCCGAGGCCGAGGAGTTGCGGGCACCGATCTTCGCCCGGGCGATCTGGCACCTGCTGCAGGTGCTCAACCACGCCGCCCGGGTGCCACAGGCAAGGCGGCGCGAGTTCTTCAGCCGGGCGGCGGCGTTCCACCGGGCGCAGCGCCCGGCGGGCGGCTACCCCCTGCCACCGGGCGACGAAGGCGCCAAGCACCGGCTGATCGCCCACAACGCATTCCTGCTCTTCGAAGCGCTGCGCGCCGGGCGCCGGATGCAGGTCCGGCTGGTCCGGCGCGCGACCCGGCCACAGGGGGCGCCGCCGCCTGTGCCGGACCCCGTACCCTAGCCCCGTGTCGTCGTCATCCTCCTGGTCGCTGCTCAACTGCCCCGCGCCCGGCAGCAAGACCGCCCGGTTCAAGCGCTGGTTCGGCGTCCGCGTGTTCCGCCTCCCGCGCCAGCGGGTCTGGATCATCGCCGCCAACCCGGGCCAGGTCCGCGAGCTGTTGTCCGCCCCGGAGTCGGCGATCCCCGCCCGATCCGTCCGGATCATGACCTACTGGCAGGCGATCCGGCCCGGCTGGTCCGGCGCCGTCGACCCGCTGCCCCGGCTGCGCCGGCACAAGGTCTCGCTGCCGCTGCGCAAGCGCGGCGTGGCCTCGATCACGTTCGCGCTGCACGAGCCGCTGCCGCTGCGCGACATCGTCCGCAGCGGGCTCAACGCGCTGCTGCCGGTGCGCCGCATGCCGATGCCGGCCAGCCCCGACGTCGCCGCGACCGGCGTGCTGCCGGCGTTCCTGCCGCCGACCGCGCGGTCGGGCGCGCTGCCGTCGCCCGACGAGATCCGCCCGACCGACGTGCTGCTCACCGACGACCCGGCGGCCCACCCCGACGCCGCGGGCGTCGTGCTGGCCAGCGACCACGCCCAGGCGGGCGGCGCGGTGCTGCTCGACGCGGTCCGGATCAACCCGCGCGGCCGCCCCGACCGCAACGCCAAGGGCGAGCTCAAGCTGGTGCTGGGCGCGCCGCAGTCCGGCCCCAAGGTGCGCTCGGGCCGGCTCGACGGCATCGGGCTCGACCAGCTCACCATGGAGATCGTCCGCCGCCGGGCGCTGGTCGACGCCACGTCCCTGTCCGGCTGGGAGGGCGACCCGGCCGGCGCCGCCGCGATGCTCGTCCAGATCGCCGCGACCGGCGCGGTGCTGAAGGCACCCGACCTGCCGCCGGCGGTGTCGAAGCTGCTCTCCCCCGAGCTGGCGACGGTGCTGGCCGCCCCGGCGCCCGACGGCTCCGACCCGGTCGCGCTCGAGGTGCACAGCATCCGCCAGCGCCGCGCCGCGCTCCGCGGCCACGCGGCCGAGCTCGTGCTGCCCCGCCTGGCGGCCGACGGCTTCCCGCAGCTCCGCGCGCTGCCGACGGTGTCGGCGATCCTGATGACCCGCCGCCCCGAGATCCTCGCGCCGGTGCTCGACGCGCTGGAGAAGCAGTCCTACCCGGAGCTGGAGATCGTGGTCGGCCTGCACGGCTGCCCGGCCCCGGAGGCGCTGACCGCGTTCGTGGCCCGCTGCGCCCGCCCGGTCCAGGTCGTCGAGGTGCCGGCGGGCGTCGACTTCGGCACGGGCCTGGGCATCGTCACGGCCCGCTCCAACGGCAGCCTGGTCACCAAGGTCGACGACGACGACACGTACGGCCCGGAGCACATCTGGGACCTGGTCCTGGCCCGCCACTACTCGGGCGCGACGATGGTCGGCAAGGGCGCGGAGTTCATCCACCTCGAGGACCGCAACGAGACGATCCGCCGCAAGTTCGGCAACCCGGAATCCTTCGCGGAGTCGGTAGCCGGCGGCACAATCATGATCGGCCGCGGCGACCTCGAGAACGCGGGCGGCTGGCGCCCGGTGCCCCGCTCGGTCGACCTGGGCATCATCACCCGCGTCAAGGCAGACGGCGGCCTGATCTACCGGACACACCCGTTCGGCTACATCTACCACCGCCGGGCGAAGGGCCACACCTGGGATCCGGGCCAGCAGTACTTCCTTGACCAGGCGGTGACGACGTGGCCGGGGCTGCCGCCGTACGCGGAGTTCGGCGTCCCGCTGGCCGCCACCAGCGTGCGAGTTTCTTCTTAGACAGCTGTTGCGGTCCCGGGTCCGCGGTGGTCCGGACCGTCGCTCCCGCCGGACAAACTCGCTGACGCGTCGAGCCAGGTCCGCGACACATCAAACCCAGGTGGCGGGTCCCTCCGGGACCCGCCACCGGCATCTCAGGATCCGACAATCGGGATCCCCCGGCGTCGTCGACGCCAGTCCGGAGAACCTGACGCCGTCCGGACCCGGCGCGACCCGACGCCGCGGCGACCGCTACGCGGCCCGAGCCCGACACGGCCTGAACCACCACGACCCCGCAGGTAACCGGAGAACCTGACGCCGTCCCGACCCTGCGCGACCCGACGCCGCGGCGACTGCTACGCGGCCGGAGCCCGACACGGCCTGAACCACCACGACCCCGCGGGTAACCGGCCGCGGCAACTCGACGCTGGCCGCCGTCACCTGCCTGGCCCCGCGCGCTGCGCCGAACTGCGGGTCGAGCTACGCGAGGAGCAGCCGGCGCCGCCCCACAACCGCCCCATTCCGAACCGGCCCGAACCCCGCCTGGTCCGAACCAACACAACCCCGCGGGACTGTGCGCCGCTCGGAGCCGAGAACCCGAACCCGGCGCGGCCGGCCGCAGGCGCGGCCCGGGTTCATCCGTCGGTCGGCTGGATGGCTTGCTCGCGGCGAACCCCTCCCCAAGCGGATCCGATCGCCGCGGAATCACGGCCGGATTCCCAGGCCAGGATTCGGAACGCGATCAACGCCGCCGAACGTCCTGGGCGCGACCGTCAGGCGTGTTGGGGCTGGCGGGGGCGGGTGCGGCTCAGGCTGATCAGGACCGTGAGGGCGAGCAGGCCGACTACCAGGGTGAAGATGCCCGCCGCCCAATGCAGGTTCGCGTATTCGATGACGATGCCCACGCCGATCGCGGGCAATGCCAAGAACGTGTAGAGGATCGCGAAGAAGGACGAGAACGCCGCACCCCGGCGTTCCGGTGGCGCGCCCGTCGCGATCGCGCGGAGGCCCGCGCTGACGCCTGTGCCTGTGGCCAGGCCCACCACGATCGCGGCCGACAGCAGGGCCGGCAGTGACGGGCCCAGGACCGCCGCGGCGATCAGGGCCGCGCCGGCGATCAGGGCTACGCAGGACGCCGGGAGGGAGACCTGGTTCGGTAGCCGGCGGTCGACGAGTTGGCCCGTGCCCGTGAAGACGAAGCCCAGGAAGACCACGAAGCCCGTCAGCGCCGGGTCGTGCTTGTCCAACTCCGTGCCCAGCAGGATGCCCGAGACCGCCGTCAGCACGCCGAGGACCGCGAAGCCCGCGCCCGCCGCGCCCGCCGCCCGGAGGAACTGGCCGCGGATCTCCGGCGGAATGGTCAGTCGCTCGAAGCGGAACGTGGCCCGGCTGCGCCGTACCGTCTCCGTGATCATCGTGAGGCCGACGAAGCTGATCGCGATCAGTGCCAGGTCGACGATCCAACTCACCCGCAGCGGGTGGCCCGCCCACTCGGCGAGGATGCCCGACAGCATCGTCCCGGAGGCGAGGCCGCCCATGTTCGCGACCAGCGCCAGGACCGGGCCGAGCCACTTGCGGTCCGCCGGCAGCTGTTCACCGATCGCGGCGGTGCCGGCGCCCGTGGCCAGGGCCGCCGAGAAGCCGGAGATCACCCGGGCGACCAGCAGCAGGGCGAGCGTGTCCGAGACCAGGAACAGCACAGCCGAGGCCGCGGCGAGGAGCAGGGCGAGCGCCAGCACCGGCTTGCGGCCGATCTGGTCGGACAGCCGCCCGAGGGTGAGCAGCCCGGCGACGACGCCCAGGGCGTACACGGCGAAAAGGATCGTGACCTCGACGGGCACGATGCCGATCGATTCTTCGTAGAGCGGGTACAGCGGCGTCGGCACCGTCGTCCCGAGCATGACCGTCCAGAAGACGAAGGCCGTTATTCCGACATTGCGCACGCCGGCCAGCCTATCCAGTTTTCGATCTTGATCGGGTGTGCTCTTCCTTACCCGCGGAGGGTCACGGCTGCGCGTGCGCCGGCCGGTGCGCCGGGCCGCGTTGGGCCGGTGGGCGGTCCTCGGCGTCCGGTTGCGACTTCGCCGCCTCCGCGATCGCGCTGTCGAACTGCTGCGGGCTCGGCCAACTGGTGACCATGACCAGCATCAGCAGCACGCCGCCGATGCTCCAGACGCCGACCACCAGCGGGATCTCGAAGCGTTCGGCCAGCACGCCCGTGACCAGGACCGCGGCGCCCTGCATGAGTTGCACGCCCGTGGCCATCACGCCGAACGCGCGGGCGCGGTAGCCGTGTGGCAGCGCCTGGACGAACAAACCGTTGGCCACCGGCATCAGGCCCGCCACCGCGAAACCGGAGATCGCCGCCAGCACCGCCACCCAGACCGGGGACGGATTGAGCAGAGCGGGCACGAGGACCAGCGGCGAGATGACCGCGAACGGCCGGACCAGCTTCAACCGGACGCCGGGTGGCACGAGCCTGGCCATGGTCAGGCCGCCGATGATGAAGCCGATCGGGTTGGCCGCCATGATCAGCGCCTGGTAGCCCCCGGCCGCCGTGCCCTGCGACTTCTCCTGCGCCCAGGCGGCGGCGAGTCCTTCGGGGACGATCGAGAACAGCATGGCCGCGAAGACGAGCAGGGCGATGCCGCGCAGCACCCGCTGGCCGAAGACGACGCGGAAACCCTCGGCGGTCTCGTGGAACAGGTTGGACCGGTCGCGGTCGGCCATCGCCGGCGGGCGGTGCCGGGTGCCGAACCAGATCAGCAGGGCCGAGGCGAGGAACGTGCACGCGTCGAGCACGATCGCGGCGCGCGGGTTGAACGCGGCGATCCCGGCGCCGAGCGCGTAGCCCACGACCTGGGCGGCCTGGCCCGTGCTGTTGTTGAGCGAGAGCCCGACGACCAGCTTGTCGCCCGGCAGGATCAGCGGCATCAGCGCCGACCGGGCGGCCTGGCTCGGTGGGTTGGCCAGCGTGGCGACGAACAGGATCACCAGCATGACCGGCACCGGCAGGCCGGGGATCACGATCAGCGCGATGAGCGCCATCCGCACGAGGTCACACCAGACCATGACGGCGCGGTACGGGTAGCGCTCGGCCAACGCGGCCAGCAGCGGCCCACCGACGAGCCAGGGCAGGTAGCTGATCGCGAACGCGGCCGCGGAGAGCGCCACCGACTGGGACTCGTGGTAGACGATGACGGTGACGGCGGCCTTCGATATGTAGTCACCCAGCCACGAGAGCGCACTCGCCGCGAAGACCGCGCGATATTCACGCTGGCCGAAAACCTCGCGAAAGGTCGCCGGCTGGTTCGGCGGTCGTGTCTCGTCGGACACTGGGTAGGCCTCCATCGCCCTCGGCAGCCCACTTGTGGTGGCCCGGACCGAGCAACGTTGTCAGACGTCGGGGGTGAAGTGAGCTTGGACGAATTCTGCCCGATCGTCTGACAACTGGCTAGGGCGAACGGGCAGGGGGTCGCTTGTCCGACTGAACGATCGGACGATACCCGACCGTTCAGTCGGCGCGCGACCCCTACCGGCACGTCCTTCGATGTGCGCAGGGCCTGTTCGGTGGGTCAGGAACCACTCTCCGGTGTGGCCGGACGCGGGAAGAGCCGGGCCGCCGCCAACTGGGCCGTGATGCCGGAGGCGGCCAGCGCCTCGGTCAGCCGGCGGCGCAGTTCGCGCCCCACCACGTACTGACCGTCCGCTGTGGTCTTGGCGATCGTCCGGATGACGGTGCCCTCGACGGTCACGGTCTCGACGCCGAGCACCTCCGGTGCCTCGACGAAGTGCTCGGCGAGCTCCGGGTCCGCGTACACCTGGGCCGCCGCCGAGCGCAGCACATCGACCGCCTCCTCGGCGTCGGCGAAGCCGATCGGCATGTCGATCATGAGCATGGCCCAGCCCTGGCTCTTGTTGCCGACCCGGATGATCTCGCCGTTGCGGATGTACCAGAGCACGCCGCGGGCGTCCCGGACCGTCGTGATCCGCAGGCCGACCGACTCGACGATGCCGGTCGCCTCGCCGAGGTCGACGGTGTCGCCCACGCCGTACTGGTCCTCGAGCAGCATGAACAGCCCGCCGAGCAGGTCCTTGACCAGGCTCTGGGCACCGAAGCCGATCGCCAGGCCGAGGATGCCGGCGCTGGCCAGCAGCGGCCCGAGGTTGAAGCTCAGCTCCTCCAGCACCATCAGCAGGGCGATCGAGAAGACGAAGGCGGTGACCATGCTGCGCAGCACGGAGCCGATGGCCTCGGCGCGCTGGCGGCGCCGCTCGGGGACCAACGCCGCGGCGTCGGAGGCGGGAGCGGTCGGGATCCGGTTGCGCAGCGGCTTGAGGATCGCCGGCACCGATCCCTCGGAGGTCGTCCGGACCAGCCGGCTGATCAGCTTGTGCAGGAGATAGCGGGCGACGATCGCGAGCAGCAGGATCGCGATGATCCGCAGGGGTTTGACGAGGAAGTAGTAGCCACCTTCGGCCGCCCAGGTCGAACCGGTCAAATCGTACATCCAGCCACAGAAGCGGTCGTCCTTCAGGCAGCTCGGCGTCGGTGCGGGGGCGGCGAAGACTGTCACACAGATGTTCGTACCGCATGGTTCCCCGGGCCGATTCGCCGGGCTCAAGGGGGCCGCAACAGGACGGAACCGACCATCTCACCACACGAAACCGAAGCTTCACTTCCCGACCCCGGATTAGTACGTGCAATCGGGTCCCCCATCAGGGACGATTGCTGCACGGGCGAAGGCAGACCGCCGGCGCCGGTCGTGGCGCACGCGCACCGCGACCTCACACGCAGATCTTGTGGAGCGGGCGAGAGAAACACCGAGAGGGTGAGCGGGATGCCTGACATACGACCGACCGTGGGCTCCGGGGTATTAGTCCTGAACGCCACCTACGAGCCCCTGTGCGTCGTGTCAGTGCGAAGAGCCGCGATCCTCGTCCTATCCGCGAAGGCCGTCTGCGTCGCCGACGGCGAAGGATTCCTGCACAGCGTCCGCCACGAGCTTCCGGTGCCGTCCGTCGTCCGGCTCACCCGCTACGTCCGCGTGCCCTACCGGGCCACCGTCGGGCTCTCGCGACGCGCGATATTCGCCCGCGACGGCTGGCGCTGCGCCTACTGCACCGGCCCCGCCGAGACCATCGACCACGTCTTCCCGCGCAGCCGGGGTGGCCGGCACGCCTGGGAGAACGTCGTGGCCGCCTGCGCGCGGTGCAACCACAGCAAGGGCGACAAGACCCCGGCCGAGCTCGGCTGGCGGCTGCGCACCAAGCCGGCGGCCCCCAAAGGAGTCGCCTGGCGGGTGCTCGGCCACCGCGCCCCCGACCCGCGCTGGGCGAGCTGGCTCGACCTGCCCGCGGAAGAAGCCGCCGAGGCCGCCTAGGCCCGGTCAGACGTCGCGCGCCGACACCAGCGACGCGAACACCACGATGTTGTCGGCGTAGCCGGTCGCGCCGCCGACCCAGCGCCCGCCGCAGGTGATCAGCCGCAGCCCCGGCCGGCTGAAGTCGCCGTGCACCCGTTCGGCCGGCACGGCCGCCTTGTCGAACCGCTCCACCGAGTCGACCTCGAACACCGCCACCGACCCGTCCCGCCGCGCCACCTCGACCCGATCACCCGGGTCCAGCGTGGACAGCTTTGCGAACACCGCCGGCCCGGTCTTCGTGTCGACGTGCCCGACCAGCACCGCGGGCCCGAACTCGCCGGGTGTCGGACCGTCCTCGTACCAGCCGGTCTCGTTGGGCTCGTCGACCGGCGGCACCGCGATCGTGCCGTCCCGCGCCAGCCCCACGTCGTGCACCGGCGCGTCCACGCCGATCGAGGTGATCGTGACCCGGGTCGGCCGGCTCGCCTCCAACACGGGGAAGTCGCGCGGCGGTGGCTGGTCGCCCGAGCCGAACCAGTCCGGCATCGAGAGCGCGAACCCGCCGGTCGCCTGCCCCAGCCCGAGACCCGAGAGGAAGACCCCGAGCAGGACCAGGACCACGACTCCGGGTACGCCCAGCGGCGAGGTGCGCCGCGCCGGCGCGGTGGGCTCGACCAGGCGCGCCGACGCCGGGGGCGGTGGTGCGCTCGCCCCCGGCAGCCGGAGCAGGTCCCGGACGACCGGGATCCGCTCCTCGTCCTCCGACATCGCGGTCAGGCCAGCCGCCGGCGGCGCCGCAGCGTCACCGCGAGCCCGGCACCGGCCACTACCGCGCCCAGCCCGCCGGCCAGCGCCAGCGTGCCGTCGCCGCCGGCCGAACCCGAACCCGCCAGCCCGCCGCCGCCTGTGTGCGGGCCGTGGGACGGCCGCGACTTCGCGATCACCCGCAGCTTCGTCTCCGCGTGGCCGCTCTTCGCGCAGACCAGCTTGACCTCGTACTCGCCCTCGCGGGTGTCGGCCGGCACGGTGGCCTCGCCGGTCAGGAAGCCCCACTTCGGCACGAGCACGACCTCACCGAACGCCTTCGAATGCGCCTTGGCCTCGTCGACCCGCTCCTTGCAGCTCGCCTTGATCTCGATCGGCTCGCCGGCCTGGACGGTGCTCGGGCTGACCTCGATCCACGTCCCTTCGGCTGTGCCACCCGCGTCCGGGGCCGCGCCACCGGTGGGCGGGCCACCGGGGGCCGGCGCCCCCTGGGCCGCCGCACCCACGAGCAGGATGGTCCCGGCGGTCACCGCTGCCCCAGCCAGCACGATCCGGTTAAGCGCGGCAAACGAAACGATAGACACGAAAGCCCCCCTCCGCCTGGGGAGACGATAACTCCGCCTATCGCCGCAAAAGGCCGGAACCGGTCAGGTAACCCGAGAACGATTCGCGGAAAACCGGCGCCAGGACCCGGCTTCCATGATCGTCCGGAGCCGGTCGAAGCCCTCGTGCACCTCGACGAACCGGGTGTAGAGCGGCGCGAAGCCGAGCCGGAGCCGGTCCGGGGTGCGGTAGTCCGGGATCACCGCGCAGTCCCGCAGCGCCTGGCTGATCTGCCAGGCGGCCGGATGGTGCAGCGTCACGTGGGCGCCCCGGCCCGACCGTGGCGAGGCCAGCGCGAAGCCGTGCGGCGCCAGCCACTCGTCGTACAGCTCGATCGCGAAGTCCCCCAGCGCCGTGCCCTTGGCGAAGATCCGCTCGATGCCGGCGGCCGCGGAGAGCTGGACGCCGCACTGCGCCGCGTAGCCGCCGAGCACCGGCGGGGTCCCGACCAGGAACCGGTCCACCGACGGCGCCGGGTCGTACGCCGGCCCCATCGCGAACTGGTCCCGCTGCCCGAACCAGCCCCAGATCGGCTGGCGCAGCTCACCCTGCAGATCGGCGCGGACGAACAGGAACGACGGCGCGCCGGGGCCCCCGTTGAGGTGCTTGTAGGTGCAGCCGACCGCGAGGTCCACCCCCGCTGTGCGCAGCGGCACCGGCACCGCGCCCGCCGAGTGGCACAGGTCCCAGAGCACCAGCGCACCGGCCGCGTGCGCGGCGGCGGTGATCGCCGGCAGGTCGGCGATGGCGCCCGAGCGGTAGGCGACGTGCGACAGGCAGACCAGCGCGACGTCGTCGTCGAGCGCCGCACGCACCGCGGCGAGCGTGACGCCGGTGTCCAGGTCGGACGGGATCACCCGCAGCGTCATGCCGCGCGCCGCGGCCACGCCTTCCAGCACGTACCGGTCGGTCGGGAAGTTGTCGTCGTCGGTGACGATCACCCGCCGGTCGGGCCGCGCGGCGCAGGCCGCGCTCGCGAGCTTGTAGAGGTTGACGCTGGTCGAGTCGCCGAGCACCACCTCGCCCGGCGCGGCCTCGACCACGCCGCCGGCCAGCAGGTCACCCACCTCGCGGGCGAGCCCGATCCAGCGGTCCCAGCCGCGCACGAGGTCGACGCCCCACTCCTCGTCGACTGCGGCGCGGAGGCGGGTCCGGGTGGTCTTCGGCAGCCGGCCCAGCGAGTTGCCGTCGAAGTAGACGAGGTCGGGCTCGTCGATGACGAACTCGTCGCGGAAGGCGGCCAGCGGGTCCTCGGCGTCGAGACGGCGGGCCTGGGAGAGGCGATCAACGGGCACGCGGACACCGTAGCCGGGCAGGATGGAGGGCATGGCGGACCTCCACGACCTGACCGCCCTCGAACAGGGCGCGTCGATCGCCCGCGGGGAGCTGACCAGTGCCGAGCTGGTCGACCACTACCTGACCCGGATCGCCGCGTTCGGCGACCAGGTCGGCGCGTTCGTGACCGTGACCGCGGACCAGGCGCGCGCCGAGGCGGTCGCCCTCGACGTGGCCCGGCCGGCGGCGACCGGGCCGCTGCACGGCGTGCCGACCGCGATCAAGGACCTGACCCTGACCGCAGGCGTACGCACGACGTTCGGCTCCGCCGCGTTCGCCGACTTCGTCCCGCCGGTCGACGCCGACGTGGTGACCTACCTGCGCGCGGCGGGCACGGTGTCACTCGGCAAGACGACCACGTCGGAGCTGGGCAGCTCATGCCACGCCGAGAGCCTCGTCGCTCCCCCGGCCCGCAACCCGTGGTCGCCGCGCCACACGGCCGGCGGGTCGAGCGGCGGCGCCGCGGCCGCCGTCGCCGCCGGGCTGGTCCCGGTCGCGCAGGGCTCCGACGGCGGCGGCTCCGTGCGCATCCCGGCGGCGATCTGCGGGCTGGTCGGCTACAAGCCCAGCCGCGGCCTGGTCTCCGGCGGGCCGCTCGGGTTCGCGGGCTTCGGGCTGCCCACCCACGGCGCGATCGCCCGCACGGTGACCGACGCGGCCGCGTTCCTCGACGCGATGGCCGTGCCGACGATCGGCGAGCCCTACCTGGCGCCGCCCGCGCCGGGCGGTGGCTACCTGGGCGCCGCCCGCACCGCCGCGCCCGGTCCGCTGCGGATCGGCTGGTTCACCACGCCGATGCTGGTCGACACCGAGGTCGACCCGGCCTGCGTGGCGGCGGTCCAGGCCGCGGCGAGCGCGCTGGCCGGCGCCGGGCACGACGTCGAGCAGGTCACGGCGCCGCTCACGCCCGACATGTGGCCGCTGTTCGAGACGCTCTGGTACGTCCTCGCGCTGGCCCCGATCCCGCCCGCACTCGAACCGTCGCTGCTGCCGTTGACGCGCTACCTGCGGTCCCGCGGCGAGACGGTCAGCGCGGGGCAGCTCATCGCGGTGCTGAGCGAGCTGCAGACCCGGGTGCGGCACGGGCTCGCCGGGCTGGCCGGTTACGACGTGTTGCTCTGCCCGCCACTGGCGGTGCCGCAGGCCGAGGTCGGCTGGTTCACCGCGGCGGAGGATCCCGCGGCGGACTTCGACCGGCAGCGGCGCTTCTCCCCGTACTGTGCGATCTTCAACGTGACCGGGCAACCCTCGGTGACCGTGCCGACCGGCGCGACCACCGACGGGCTACCGGTCGGGGTTCTGTTGAGCGGGCGCTTCGGCGACGACGCGCGGCTGCTGGCCGCGGCGGCGCAGCTGGAGGGACTCGCCGGGCGTGGTGATCGCCACCCGGCGATCTGGACGGACGCGCCCTCCGCTACCGTGAACGGCGTCTAGCCGGCTGGCTCGAAAGGTGCGTTGGCGTTGTCAGTTACCGAGACGGTGCTCTACTTCGTCGTCATTCCGGCGGCCGCCGTACTGGTGATCGCCGGCCTGGCGGCAGCGGGCGGTGGCCCGCGTCCGAAGCGTTACCGGCCGGGTCGGCCCTACGACTTCCGGCCGGTCTGGTTCCTCTCCGCGCCGGAGCTGCTCTCCCACGCGCCCGAGGAGCCGGACTCGCACATGATCGAGGCCGGCGAGACCCGTGCGCTGTCCACCGCGGGCGCCACCTACGGCGGCCCGGCGGGTGCGATCGAGCCGGTGCCGTCCGCGGCGTCGGCGGGCAAGGTTGGAGGCGCAAGTGACCGCTGGTGACCGCACGCCGGGGCCGCTGCTCGCACGCGAGCCCGACGAGGCTCCGTCCGAGGCCGCGCAGCACCGCGCGGAGCTGATCGAGGAGGACCGCTACGGTCAGCCCGAGGTGCTCCAGGGCCCCTTCAACACGCGCCAGCTCCTCCGCCTCGACGAGGCGCTGCGCACCGCCGACCGGGCGACCGGCCTCACCTTCTCCGTCTACGTCGGAGAGTTGGAGGAGCCGGTCCGCGACCACGCCGAGCGGATGCACCAGCAACTGCCCAACGTCGCGTCGGCCGTGCTGATCGCGGTGAGCCCCAACCAGCGGGTGCTCGAGGTCGTCACCGGCGGCGACGCCCGCCGGCGCATCCCGGACCGCGACGCCAAGCTCGCCGCCCTCTCGATGGTGGCGGCGTTCGGCGGCGGCGACCTGGCCGGCGGCATCATCAGCGGCCTCGACCAGCTCGCCACGCGCGCCGGTCGCTCCTGACGCTCGTTCGACGAAGGCCCGGCCGACTCCGGCCGGGCCTTCGTCGTACCGTCGTGCCGCACGGCACAGTCGTGCGTGAATGGATCTCGGATTCCCGCCTGGCAGGATGGATAGCGTGACGCGACCCGGAGCCGACCAGCCGACCTTCTACGACCTCGTGGGCGGTGAGCCGACCTTCCGCAAGCTGGTCGCCCGCTTCTACGAGGGCCTGGCCGACGACCCGCTGCTCCGGCCGCTCTACCCCGAGGAAGACCTGGGCCCGGCGGAGGAGCGCCTGCGGTTGTTCCTGATGCAGTACTGGGGCGGCCCCAACACCTACTCCGCCTCCCGCGGCCACCCCCGCCTGCGCATGCGGCACGCCCCGTTCCGGGTCGGCCCGGCGGAGCGGGACGCCTGGCTGCGGCACATGCGGGACGCGGTCGACTCGCTCGACCTGCCGGCCGATCAGCACCAGACGCTCTGGGAGTACCTCGAGCGGGCGGCGTACTTCATGGTCAACACGATGGACGACGCGGGCACAAATCCGACATAAACGCGTCGCGGGGACTTCTCGGTCGTTGATCCGCACGACCACCGCAGCCTCACCCGAGGAGCCCCGCCCGCATGCGTCGCCGAATCATCGCCGCCGCCGTGCTCGTCGCCGCCGGGATCGCCGGCGTGCTCCCCGCCGCCGCCGACGTGGCCCAGCCCACGGTGGTGTCGCCGAACCCGGTCGACTTCACCCCGCACGCCCTGGACGGCACCGTCCGGGCGATCGCGGTCGTGGGCCGGACGGTGGTGGTCGGCGGCACGTTCAGCACCGTCACCGACGAAGGCACGATGCGGCCACCCCAGCGGCGGCCGTACCTCTTCGCCTTCGACGCCAAGACGGGCGTGATCCGCGGCAACTTCGCCCCCCGGGTCGACGGTTCGGTGTACGCGCTGGCCGCGGGCCCGGACAACACCGTCTATGTCGGCGGCGCGTTCCGCACCGTGAACGGCGTCGAGTCGCGCGGCCTCGCCCGCCTCTCGGTCTCCACCGGCGCCCGCGTCCGCCCCTTCGACGCGGAGATCAACTGGGGCGACGTGCGTACGCTCGCCGTCTCGGGCAAGCGCCTCTACGCCGGCGGCCCGTTCTCGTCGGTCAACGGCGTGCCCCGGGCCGGCCTGGCCCGCCTGGACGGCGTCACCGGCGCGGTCGACACCGGCTTCGACGCGAAACTGGCGGCCAAGGACATGGCCCGGGTCCGGGTCGAGGACATGGCCCTGTCCCCCGACGGCCGCCGCCTGGTCGTCACGGGCGCCCTCACCCACGCGGGCGGCCAGCCCCGCTTCCAACTCGCGATGCTCGACGTGTCGGGCCCGAAGGCGCTGGTCGCCAACTGGTACACGGACGCGTTCCGCTCACAGTGCGACCAGTCGCTCGACACGTACCTGCGCGGCGTCGACTTCTCCCCGGACGGCTCATACTTCGTCACGGTGACGACCGGCGCGCTGACGGGTCCGGGCAAGATGTGCGACGCGGCGGCCCGCTTCGAGAGCGCGGGCAAGGGCGCGCACAAGCCGACGTGGGTCAACCAGACCGGCGGCAACACGCTGTTCTCGGTGTCGGTGACGGGCAGTGCGGTCTACGTCGGCGGCCACCAGCAGTGGCTGGACAACCCGCACGGCAAGAAGACCAAAGGCCCGGGCGCGGTCGACCGTCCCGGCATCGGCGCCATCAACCCGCGAACGGGCAAGGCCCTGCCCTGGAACCCGACCCGCAGCCGAGGCGTGGGCGCCCGCGCGATCGTCGCGACGACGACCGGCCTCTACGTGGGCTCCGACACGGACAAACTCGGCAAGGAGTACCACGGCAGGATCGGAATGTTCCCGCTCCCCTAAACCCCGGACCACCGCGGTCCGGGTCCGCGCTGGCCCGGTCCGCCGCTCCACCGCAGCGAGATCTTGGTACCGCATTGCCGCCCCAACAACAGCGTTGTACCAAGATCCCGCTCCCTGAAGCACGAATCACTGTGGTCCGGGGGTCCGCGGTGGTCCGGCCGTCGCTCCCTCCGCTCCACGACAGCGAGATCTTGGTATCGCAATGCCGCCCCAACAACAGAGATCTACCAAGATCCTCACTGGGCGATGCGAAGCGCGGCCGCTGCGCGGCGAGGTCGGGTCCCGCGGCACGCCGGACTACGGCGGCACGGCTCCGGCCGCACGCCGGACTACGGCGGCACGGCTCCGGCCGCACGCCGGACCAAGGCGGCGCGGCGGACTAAGGCGGCGCGGCGGGCTGCGGCGGCGCGGCGGGCTGCGGCGGCGCGGCGGGCTGCGGCGGCGCAGCAGGCTGCGGCGACGGGAAGGGCTTGCGCCGGCGGCAAGGCTTGCGGCGGCGGGTTTCGGTTGTGGACCGCGGGCCTGGCAGGGACGGGCCCCCTCGGGCCCGGCCCGGTGTCCGGCGGGAGCGACGGTCGCGCTCACGACGGACCCGGGACCGGATCTGGATCCTCGCCTTTGAACCGGATCCTCGCCGTGAACTGGATCCTCGCCTTTGAACCGGATCCTCGCCGTGAACTGGAACCTCGTCGTTGAACCGGATTCGCGCCTTAGACCGGATCCTCGCTTTAGAGGAGTGCGCCTTCGTCGTGGAGCCAGTCGACGAACGTGCTGGAGACCGCGGCGCCGCAGTCGAGCATCTCGACGATCAGCGCGTCGTGCGCGCCGGCGCCGAGTGGCACCTGGATCTCCGCGTAGATGGGTAGCTGGCCGCGTTCCGTCGGGTCGCCCACGTAGGCCTTGCAGAAGCGGCGCGTGTGGTTCCACTCGTTGACGACGCGGTAGGCGCGGTCGGCCCAGTCCGGCGGGACCGTCGAGTGTGGACGGGCGCGGATCACCAGGATCTCGTCTTCCGGGCCCTCCAGCGTGAACAGCACCGCGTGGCGTTCCCACATCGCCAGCAGGCTGCCGTCGCCGTCGGCGAGGTAGCGGATGTCGAGCAGGTCGAGGGCCTCGCCGAGGCGGGGCAGGCTCACCGGCTCGACCGTGGCGGGCTTGTCGGGCGTTTCGCGCGGCACGGCGAGGACGGCCAGCGGATCGAGGACTACGGCGTTGGGATCGCGTTGCGGCGGCACTCCCAATCGGACGTTGCCGTCCTCCGCCCGAAGCTCGGACTCAACCCCACCGGCGTGGCCGGGACGCCATGACCACCAAGGCATCGCTCGCGCACCTCACTCCCCAGCGAATCCGTCCGCGTACGTTGCGTGGGACCCGGGGTGACGGTACCCGGAAGGCTCGCGGAGGGCATCCCCCCAACGGCAGGCCGGACCCGAATGGCCAGCCTCAGATCATCCGAAAGTACGAGTCGATGTCGGTTTTAGGGAGAATTGCTGAGCGGGCGGTAACCACGCGACCCCGTACGGTGCAGCGAGGCCTGTCCATCTCCCGGATACCCGGACATCGATGGCACGGCCTTGATCGGTGTCGGGAGGCCCCAGAAAACCCATTCGGACGACGGCCTGGATCAACCGTTGCGACACATCCACGGTCGCCTGTTCGGCACTGACCACGATGGGCACATGGTCGAGCAGCGCGTCCCGCAGCGCCCGCTGGCCGACCGCCCGGCCGCCGACGCCCTCCCGCGTCGCGGTGCGCAGCGTGCCGGCCGCGGCGGCGGCGACCCGACGGATCTCGACCGCCGGCACCGACTCGACCACGCGCTCGCCGGCGGCGGGCGGCAGCGGCCAGCGCCAGTCCCGGTCGCGCCGCGGCGGCAGGTTGGCGCCGCCGCGGGCGACCTCCTCGAACAGGGCCGCGGCGGACACCGTCGCGTCGACGCCGGCGCCACCGGCCACGGACCGGCCGACCAGCACGCCCCACGGCAGCGGCGCCCAGAGCTGCGTGTGACCGTCACCGGGGCGCAGGCGGACCACCGTGGCCGCGTCGAGCCGGATCAGCCGGCTCAGGAACGCGCCGACGTCCGCGCGGGAGGTCAGGCCGTGGGTCATGGCCGCGCGAGGTACGGCTCGAAGAACGCCCGTTCGCCGGGTGAGAGCCGGCGGGGCCGCGCGGCGGTGAGGTCGTAGGGCACGCACACGGACTTCGCCCGGCTGGCGACCACGCCGTCGTCGAACAGCTCGTAGGCCACCACGAACCGGGACGGCCGCAGCTCGTCGATCCACATCTCGATGCGGACCGTGTCGCCGTAGTCGACCGGCCGGAGGTAGTCGACCTCGTGCCGGGCGATGACCACACCCTCCTCCAGGCTGGTCAGCCCCTGCTTGCGGGCCTCCGTGAACATCAGCGCAACGCGCGCCTCCTCGTAGAGCGTGAGGAAGCGCGCGTTGTTGACGTGCCCGTAGACGTCCATGTCGGACCATCGCAGGGCGGCCTCGTAGCCGAACCTGGCCACGACGTCAGTCGCGGGTCAGCTTGCGGTACGTCACCCGGTGCGGCCGGGCGGCCTCGACGCCGAGCCGGTCGACCTTGTTCTTCTCGTACGCCTCGAAGTTGCCCTCGAACCAGAACCACTTCGACGGGTTCTCCTCGTCGCCCTCCCAGGCCAGGATGTGCGTCGCCACGCGGTCGAGGAACATCCGGTCGTGGGAGATGACCACGGCGCAGCCGGGGAACTCCAGCAGCGCGTTCTCCAGCGAGGAGAGCGTCTCGACGTCGAGGTCGTTGGTCGGCTCGTCGAGCAGGATCACGTTGCCGCCGATCTTCAGCGTCAGCGCGAGGTTGAGCCGGTTGCGCTCACCGCCCGACAGCACCTTGGTCGGCTTCTGCTGGTCGGGGCCCTTGAAACCGAAGGCCGCCACGTACGCGCGGCTGGGCATCTCGACCTTGCCGACCATCAGGTGGTCGAGCCCGTCGGAGACGATCTCCCACACGGTCTTGTCGCCGTTGAGGCCCTCGCGGTTCTGGTCGACGTAGGACAGCGACACCGTCTCGCCGACCTTCACCGAGCCGTCGGTCGGCTGCTCCAGGCCCACGATGGTCTTGAACAGCGTGGTCTTGCCGACGCCGTTCGGGCCGATGATGCCGACGATGCCGTTGCGGGGCAGCGAGAACGACAGGTTCTCGATCAGCGTACGGTCGCCGAAACCCTTGGTCAGCTTGTCGGCCTCGATCACCGTGTTGCCCAGGCGCGGGCCCGGCGGGATCTGGATCTCCTCGAAGTCGAGCTTGCGGGTCTTCTCGGCCTCGGTGGCCATCTCCTCGTAGCGGTCGAGCCGGGCGCGCGACTTGGTTTGCCGCGCCTTGGCGTTGGACCGCACCCACTCGAGCTCCTCGGAGAGGCGCTTCTTCATCTTGGCGTCCTTGCGGCCCTCGACCGCCAGACGCGCCGCCTTCTTCTCGAGGTAGGTCGAGTAGTTGCCCTCGTAGCCGATCGCGCGACCGCGGTCGAGCTCGAGGATCCACCCGGCGACGTTGTCGAGGAAGTACCGGTCGTGGGTGATCGCCAGGACGGTGCCGGCGTACTTGGCCAGGTGCTGCTCCAGCCACTGCACGCTCTCGGCGTCGAGGTGGTTGGTGGGCTCGTCGAGCAGCAGCAGGTCGGGCGCCTCGAGGAGCAGCTTGCACAGCGCCACGCGGCGCCGCTCACCACCGGAGAGGGTGGTCACGTCGGCGTCCGGCGGCGGGCAGCGCAGTGCGTCCATGGCGAGCTCGAGGGCGGAGTCGATGTCCCACGCGTCGGCGTGGTCGAGTTCCTCCTGGAGCTTGCCCATCTCCTCCATCAGCTCGTCGGAGTAGTCGGTCGCCATCTGCTCGGCGATCTTGTTGAACCGCTCGAGCTTGCTCTTGGTCTCGGCGACCGCCTCTTCGATGTTGCCGAGCACGGTCTTCGCGTCGTTCAGCGGCGGCTCCTGCGCGAGCATGCCGACGGTGTAGCCCGGCATCAGCCGCGCCTCGCCGTTGCTCGTCTTGTCGAGCCCAGCCATGATCTTGAGCAGGCTCGACTTACCGGCGCCGTTGGGACCGACGACCCCGATCTTGGCGCCCGGCAGGAAACTGAGCGTCACGTTGTCGAGCACGACCTTGTCGCCGTGCGCCTTACGCGCCTTTTCCAGGACGTAGATGTACTGGGCCACGGTGCGGCCTACCTCCGAGTAATGGTCGATACCGGCAGAACGCCGTCGTCAATCCTGACAGGTTGCCCCGCGAACGCCCACATCACCCCAGCAAAAGCCGGCACACGACAAGGGTAGCCACTACAAGTATGAACGCTTTAGCATCAGGGTATGACGCGGAAAATCACGATCAGCGTTCCGGACGACATCGCCGAGCGCCTCGACCGCGAGAAGAACGTGTCCGCGTTCGTGGCCGGCTCCCTGCGGCGCACGATCGAGGCAGAGCGCACCCGGAAGGTCCTGTCCCAGTTGGGGTTCGATCTTTCCGAGGAAGGCATGGCCGAAGCACGGGCGCGTCACCGGAAGGCCATGGCATCCGTCACGCCCGAGATGAGCACCGAAGCACTACGACTGATCGCGGAGGCTTCGCGCGGGCGGCTGCCCTCGCGTGGCTGAAGACGCGGGGCTCGTCCTCGACACCCCGGCACTGACCGCCTACAGCCGCGGACTTCCGCTGGTCGGAGAGCAGATCGCCGACATGGCCGACCGAAGCCAACGGGTGCTGGTGCCGGCACTCTGCCTGGCCATCGCCTATCGAGACGCGGCGAGCGAGGCCTGGCCCATGATCGACATCCTCGTCGACCTGCCGCACGTTCAGGTCTCGCCGATGGAGGGCGACATGTGCGCGGTGATGGGCGGGTGGTCTCGCACGGTGAGCATGGACCTCGCCCAAGCGATGATCGAGTCCGCCACGCACGCGACGGTGCCCATCCTCACCGACCGCCGAAAACAGATCACGACGATCCTGGCCAAGGAGTGGCCGATCATCGATCTCTAGTTCGGGCGGCGTTCGGCGACCGGGAACGTGGACTCGTTGCCGTTGGTGGTCTGGGTCAGGCGGTAGGGCGTGACGCTGTAGGTGGTCGTGCCCTCGTCCGTGCGGTTGGTCGCCAGGTAGCCGCCGCCCGTTTCCTCCACCGTCGTCAGGAACAGGGCGTTCTTGCCCTCCTCGAACGGGCCGTCAGCCGGGCCCACATAGCCCTGGTAGAACAGCGTGCCCGCGGTGTCGCGGCAGATCCAGACCTGACGATCATCGTCGGTACGGATGAAGAGGATCTCCACCAGGCCACCGGGTGAGCCGGTCGCCTCGGCCGACGCCTCGGTCGCCGCCGGGCACGACTCGCGTACCGGCTGCTCCGGTTCCTGCTCCTGCTCCTGTGACTCTCCTGACCCTGAGCCGCCTCCCGCGGCGGCCGCGCGGTCGTCGGACACCCGTTGGCCATAGAGCCAGCCGGCCGTCGCGCCACCGGCCGTGAGCAGCAACAACGTCACGAAAAAGAGCAGCAGGACCCGCCCGCGTGGTTTCGGCCCCGGTGTCGACACGCCTACGAGCCTGTCATCCAACAGCAACCGAACGGAAGGATCATTACCTCGGGGTACGGGTATCCCGTCCATCGGGGTCAGCCAGGCCCGTAAGCGCCGCAACGCCACGCAGGTAGGCTCGACGGCGGACCCGTGATCACCGGAGGTGTGCGGAGAGTGACGGTTCGTAGCTCTTTTGTCGTTGTAGCGAACCGGCTACCGGTTGACGAGGTCACCACCGATGAGGGGCGGCAATGGCGGCGCAGCCCGGGCGGGCTGGTGACGGCGTTGCATCCGGTGCTGGCGGAGCACAAGGGCACCTGGGTCGGCTGGGCCGGTGGGGCCAGTGAGACCGCGCCGGAGCCGTTCGACCTCGAAGGCATCCACATCCACCCGGTGCCGCTGACCGCGACCGACCTCGAGCGCTACTACGAGGGCATGTCCAACGCCACCATCTGGCCGCTCTACCACGACGCGGTCGAGACGCCGGTGTTCAAGCGCCGCTGGCGGGAGTCGTACCGGCAGGTCAACGCCCGGTTCGCGGAGGCGGCCGCGGAGGTCGCCGCCGAGGGCGCGACGGTCTGGGTCCAGGACTACCAGCTCCAGCTCGTGCCCGCGATGCTGCGCGAGCGCCGGCCCGACCTGAAGATCGGCTTCTTCCTGCACATCCCGTTCCCGCCGATCGAGCTGTTCATGCAGATGCCGTTCCGGGCCGAGATCCTGCGCGGCCTGCTCGGCGCCGACCTGATCGGCTTCCAGCAGCGGCTGGCGGCGCAGAACTTCGTACGGCTGGCGCGGCACCTGCTGGGTCTGCGCTACGAGGGCCAGGTCATCGACGTCGACGGCCGCCCGGTCAAGGCCGGCGCCTTCCCCATCTCGATCGACGTGGCCGAGATGGAGCGGATGGCCGCCGACCCGGCGGTGCAGAACCGGGCCAAGCAGATCCGCGCCGAGCTGGGCGACCCGAAGACCGTGATCCTCGGGGTCGACCGGCTCGACTACACCAAGGGCATCGAGCTGCGCCTCAAGGCGTTCCGGGAGCTGCTCTCCGACGGCAAGCTCTCCGTGCCGGAAGCGGTGATGGTGCAGGTCGCCACGCCGAGCCGGGAGCGGGTCGAGCACTACCAGACCCTGCGGGTCAAGGTCGAGCGCGAGGTCGGCCGGATCAACGGGGAGTTCGGTCGCGTCGGCGTTCCGGCCGTCCACTACCTTCACCAGTCGTACAGTCGCACCGAGTTGGCCGCGCTCTATTGCGCGGCCGACGTCATGATGGTGACCCCGCTGCGAGACGGGATGAATTTGGTGGCGAAGGAATACGTGGCGGCGCGTGCCGACACGGGTGGGGCGCTGGTCCTGAGCGAGTTCGCGGGTGCCGCGACAGAGCTCCGGCAGTCGTTCCTGTGTAACCCGCACGACCCTGACGGAGTCAAGGAGGCGCTGCTGCGCGCGGTGCACGTCGAGCATCCGGAGGCCCGGCGCCGCATGCGGCTCATGCAGCGGCACCTCCGCACACATGACGTCGGCCACTGGGCCCGGTCGTTCCTCAACGAGCTGGGTGTGCCCGACGTGGAGGTCGCGTGACCAACCTGATCGAGGTCGATCAGAAGGCCGCCGGCCAGATCGACCCGGAGCTGCGCGCGGCCATCGGCCGGATCGCGCGGGTTCCGCACCTGCTCATCGCGTGTGACTACGACGGCACGCTGGCGCCGATCGTGGCCGACCCCACGCAGGCCGTGCCCCTGCCCGAGAGCGTGGCGGCGGTGCGTGCCCTCGCGGCCCTGCCGCAGACCACCGTGGCGGTCGTGTCCGGGCGTGCCCTGCGCGACCTGGCCACGCTGTCCCGGCTGCCGAGCGAGGTGCACCTCGTCGGCAGCCACGGCTCCGAGTTCGACATCGGCTTCGTCGAGCGGCTGACGCCCGAGCTGGTCGAGGTCCGCACCCGGCTGCAGGTCGAGCTGCGCGAGATCGTGACAGGCAAGCCGGGCGTACGCCTGGAGAACAAGCCGGCCAGCGTGGCCGTCCACTACCGCACGGCGGAACGGGACGTGGCCGACGAGGTCAAGGCCCGGGTGGCGGACGGGCCGGCGACCTGGCGGGAGGTGACGGTCACCCACGGCAAGGAGGTGATCGAGCTCTCCGTCGTGCCGACCCACAAGGGCACCGCGGTGCACCAGCTGCGCACCTCCATGTCGGCCAGCGCCGTGCTGTTCATCGGCGACGACATCACCGACGAGAACGCGTTCGCGACCCTGACCGGCCCCGACGTCGGGGTGAAGATCGGCGACGGCGAGACGAAGGCCGGTCACCGGGTCAGCGAGCCGATCGACGCCGCCCGGCTGCTCGGCCTGCTGCTGGCGACCCGGCAGCACTGGCTGTTCGGCGAGCGGGCGGTGCCGATCGAGCGGCACTCGATGCTCTCCAACGGCGAGACCGTGGCGCTGCTCACCCCGGAGGCCAAGGTCACCTGGCTGTGCCACCCGCGGCCGGACTCGGCGGCGATCTTCGCCGACCTGCTCGGCGGCAGCCCGGCCGGGCACCTCGCGGTGGCCCCGGAGCGCGGCGGCCTGCCGCTCGGGCAGCGCTACCGGCCCGGCACGATGACCGTGGAGACCCGCTGGTCGGGCCTGACCGTCACCGACTGGATCGACCGCGCGGGCGGCGACTCCGCCCTGGTGCGCCGGCTGACCGGCTCGGCCCGCGTCGACCTCGAGTTCGCCCCACGACCCGAGTTCGGCCAGGTGCAGGTGCGGCTCCAGGCGCTCGGCGACGGGCTGCTGGTGCTCGGCTCCAACGAGCCGGTCGCGCTCTACTCCCCCGGCGTCGCCTGGGAGATCACCGAGGACGGCGGGTACGACACGGCGCGCGCGAGCGTCGACCTGACCGCGCTCGGCGGCGAGCAACTGCTGGAGCTGCGGTTCGGCACGCACAGCCTGCAGGCCCACGAGGTGACCGCGGCGGAACGCCAGGAGGCGGCCGAGGAACCCTGGAAGCACTGGGTCCGCTCGCTGCGGCTGCCGCCCGAGGGCCGCGAGCTGGTGGCCCGCAGCGCGCTGACGCTCAAGGGCCTGGCCCACGAGCCGACGGGCGCGATCCTGGCGGCCGCGACGACCTCGCTGCCCGAGGAGCTGGGCGGGGTCCGCAACTGGGACTACCGCTACTGCTGGCTGCGGGACGCGGCGATGACCGCCCGGGCGCTGGTCGACCTCGGCTCGCTGGACGAGGCCGAGGGCTTCCTGCGCTGGGTCGACGGCTGCGTCGAGCGCACCGGCGGCCACCCGGAGCGGCTGCACCCGCTCTACACGGTCGAGGGCTACGAGCTGGGCGCCGAGGCGGTCATCGACACGCTGCCGGGCTACGCCGGGTCCCGCCCGGTGCGGGTCGGCAACCTCGCCAACCACCAGCTCCAGCTCGACGTGTTCGGCCCGATCGCCGACCTGCTGGCCGCCGTCGCGGACGCCCGCGGCGCGGTGCGCGAGGAGGAGTGGCGGGTCCTGGAGGCGATGGTGCAGGCGGTCGAGCGCCGCTGGCACGAGCCCGATCACGGCCTCTGGGAGGCCCGGCTCCAGCCGCGCCACCACGTCTACTCCAAGGTCATGTGCTGGATGACCGTCGACCGGGCGCTGCACGTCGTGCGCAAGCACGCCGGCCAGGACCGGCCCGACTGGGTCGGCCTGCGGGACCGGATCGCGCACAACGTGCTCGAGCACGGCTGGCACGAGCAGGCCGGTGCCTACACCGTGGCGTACGGCGACGAGGAGATGGACGCGTCGTCGCTCTGGATCGGCCTGTCGGGCCTGCTCCCGGACGACGACCCGCGTTTCCTCTCGACCGTGCTCAAGGTCGAGGCCGACCTGCGCAGCGGCCCGGTCGTCTACCGGTACCGCTGGGACGACGGCCTGCCCGGCCGCGAGGGCGGCTTCCACATCTGCACGTCCTGGCTGGTGGAGGCCTACCTGCGCACCGGGCGCCGGGCCGACGCCGAGGAGCTGTTCGAGCAGATGGTCGCGACGGCGGGGCCGACGGGACTGCTGCCCGAGCAGTACGACCCGCTGGCCGAGCGCGGGCTGGGCAACCACCCGCAGGCCTACAGCCACCTCGGCCTGATCCGCTGCGCCCTGCTGCTGTCGGGGCTGGTCAAGCCCTAGCGTTTGAGGGCGCGCACCACGCTTCCGACGACGACGATCGCGGGAGGCCGGATTCCGGCCTCCCGCACCGTTTCCGCCAACTCGGCGAGCGGGGCTTCCACGACGCGCTCGTTGGCGGTGGTGCCCTCCTGGATGACCGCGGCCGGGCTGCCGGCGTCGCGGCCGTGGGTGAGCAGCGCGGCGGTGATGGCGGCCAGGTTCTTCAGGCCCATCAGCACGACGAGCGTGCCGTGCGTCGCCGCCAGCGCCGGCCAGTTGACCAGCGACTCCGGGTCGTCCGGGGCGAGGTGACCCGAGACCACCGTGAACTCGTGCGCGACGCCGCGGTGGGTGACCGGGACGCTGGCGCCGCCGGGGACGGCGATCGCGCTCGTCACGCCGGGTACGACCGTGACCGGCACGCCGGCCTCCGCGCAGGCGATGACCTCCTCGCCGCCGCGCCCGAAGACGAACGGGTCGCCGCCCTTGAGCCGGACGACCGCCTTACCCTGCCGCGCCCGGTCCACCAGGATCTGGTTGATCTCCTCCTGCGTGCGGGCCGGTCCGTACGGGTTCTTCGCCGCGTCGACGACCTCCGCGTCCGGGCGGATCTCGTCGAGGAGCAGCCCGGGCGCGAGCCGGTCGGCGACGACCACGTCGGCCTCGGCGAGCAGGCGGCGGCCCTTGACGGTGATCAGCTCGGGGTCGCCGGGGCCGGCGCCGACCAGGGCGACCCGGCCGCCTGGGTGGCTCTCGGGCGCGGTGGCGGCGGTGGCGCTGGCCGCCGCGCCGGTCCAGCCCGCCAGGAACGCGGCGATCGCGTCCCGGGTGGCCACCGCGCGGCGGGGGTCGCCGCCGCCCAGCACCGCGACGGTGACCGGGCCGCGGCGGGTCACCGCGGGGGTCCAGGCGGTCGCGGCCGTCCGGTCGTCGGCGCGGACGCAGAACACCCGGCGCTCCTCGGCGGCCGCCGAGACGGCCGCGGCCGCGGCGGGGTCGTCGACCGCGACCTGGACGAGCCAGGTGCCGTCCACGTCGGACTCCGCGAACCGGCGGCGCTCCCAGCGGATCCGGCCCGCGTCGGCGAGGCCGTGCAGGGTCGGGGTCAGCTCGGGCGAGACGACGGTGACGGCCGCGCCGGCCGACAGCAGGGCCGGGACCCGGCGGCTGGCCACCGCGCCGCCGCCGACGACCAGCACGGGCCGGCCGTCGAGGCGCAGCGCCAGGGGGTAGAGGTCGGTCATTTCTCGGCCACCCCGGCGGAGTCGAAGGTGGCGACGTCGTGCAGCACCCGGGCCGCGCTGGCCACGATGGGCCAGGCGAGCACCGCGCCGGTGCCCTCGCCGAGCCGCAGGCCGAGGTCGACCAGGGGCTCGAGGCCGAGGTGGCGCAGGGCGACCGACGCGCCGGGCTCGGCGGAGCGGTGGCCGGCGACCATGGCGCCGACCGCGTCGGGGGCCAGCGCCGCCGCGGCGAGCGCGGCCGAGTCGGCGATGACGCCGTCCAGGATCACGGGTACGCGCCGCGCGGCGCCGCCGAGCACGAAGCCCGCGAGGGCGGCGTGCTCAAGCCCGCCGACGGCGGCCAGCACGCCGACGGGGTCGCCCGGGTCGGGCCGGTGCAGGGCCAGGGCCCGCTGCACGATGCCCACCTTGCGGCCGTGGGTCTCGTCGTCGATGCCGGTGCCGCGGCCGGTCACGTCGGCCGCCGCGGCGCCGGTGAAGGCGGCGATCAGCGCGGCCGCGGGCGTGGTGTTGCCGATGCCCATGTCGCCGGTGACCAGGCAGCGGGCGCCGTTGTCGACGAGGTCGGCGGCGACCCGGATACCGGCTTCGACGGCCGCGACCGCCTCGTCGCGGGTCATGGCCGCCTCGACGCTCAGGTCGCCGGTGCCGCGCCGGACGTTGGCCCGCACGAGCCGCGGGCGCCTACTCCCGACAGCCGAGGCGGCGTCGGTTGGCGCGTCGGTGAGCAGCGGCGTGGCGACGCCCACGTCCACCACGACGACCTCGGCGCCCGTCTGCCGCGCGAACGCGTTGACCACGGCGCCCCCCGCCAGGAAGTTGGCGACCATCTGCGCCGTGACCTCCTGCGGCCACGGGCTGACCGCCTGGGCGTGCACGCCGTGGTCGCCCGCGAACACCGCGACCACCGCCGGCTCCGGCAGCGGAGGCGGGCTGGTGCCGGCGAGCCCCGCGAGGCGTACCCCCAGATCCTCCAGCGACCCCAACGAACCCGGCGGCTTGGTCAGGGTGGCCTGCCGCGCGTGCGCGGCGGCCATGGCTGCGGGGTCGAGCGGCCGGATCGCGGCCACGGTGTCGGCGAGGAGGCTCATTCCCCCATGATCCCGTGAGCCGCCGGTGGGGCCCCTTGCGGGGCCCCGTCGATCATCGGACGATCGCCGGTGACGGTGCGGTGAAGTCCTGGACCGGTTGGCCCTTCAACGAATCGCGCAGCGTCTGGGCCACCGAGTCGATCGGCTTCTGCGACTGCGCGTCTCCCACCGCGTTGAACGGGTTGTCGGGGTCAGCGATGAAGCTCGCGGCCGCCAACTCCTTGGTGAAGCCGACGAACCAGGCGGACCGGGTGCTGTCCGTCGTACCCGTCTTGCCGCCCACCGGGCGACCCACCGTCCCGGTCACGCTCGGCGCGGTCGACCACTCCTGGCAGGAACCGGTCTTCGCCTTGCCACCGGTCGGGCAGCGGGCCGCGTCGGCCGCCGCGCGGGCCACGTCCTGCGTGACCTCCTGGCGGCAGCGCGGCTTGGCCACGTCGACATGGTCGCCGTTGGGGTTGGTCCAGGTCGCCTGCGTACCGTCGGGGTTCTGGATCGAGGTCACCGGCATCGGCTCGCAGTAGACGCCGTCGGCGGCCACGGTGGCGTACGCGGTGGCCATCTCCAGCGGTGTCACGTCGGAGACGCCGAGGGTGAACGCGCCCCAGGTCTTCGAGCGCGGCGGCTTGGCCATCATCTGGTCGACGTCGGTGCGCCAGCGCAGACCCAGCCGCTCGGCCATCTGGACGGCCTTGTCGGCGCCGACGGCCTGCTCGAGTTGCACGAAGTACGTGTTGACGGACTTGCCGAAGCCCGACCACATCGCGTGCTTGCCGGTCATCGCGCCGGACGCGTTCGACGGGCACCAGCGGCCGCCGCAGGAGGCGGGCCCTTCGCCCGGATACTGCGAGACCAACTTCATCGGCGAGTTGTACGCGGTGGACAGCGGCATCCCGGCGTCCAGCGCGGCCAGCATGGTGAACATCTTGAACGTCGAACCCGCCTGGTAGCCCGGCATGTCACCGCCACCGAGCAGCGGCACCACCGTGTTCGGGTAGTTGCCCTTGATCTTCGACGACTTGGCCGGGTCGGAGTGCGATCCGTTCTTGCTCTGGTCCAGCGAGTAGACGCGGTTGACCGCCATCGACTTGACCAGTCCCGTGCCGGGCTGGATGACCACCAGGCCGTGCGCGAACTTGCTGGTGGACTTCTCCTTCTGCATCACGTTGCGCTCGGCGATGTCCTGGATGCTCGGGTCCAGCGACGTGACGATCTTGTAGCCACCGCGGCGCAGGTTGTCCTCGCGCTGCGAGGCGTTGTCGCCGAACGCCGGCTGCTCCATCCACCAGAGCTTGAGGTAGTCACAGAAGAAGCCCCAGCTGTTGAGGTTCTTCGGCACCGAGACGCAGTCGTTGGCCGGCGTGCTCAGGTTGAGCGCGATCGGCAGCGACTTGGAGGCCGCGTTGTCCTGCGGGCTCAGGTAGCCCATCTTCTGCATGTTGTCGAGCACGTAGTTGCGCCGGGCGGTCGCCGCGAGCTTGTCCTGCGTCGCCGGGTCGTACTCGGTGGGCGCCTTGACCAGGCCCGCGAGCGTGGCGGCCTCGATCAGCGTCAGGTCCTTGGGCGACTTGGAGAAGAACACCTCGGAGGCGGCGTAGATGCCGTACGCGCGGTGTCCGAAGTAGGCCGAGTTGAGGTAGCGCTCGAGGATCTCCTGCTTCGTGTACTTCTTCTCGACCGCGAGCGCGAGCCGCATCTCGCGCAGCTTGCGGGTGCTGGTCTGCTCGGTGGCCTCCTGCACCTCGAGCGGCGTCGTGGCGCCGTCGCGCTGGGCCATCCGGACGTACTGCATCGTCAGCGTCGAGGCGCCCTGCTGGACGCCCTCGCTCTGGTGGTTGGCGACGAACGCGCGCGCGATGCCCTTGGGGTCGACGCCGTTGTGCTCGTAGAAGCGCTGGTCCTCGGACGCCACGATGGCCTGCTGGATGTACGGCGACATCTGGGAGATGGGCACGTACTTGCGATGCTCCTCGTAGAACATGGTCAGCAGGGTCTTGCCGTCGGCGGCGTACACGTAGCTCGTCTGCGCCGGCGGTTTGACCGAGAGTTCGCTCGGCATGGCGTTGAACGCCTCGGCACCCTTCTTCGCGCCGAGACCACCGACGGCGACCAGCGGATAGGCGACCGCCGCCACGACGACACCGGCGATGAGCCCGGCCCGCAGCAACGGAGCGAACCGGCTGGTCGTGGAGAGGGCGCGCTTAATCACCACCCCAAGTTAGGACATAAAGGGATATGTCCGTAGTTGAAAGTGAACAACGTCTACGTCTCACGTTCCCCTTGGTCAAGATCCATTTCGCGTGGGTACGGTCGTGCGCGTGCTCTTGGGACATCACGGTGACGCCGAGGTGGGGCCGGGTCTGGTCGACCTGGCGGTCAACGTCCGCCAGGCCCCGCTGCCGCCCTGGCTGTCGGACCCGGTGACGGCGTCACTCTCGACGCTGGCGGCCTACCCGGACGGCGCGACGGCCCGCGCGGCGGTGGCGGCCCGCCACGGCCTGCCCCCGTCCTCGGTCCTGCTGACGGCCGGTGCGGCGCAGGCGTTCGTGCTGATCGCCCAGGCGTTCCGCGCAGCCACGCACCCGGTGGTGGTGCACCCACAGTTCACGGAGCCGGAAGCGGCGCTGCTGGCGGCCGGCCACCGGGTGACGCGGGTGCTGCTGCCACCGCCGTACACGCTGGATCCGACGTTGGTCCCCCCGTCGGCGGACCTGGTCTTCGTGGGCAACCCGACGAACCCGACCTCGGTGCTGCACCCGTCGTCGGCGCTGGCCGACATGGCCCGCCCGGGCCGCATCCTGGTGGTCGACGAGGCGTTCGCCGACACGACCCTGGGCCCGTCCGGCGAGCCGGAACCGGAGTCCCTCGCCCACCGCACGGACGTGCCCGGTCTGATCGTCCTGCGCAGCCTGACGAAGACCTGGGCGCTGGCGGGCCTCCGCATCGGCTACGCCCTGGCGGCCCCGGACGTGATCGCCCGTTTGGCGGCGGTGCAACCACTCTGGCCGGTCTCGACACCAGCCCTCGCGGCCGCGGCGGCCTGCGCAACCCCGGTGGCGGTGGCGGCGGAGGCGGAGATCGCCCACTCGCTGGCGGCGGACCGCGCCCACCTGGTCTCCCGCCTGGCGGAGATCCCGACCGTGACGATCGCGGCGGTGCCGCAGAGCTCGTTCGTCCTGCTCCAGATCCCCGGCGCGGACAAGATCCGCCTGACTCTCCGCGCCGCGGGCTTCGCCACTCGGCGCGGCGACACGTTCCCGGGCCTCGGCCCGGACTTCATCCGGATCGCCGTCCGCGACCCGGCGACAACGGACGCGTTCGTCGAGGCCCTGAAAGCAGCGATCCCCGGCTGACGCGCGTGCACAGGCCCGGCACCCCGCACCCGGGGCGAGCTCCCACAGCGTTCGCATCTCGCGCCGACCGTCCGGCCGGTCACGCGCGAGCTCGATGGCCGCAAGGCCACCGCCGGCCCGTGTTTTCGCGCCCTCCCGGCTCCCGGTGGTGCCAGGTCACGCTTCGCACGGCCCTACCAACGCCCTCGCGGACCGGTGCCGGCCCGGCCAGCTCAAGCGGGCCGCGGTGCCCCGAGACGGACATCCCTCCGCTATCAGCGGCCATGCTCGGCGCGGATCGACAACCGACTTCTATCGGCCCGTCCGGGGGCAAGCGCTCGGCGGTCATCAGCCAAGCCCAGTAGGCCGCCGCCCCGAAACCGATCACGTATCCGTCCGCCGCACAGGGCCGATGCTTACGCGGACCGACCCCGGCTCCCATCCGCGATTTCTGTGGGCAAGCCGCGCCCGGAGCCCTTCGAGTTGGCGCTGCATCACCTGGGCCAACTTGGTGCCGCCACCGGCTCTGTCAGTTCAGGTCCGGCGGGCCCGGGGCCGCGAAGCGGGTCACGAAGCGTTTCTGCCAGGGGGTCTCGACCGCGCGGCGGTCGTAGTTGGCGCGGACGTAGGCCACCGCTTCCGCCGCCGGGATCCCGTCGATGATCGCCAGGCACGCCAGCGCCGTGCCGGTGCGGCCGCGGCCGCCGCGGCAGGCGAGCTCGACCCGTTCCGTGGCCGCTCTTTCCCAGGCCTCGTGCAGGGCCTGGCCGGCGTCGGCGGGGTCGCTCGGCAGCCACAGGTCAGGCCAGCGGACCCAGCGGCTTTCCCAGGCCGCCAGCGACCACGGCTTGCCGAGCAGGTAGATCCCGAAGGTCGGCGGCGGGCCCAGCGGGTACGCCCGTAGGAGACCGCGCCCGCGGACCAGGCGGCCCGAAGGCAGCCTCAGCACGCCGGGGCCGGCGGGATCCCACGAGTCGATCATGAGCCCACCATAATGGCCGGGTGGCCGGCCGAGGTTGATTCGACCGTTTTACGACATCAGCCCGACCGGGCGCCCGGGTGGCAGGATCGGGCGGTGAGCATTCGTGATCTTCTGCGTGGCCAGCCTGTGTTCGCCCGACCGCTGCCGTCGTTCGTACCCGATGAGACCCCTGACCATCCCGACGCCCTGTTCGTCGCCTGGCTCGGGGAGGCCATCGCCGCGGGGGTGGTGGAGCCGCACGCGATGACGCTCAGCACGGTCGACGCCGACGGCCTGCCGGATGCGCGCGTGCTCATCCTCAAGGACGTCGACGACCGCGGCTGGCAGTTCGCGACCAGCGCCACCAGCGCGAAGGGACGGCAGATCGCCGCGCGCCCGGCCGCCGCGCTCGGCTTCTACTGGCGGGAGCAGGGACGGCAGGTGCGCGTCCGGGGCACGGTCGCCGCGCTCGACCCACAAACCTCGGCCGACGACTTCCGCGCCCGGCCGGACGACTCCCGGGTGGCCAGCCTCGCCAGCACGCAGAGCGAGGTGCTGCCCGACCCGGCCGATCTGGAGCGCGCCCTGACGGCGTCCGCCGCGACCATTGCCGCGGACCCGGACACGCCATCCCCGGACCACACGGTGTACGCGGTGACGCCAGTCGCGGTCGAGTTCTGGCAGGGCGACGCGACCCGCCGCCACGTACGCCTGCGCTACCGCCGCGACGGCGACGTCTGGCAGAAGGAACTGCTCTGGCCCTGAGCAGCACCGTCGATGCGCATGGGGGTCGGCAGTCGACAGCGCGCCCACCGACCCGCCGCGACACGCCTGGGCGCCCCGCCCCCGCGGCGGTCGAAGCGCGTCGCGTCGACAACCACCCCGCGCCCACCAATCCGCCGGCGACACGTCCAGGCGCCCGCCCCCGCAGCCGTCGAGGCGCGTCGCCAATCGACACCGCACCCACCAACCCCCGCCGCACGCACCGACGCGCGTCGTGTCGACAGCTCACCCCACGCCGAAGGCGATACACGCCAGTTGGCCCCCGGTACGCCGCAGGCGACAGCGGGGCGTTGGTGAACAGCGGATCCACGCGCACACCCGCTGCGGCCGAGCCCCCAAGCAACCCGACGCCCGCGGCACCGTCGGCGGGCGTCGGCCCGTGCCCTGACGCCCGCCGCACCGCGGGCCGGCTCTAGGAGCGCGCCTCCGAGCGGCGCATGAAGGCCCAGTTGATCCCCCACAGCACCACGCCACCCAGCAACAGCCACAGCGCCAGCACGTAGATCGACGCCTCGCGGACCATCGGGAGCAGGAAGATCAGCGAGACCAGCGCGCCCAGCACCAGGACCGCCGTCGGTGCGCGGAAGTGGGGGCGGTCCACCGGGTCGCGGCGTAGGTACAGGGCCGAGAGGTTGACCAGCAGGAAGACCGCGGTCAGGAGGAGGACCGTCGTGTCCGACAGGTCGCTCAGGTCGTCGACGAAGAAGAGCAGAATGATCGAGATCGCCGTCGTGAAGGCGATCGCCACCCACGGCGTCCGGCGCCGGCCCAGCCGGCCGAAGACGCCGGGGAGGACGTCGCGCCGGGCCATGCCGTACAGCAGCCTCGATGCCATCAGCATGTTGATCAGCATGGTGTTCGTGACCGCGATGATCGAGACGGCGGAGAAGATCTCCCCGACCGGCAGGTCGGGTGTGCCGAGCCGGACCACCTCGAGCAGCGGCGCGGTCGACTCCGTGAGCACGTCGAGCGGCACGGTCATCGCCGCCGTGAACGCGACCAGCAGATAGACGACACCGGCCAGCACCAGGCCGGTGATCATCGCGGGCGGGAACGAGCGGCTCGGCTCCGCGGTCTCCTCGGCCAGGTTGACCGAGTCCTCGAAGCCCAGGAACGCGTAGAACGCGGTCGCCGCGCCCGAGAGGATGCCGGTGACGACGCCGAAGCCCGTACCCGAGAACGTGAACGCCTGGCCCGGGTCGCCGTCGCCGCCGCCGAGCACGACGATGCCGACCGCGATGATGAACAGCAGGCCGGCGAGCTCGATGCAGGTGATCACGACGTTGACCCGGACCGACTCGGCCACGCCCCACAGGTTGACCGCCGCGACCAGCAGGATGGCCACGATTCCGATGAGGACCATCGGCGGGTTCTCGACCCCGAACAGGCCCGTGAAGTAGTCGCCGCCGATCCGGCTCGCCGCGAACGTCGCCGACGTGACGCCGGACGCCATGATCGCGAACGTCACCAGGAAGCTGAGGAACCGCAGCCGGAACGCCCGGTCGCAGTAGAGGGCGCCGCCCGCCGCCTGCGGATACTTCGTGACGAGCTCCATGTACGCGAACGCCGTCAGGAACGCCAGCGCGAACGCGACCAGGAACGACGCCCAGATGGCACCGCCGACGTCGGCGCCCACCGCGCCCGTCAGCGAGTAGATGCCCGCGCCGAGGATGTCGCCGATGATGAAGAACGTCAGCATCGGCCGCGAGATCACCCGCCGGAGACCCTCGTCGGCCGGCCGGGTCGGCTCCGTGATGCCCGTGTCGGTCGTCATGCGAGCCGCCATACCCAGTCGGCCGCTGTGGCATGCCTCACAACGCGGCGAGCGCCCGCACGTAGTTGACCTGCTGGTGCACGTAATGCACCTGCTGCTGGTCGGCGACCCCGATACGGGCGACGTACTGATGCCGGTCGTTGGTCACGACGACCTGCACGGTTCCGCTGTAGACGGTCTCCTTGACCAGCAGGAACAGCAGGCTGAACACGGTCAGCACGCAGAAACCGAAGATCGCCACGAGTACGGCCCACGTCGGCGTCTTCTGGGTCGTCTGCCAGAAGTCGTTGACCTGCCAGCTCGAGCCGGCGAGCGGGAACGTGCCCGCCGGCGTGTGCACGAGCTGGGACGTCACCCGGATCTCGCCGATCTGCGCCACGACGGTCCCATCACCCGGCGGGTACGGCCCGGCGGGGCTGGACTGCGCCACCGGCGGCACGCTCGTCGGATGCGGCGGCGCGCTGGTCTGGTGCGGCGGTGCGCTCGTCTGGTGCGGGGGCGCGCCGGCCGGCCCGGGCGGCGGCGCGTAGACCGGCCCCGGGTCGGAGGTCGGATCCGGCAGCGGACCGAGGTCGGGCGTCGACCAGGGATCGGTCGGCGGCGGGAACTGGCCCGGCGCACCCGCCCCGGGCAGCGGCAGGGTCGGCTCTGTGCCCATGACGCACCCCTTCGTCGTGGCAGCTCCTGTCGGCACCTTACTGCCCGATGCCCACGACCACCCGCCGCGACATCAGGCGCTGCTGGCCAGTTCCCGTTCCTGCGGCGGTGCCGTGCCGGCAGCTCTGGGCTTGCCGCGGGCCTCACGCCGGGCGGCCCACGCGAACGCGAACAGCGCCATCACCCCGAACAGCCACCACTGCACCGTGTAGCCGAGGTTGAGCCAGTCGTTCTCGTAGTTGGGCGGGACCGGGGAGAAGCCCGCGTCGGCCGCCGGCACCTGGGTGTCGAGCTGCACGAACGCGCCGCGGAGCGGGTAGGGCAGCTCGGCCGCGATCCGTGGCACCGAGACCCGGCGGGTCTCCAGCTTGCCCTCGGCGCGGTCGATCCCCGTGCCGCGGCTCTCGGACAGCTTGACGGCGCCCGTGACCGTGACCTGGCCGGTCGGGATCGGCGGGACCGTGGGCTGCGTGTAGGCGCCGCCGCCCGGCGCGGCCGGCACCCAGCCCAGGTCGACGAGGACCGCCGACCCGTCGGATAGTCGAAGCGGCGTGACGATCTCGAAGCCGACCTTGCTGTCGACGGTGCGGCCCCGGACCAGCACGACGTTGGCGGGGTCGTAGCGGCCGCTGGCCGTCACCCGCGTCCACTCGGCCGTGCGCTGCGGCCCCGGACCGGGCGTGCCCACGCTGCCACCCGGCGTGACGACGGAGTCGAGCGGCAGCGGCGTGGCGGTGCCGGTCACGTCGATCCGGTGGTTGACGTCCTTGCGCAGCTCGTAGCGACCGTGCTGCCAGTTGCCGAGCAGCACACACACCGTGGCGGCGACCAGCGCGAGCGCGAGGAAGCCCAGCCAGCGGGGGGTCAGCAGGAACCGGTACACGCCATGAGGCTACTGCGGGGGTACGACAGGGATTCCTGGCGGTCGCCGGACGTACGCCCTTCGTCGATGTGCCGTCGGCCTGATGTTGTCGGGCCCATTAGGTATCGTCGGACGGCTCGCCAATTTCCGCCGAGGAGTCGCCGATGTCCGCCGTGCCCCGGGTGGTGGTCAGCGCGCCGTCGTCCGGTCACGGCAAGACCGCGCTGGCGGTCGGGCTGCTGGCCGCGTTCGCCGGCCGCGGCCTGTCCGCGGTCGGCTTCAAGGTCGGCCCCGACCACACCGACGCCGCCTACCTCGGCGCCGCGGCCGGCACCCCCGGCCGCAACCTCGACCCGCGGCTGGTCGGCGCGCACCGGGTCGCGCCGCTGTTCGCGCACGCCGCCGAGGGCCACGACATCGCCGTCGTCGAGGGCACGATGGGCCTGTTCGACAGCCTCGCCGGCCGGGTCGAGACCGACTCCACCGCGGGCGTCGCCGCCGCCCTGCGGGCACCCGTGATCATGGTCGTCGACGTCGGCGCGATGGGCCAGTCGGTGGCCGCGCTCGTGCACGGCTTCCGCGCGTACGACGAGTTGACCTGGCTCGGGGGTGTGATCCTCAACCGGGTCGCCTCCGACCGCCACGAGCAGCTGCTCCGCGAGGCGCTCGACGACATCGGCGTGCCCGTCTACGGCGCCCTGCGCCGCCGCGACCTGCCGTCGACGCTCCCACCGCGGCATGAGGGCGTGGTCCCGGTGCTGCACCGCGAGGTCGAGGCGCTGCGCGGCATCCGCCGGCTCGGCGAGTCGGTCGCCGGCGCCGTCGACCTCGACGGCCTGCTCGGGCTGGCCCACTCCGCGCCCAACCTGTCCGTGACCCCATGGTCGCCGGCGAGCGAGCTGGCGGTCACCCCCGAGGACACGGCCGCCGTCATGGTCGGCCGCCGCCCGCTCGTCGCGCTTGCCGGCGGGCCAAGCCTGTCCTTCGCGTACGCGGAGACGCGCGAGCTGCTGGAGGCGGCCGGCGCCACGGTCGTGGCGGTCGACCCGCTCCGCGACGAGTTGCTGCCCGAGGGCACCGACGCGCTGGTCGTCGGGGGCGCCTTGCCCGAGGCGTACGCGGAGGAGCTGTCCGCCAACCGCCGCCTCTGCGCCGACGTGGCCGACCTGGCCCGCTCCGGCCGCCCGGTGATCGCCGAAGGCGCCGGTCTGCTCTGGCTCGCCCAGGCCTTCGACGGCCGCCCGATGTGCGGCGTGCTCGACGCGACCGGCACCACCGGCGACCAGATGATCGTCGGTTACCGCGACGCGACCGCCCGCTCGACGACCGCCGTGGCCGAGATCGGCGCCCGGGTGACCGGCTACAAGCAGCACCGCGGTGTGGTCAGCCCGCGGGCGTGCCAGACGCCGGCGTGGACGTGGAACGGCGGCACGCCGGAGGGCTTCGTCTGGCGGCGCGTCCACGCCTCACAGCTCAGCCTGCACTGGGCGGGCTTCCCCGAGATCGCGCGCCGGCTGGTGCTGGCGGCGCGGCCGGGCGACGGCCCCGCTCCGGGTGAGGGCGCGTGGGTGGCGGCGACGGGGGCCGTGCCGGCTGTCGGGCCGCGGCCGGCACTCGACTACGGCACCGGCCCCGCGGAGGCGCCGACCGAGACACACGGTTTCCCGGCGGCCGTTTCCGGCGGCGGGGCACCGCGGTTGCGGGCCGTGCAAGGTGGCGGCGAACCCGGCCTGCCGCCCGCATCCGGTCCACCGGCGTCGGGGCCGCCGCGGTTGCGGGTCGTGCCACCGGTCGCCGACGAGCATCAGACGGACGGGCGGGGCTTCCCGCCGACGGCCGAGCCGGCGACCGACGGTTTCGGTTTCGCGGGGGTTCCGGGTGCGCGACCCGGCGACGGCTACGCCTTCGTCGACGCGCCGGAGTCGCACCCCTGGACGGACGGCGAGTCGCCGGGGCGGGAGTTCGGGTTCTCGGTCGGCCGGGGTGGCATGCCGGCGGCGGGGAGCGGGTTCGGTCCGGCGGTGCCGGCGTCCAGCGTGCCGACGGCGGGCGGTCGCGGGCCCGAGCGCCCCGGTGGCTCCGCTCCGGACGGGGGTCGCGGGCCTGAGCCGTCCGGTGTGGGCCTGGCGGCCGGCGGCGGGCACGGGCCTGAGCAGTCGCGAAGCCGGCTTACGCCTGGCAGCGGACACGGGCCCGACCTGAGTGGGATCGGCCCTACCCCTGGCGGGGGCCGCGGGCCTGAGCCGTCTCGCCACACGCCGGGCAGTCGCGGACCCGAGCCCGCTGGGATCGGCCTCGCGCCAAGCGGCGGCGGCCCTGAGTCGTCTCGCCACGCGCCGGGCAGTCGCGGACCCGAACCCGCTGGGATCGGCCTCGCGCCAGGCGGCCGCGGGCCTGAGCCGCCCGGCACGGGCTCCGCGCCCGCCGGCGGGCATGGGCCCGAGCCGTTCCGGACCGGCCTGACGCCTGGCAGCGGGCCAGAACTGGGCGGCGGCCACGGGCCGTCGGGCGAGTGGGGCCGACCGATGCCGCTGGTCGGCGGCCCGGCCGTGCCCGGCCAGCCTGGGGAGCCGGCGCCGGGCTGGGCGGAAGCCGACGGGGCACTGGCCGCCGGCACGGCCGAGATGCCGGCGGTGCCGGGACGGCCGCCGCACGGGCCGGCCGCTGGACGGATGCGGGACGACGACGGGGGGATCGCGTGAGGGGCCAGCTACCGCTGCGGACGTTCCCGGAGCTGCGGGTTTCGACGCCGCGCCTGCACGTACGCCAGCTCTGTGAAGACGACGCCAAACCCGTCGCGGAGATCTTCGCCGACAAGCAGACCCAACGCTGGCTGCCGTTCCCGCGCGACTTCGGCCAGATCGACGGCACCGCGTGGTGCACGGAGATGGCGCAGGAGCGGCGCGACAGCGGGGCCGGCGACCACTACGGCGTCATCCGCCGCGAGGACGACCGGCTGGTCGGCTGCCTGTGGACCAAGCGCACCGACTGGGGCGCCAAGGTCACCGAGGTCTCGTACGCCGTCGCCGCCGAAGCCCGCGGTTTCGGTGTCGCGCCGGAGGCGATCGACGCGCTCGCGATCGCGCTGATCCTCGAGCACGGCTTCCAGCGCATCGAGGTGCGGGTGGCGCCGGGCAACACCGCGTCGCGCCGGGTGGCGGAGAAGGCGGGTTTCACCTACGAGGGCCTGCTGCGCAACGCCGGGTACGTCCACAGTGGTCGTGTCGACCTGGAGGTCTGGTCGTTCGTCGCGGCCGACCTGCGCTGAGGGTGTCGCCGCGGGTCACGGCGTGATCGGCCGCCCGGCGTGGATGGCGAGCACGGTGTCGATCGTGTCGGCCTCTTCGGCGCTCTTGTCGTCGCGGTACCGGATCACCCGCGCGAACCGCAACGCCACGCCGCCCGGGTACCGCGGGCTGGTCTGCACCCCGTCGAACGCGATCTCGACGACCTGCTCGGGCCGGACCCGGACGACCCAGTCACCCTTGTCGACCGCGATCTCCTGGAACCGCTCGGTCTGCCAACGCAGCAACTCGTCGGTCAACCCCTTGAAGGTCTTGCCGAGCATGACGAACCCACCGGTACGCAAATCCCGCGCGCCCAGGTGCAGGTTCGAGAGCCACCCGGTGCGCCGCCCACTCCCCCACTCGACGGCCAGCACGACCAGATCGAGCGTGTGCCGCGGCTTGACCTTGACCCAGGCGGCCCCCCGCCGCCCGGCGTCGTAGGCCGCCGTCGCCGACTTGATCACCACGCCCTCGTGCCCGGCGTCGAGCGCCCGGGCGTAGACGTCGTGCGCCTGCTCGGCCCCGTCGACCATGGTCCGCGGCACCCGCAGCGCCTCAGGTAGTGCCGCCTCGAGCGCGGCCCACCGCTCGACCCCCGGCGCGTCGAGCAGGTCGGCGCCGTCGATGTGCAACACGTCGAAGAAGTAGGGCGTGAGCGTCACACCGCTGTCGGTCGCCGGCCGCGGCGCGCCCCGCCGCGCCCCGCGCGTCGCCGCGCGACTCGCCGTCTCCTGGAAGGGCCGCGGCCGCCCGTCGGCGTCGAGCCCGATCGCCTCCCCGTCGAGCACGAGATCGCGGGCCGACAACGCCCGCACGGAATCGACCACCTCCGGCAGCCGCGACGTGATCTCGTCGAGGCTACGGGTGAAGACGGCCACGTCGTCGCCACTGCGATGCACCTGGATCCGGATGCCGTCGAGCTTCACGTCGACGGCGGCCGGCACACCGGTGGCGTCGAGCGCCTCGTCGACGCTGGGCGCGCTGGAGGCCAACATCGGGGCGAGCGGCCGCCCGACCTGCAACGCGAACTCGGCGAGGGCTTGAACCCCACCCTCGAGCGCAGCCACGGCGACCGTCTTGAGGTCACCCACGAGCAGCAGCGCCCGCCGCACGGCCGGCCCCGGCACGTCGGCGGCCCGCGCGATCGCGTCGGCGAGCAGGCCCTGCTGTGCCCCCTGCCGCAACTCACCGCTGAACAGCCCGCGCAACATCCGCTGCTCGTCGACGGTAGCGGCCGCGAACAGCGCCCCGAGCAACCCCCTGCGCCGGGCCTGCGACCCACTGCCACTGACGCCGGCGATCTCCGCGATGGCGGCATCGACCGCGCCGACGGTCAGACTGGCCCGCTCCGCCGGCGGCGGCAGGTCACGTAGCCCCGCGTAGCCGACCCCCGTCTGCCGCTGCCGCAACTCACCCGCGAGATAGGCCGACCCGGCCTCGACCTCACTGGGGTCGAGCGCCCGCAACGCGGCCGCGAGCAGATCGACCTTCGCGAGCCGCTTCGAGGTAGCCGTCACCGCCCCGGACGTCGCGGCCAAGTCTGCGAAGAGCATTTCCACATCCTGACACCTGGGTACGACAAGAGTCGGTCGCCGCCCGAGCCCACCCGCGGACCGCCGATTCGCCGTGGCCCGTCGACAGGCAGTAGCAACGGGCGGGTCACCGCCCGCACGTCGCACGCCGCGAAGCACCACCCGCCGTGTCACGACGCCGCCAGACCACCCCCGTGGCCCGCCTGCCAACCAGCCGCCAGCCAAGGCGCCGCGCGCTGCCCGCGACGCACAGCCGCGAAGCACCCGCCGCGCCACGACGTCGCCGGACAGCCCTACAGCGCGGCCTGTCGACCGGACGCTGTCCGCTGCCCGCTGTCCGCGGCGGCCAGGGCCGCCGCGGCGCGGGCGTCGAGCGTCAGGAGCGCGGTGGCAGCTGCTGAAGCGACCAGGTGTTGCCGTCGGGATCGGCGAAGTAGACGAACGAGCCCCACTGCTGCACGTCGACCGGGCTGGCGTCGACGCCCTTGCTGATCAGTTCCTCGCGGGCCTTCGCGGCGTCCGCCACCACCACCTGGACGCCCTTCTGGGAACCGGGCGCCATCTCCGTGATGCCGGTGCCCAGGACGATGGAGCAGGCCGATCCGGGCGGTGTGAGCTGGACGAAGCGCAGCTCGGGAGTGACCTGATGGTCGTGGTCGGCGTTGAAGCCGCACTGATCGACGTAGAACGACTTGGCCCGGTCGACATCGGTGACCGGGATTGCGACGAGCTCGATCTTCCAGTCCATGTAGCGACGCTATCGGCCCGGTATGACACTTTGTGGCCCCGCAGGCCCCGCGCCGGTGGTTGTCCCACCTCCGCGACCTTCGCCCGAAGGGTCGGAGCGGCCGCGAGCCCGGCCCGCCCGGGAAGCCGGCCACACGGTCGGCCTCCCGGGACGCGGTGCTCAGGCGGCGACCGGCTCCTCGATGCGTAGGCCGCGAGCGCGCACGCCGTCGGCGACCTTCGAGAGCAGGGCGTCGAGGGCGCACAGGTTCACCGACAGCTCGCCGAGCTGTTCGCGGAGGGCCTCCTCCGACCACGCGGAGACGTCAACGTCCCCCAGTGCACTGACCGCGGCACCAAGCCGCGTGATGGCCTCGTTCGTACTCATGTTCGACAGCCTAGGGCAACCCACCGACATTTTCCGCCCGGAGATCGAAGGGTCACCCAACCGTGCCACGTGCGACCGCGGCCACGTTGGCGAACAGCAGCGCCTCGGCCAGGCAGGCCCGCTGGAACTCCGCCAGGTGCAGGCTCTCGTTGGGGCCGTGCGCCTTGGAGTTCGGGTCCTCGACGCCGGTGACCAGGATCGTGGCCGCCGGGAACATCTCCTGGAACGTCGCGATGAACGGGATCGACCCACCGACGCCCATGTCGACGGGCTCGACGCCGTCCCAGGCCGCACGGAAGGACGCCCGCCCGGCGGCGAACATCGGACCGCTCGTGTCGATCACGCAGGGCGCGCCGTCGGATTCCAGCACCACCGAGGCCTGGGCACCCCACGGGACGTGCTTCTCCACGTGGTCGACGATCGCCGCGTACGCCTGCTTCGGGTCCTCGCCTGGCGCCAACCGGACGCTGACCTTCGCCTTCGCCGTCGGGATCAGCGCGTTAGGCGCGCCGGCGGTGGGCGGCGCGTCGATGCCGAGGATCGAGACGGTCGGCTGGTGCCAGATCCGGTCGGTCAGACGGCCGGTGCCGATGAACTCGACGCCTTCGAGCAGTCCGGCCTCTTCGCGCAGGCGGTCCTCGGGGTAGTCGACGACCGCGGTGGCGGTGCGGACCAGCCCGTCGATGGCCACGTCGCCGGCGGCGTCGTGGAAGGTCGCGATCAGCCGCGACAGCACGGTCAGGGCATCCGGCACGGCTCCGCCGAACATGCCGCTGTGTACGGCCGCCTCGAGCACCCGTACCTCGACGAAGCAGTTGACCAGGCCACGCAGCGAGGTGGTGACCGCCGGGACGCCCACGTCCCAGTTGCCCGAGTCCGCGATCACGATGACGTCGGAGCGCAACCGCTCCTGGTAGCGGGAGAGCAGCCCGCCCAGCGACTCCGAGCCGAACTCCTCCTCGCCCTCGACGAAGACCACGACACCGACCGGTAACGCGTCACCGAACGCCCGCAGGGCCGCGACGTGGGCCATCACGCCGGCCTTGTCGTCAGCGGCGCCGCGGCCGTAGAGCCGACCGTCGCGCTCCACGGGCTCGAACGGCTCGGACTTCCAGAGCGAGAGGTCGCCGACGGGCTGGACGTCGTGGTGCGCGTACAGCAGGACGGTCGGCGCGCCCTCGGGCGCCGGCTTGTGCCCGATGACGGCGGGCTGGCCGCCGTCGCGCACGATCTCGACCTCGAGGCCGCAACCGCGCAGGAGCTCGGCCACCGCCTCCGCGGAACGCTCGACGTGGCTGAAGTCGAAGCCGTCGAAGGCGATGCCCGGGATGCGGATCAACCGTTCGAGGTCGGCACGGACGCCGGGCATCTCGCGCTCGATCGCAGCACGCAGCTCGGACTCGGAGAGGATGGGAGCGGTCATCCCGTGATCGTATGACCAGCCCGTCGACCCTCTGGTCAGCCCCCGGCGGGCGGGGCGTCGTCGCGGCGCTCGTTGCGCCCGCGAGCGGCCCGGGAGGCCGCGTCGGCGGCGTTGCCCACCCAGCTGCGCGCCCTGGCCGCGCCGCCGCCCGCCCATTCGCCGACGTCACTGGCGCCGTCACCTAGTCGGCGTAGCAGCCCGACCAGCGGGTCCTGGGAGCGGCCGAACGCCTCACGGTAGGAGTCGGCGGCCGCCTTGATGTCTTCGCCGACCCGGGCACCGTCGTCGCCGTCGCGGCGCGGGTAGTCGCCGCCGACGATCCGCGCGTAGTCACCGGAGTCGATCCAGTGTCGTAGGTCAGCCGCGCGGGCGACCGGGACGGGGTGGCTGCTCCACGCGGTCATGCGGATCTTGTGAAAGCTGTCGCGGAGGTCGCCGCCGCCGTCGTATTCGGCGGCCTGCTCCAGGAACGCCGCCGTGTCTATCTGGCTGAGGTCGCCGCCGCCGGCGAGCTTCATCAGCAGCCGCAGCGACGCCGCGGGATCCTGGTTGGCGAGAAGGCCGGCGCGGTCGGCGGACAGCTCCGCCTTGCGCCACCACTCCAGCATCGCGGCGATGATCGCCCGGAGCGCGATGGCGCCGACGGGTAGCCAGCTCAGGTTGGCCGCCCAACGGGTGAGGATCATCAGCATCGTCTTGTAGACCGCGTGCCCGCTGCGCAGGTGGCCGATCTCGTGGCCGAGCAGCGTGCGTAGCTCCTCGTCGTCGAGCTGCTGGACCGACGCCGAGTCGAGCACGATGAACGGCCGGTCGAGCCCGATCGCCTGACCACCCAGCACCGGCGACTGGCGCACGAACAGCTCTGGTAGCTCCGGAAGGTCGAGCGCCTGCGCGGCCTCGGCGTAGAGCCCGTAGACACGCGGATATTGCCGGTGGTCGACCCGGATCGACGAGGCCAGGAACGTCAGCCGGAAGCCGCGCTCGTTCCACATGCCGAAGAACGCCTTGAGCACGTCGTCGAACCCGCGGAGCTCGCGCAACGCGGTGAGCGCGCCCCGGTCGGCCGGATGCTCCCAGGCGCGCGAGCTGATGCCGGTCAGGACGACCCGCCGCCGCGCGGGAACCGTCGCGTCCTGCTCGTCACCGCTCATCGTGGGCTCCCCCGGATCGCCGCTGTGTCATCGCCCAGCGTGCACCACGCCACGGCGCCCGTCTATGCCTGTGGATAACCACTGACCGGTCGGACCACCCGTTTCTCGCCGACCAGATCGGCGGTACGCGAATGGCACGTTCCCGTCCCGAATCGCGGTGAACCTTCGGCGTCCGCCCCGGTACTCATCCACATGACCAGTCGCCATCACGAGCAGCCGAGCGATCCGCGTTCAGTGGCCGACGACCACCGGCTCACCGGACCAGACGCCGGAGACCACGAGGTCGGCCCGCTCCGCGGTGTGGTCGGCCGCGAAGTGCCGGTTCTCCCGGCGCCGCCACCGCAGCAGCTCCGGTCGGGTGGCCGCGCCGTCACGCGCCAGCGACCGCGCCAGCCGCAACCGCGGCGGTGCGACCACCAGGACCGTGAAGGCGAGCTCCGCGCCCGCCCGCGCCGCACCGAACCCTTCGAGCACCACCACCGGCGCGGGCGGCACCTCGACCCACGGCCCGGCGAACGCGGCGCGCCCCCAGTCGTAGTGCCGATGCCTACCGGCCCGCCCCGCGCGCAACGGCGCGAGCACGAGCTCTTCGAGCCGGCCCCAATAGGTGAACTGGTCGTCCCACCCGTCGAGGAAGTCATCGGTGTGCACGACCGGCACCGGAACCCCGCCGACCGCCGCCACGGAGCCGGCCAGCCGTTCCGCGAAGACGGTCTTGCCCGCTCCGCTCGCCCCGTCCACGCCGACCAGCCGGGTCGACCCGAGCCGCGGTCGGCGGCGCAGGATCCGCCGCGACAGCCCGTCGAACGTCACGGGCCTCACGGCGCGCCGGGCGGCACGAACGGCAGGCCCGCCGGCGGCCCGGCCTCCACCAGCCGCCACAGCGCGTCGGTGTCCAGGTGCTCCTCGACGAGGTCGCCGAGCAGATCGAGAGTGCGTTCGCGAACGTCAGCGAACACCGTGCCGGGCGCGGGCGTGAAGCCCGACCGGCCGGCCAGCCGCGCGCTCTCGACCAGGAACCAGCGCCGGAACTCGTCGGACTCGAACGCGCCGTGCCAGTGCGTCCCGAACACCGCCCCGTCCCGCGCGCCTTCCGGTCGACCGTCGGCGTACGTCATGAGCGGGACCGCCGGCGCACCGGCGGAGACGTAGCCGTGATGGATCTCGTAGCCACGCACCGGCACGCCGCCCTCGGCCGTGCCCGCCGCGAGCGTCACGGTCTTGCGCTGCTCGAACGTGATCTCGGTGGGCAGCAGCCCGAGCCCGGCGACCGTGCCGCGCCCGCTCTCGACGTCGTCGTGGATCGCCCGCGCGAGCATCTGATAGCCGCCGCAGATGCCCAGCACAGGCCGGCCCGCCGCGGCGCGACGCGCGACCACGCCGGCGAGCCCGGTCTCCCGCAGCCACCGCAGATCGTCCACCGTGGACTTGCTGCCCGGCAGCACGACGAGGTCGGCCGCGGCCACGTCGGCGGGTTCGATGGTCAGTCGCACCCGTACGCCCGGCTCGGTCGCCAGCGCTTCGGCGTCGGTCGCGTTGGAGATGCGCGGCAGCCGCACCACGGCCACGTCGAGCCACTCCGCGCCGTGCGGTGCCGCGGGCCGGCCGAGGGTGGTGCCGTAGGCGAGCGAGTCCTCGGCGTCCAGCCAGAGATCGAGATGCCAGGGAAGCACGCCGTACGTGGGCCGGCCGGTGACCCGCTCCAGCATGTCGATGCCGGGCTGGAGCAGTCCTCTGTCGCCGCGGAACTTGTTGACCACGAAGCCGGCGACGAGATCCTGGTCGGCCTTGTCGAGCAGGGCGACCGTGCCGAACAGGGCCGCGAACACCCCGCCCCGGTCGATGTCGCCGACCACCACGGTCGGGAGCCGCCCGTGGCGGGCCAGCCCGAGGTTGACGAAGTCGGTGTCCCGCAGGTTGATCTCCGCAGGGCTGCCCGCCCCTTCGCAGACGACCACGTCGTACTCGGAGCGCAGTTGGTCGAAGGTCTCGAACACGGTCGCAGCCAGCCGGGTCTTGAGCGACCGGAAGTTGCCCGCGTCGACCCGGTCGACCGCCTCGCCGAGCACGACGACCTGGCTGGAGTGGTCGCTGCCAGGTTTGAGCAGCACCGGGTTGAACCGGACGTCGGCCGGCAGACCGCAGGCGGCGGCCTGCATCGCCTGCGCGCGCCCGATCTCGCCGCCACGACCGTCCGGTCCGACCACCACGGCCGAGTTGTTGGACATGTTCTGCGCTTTGAACGGCGCCACGCGTACGCCGCGGCGGTGCAGCCAACGGCAGATCCCGGCCGTGACCACGCTCTTCCCTGCGTCGGAGGTGGTGCCCGCGACCAGTAGTCCGCCGCTCATCGCTTCGCCCGACGACGAGGCCGCGCCAGGGCCGTCGCCGCCGCCAACACCGCGGACGCGACGCCGACGGTGCCGGACAGCCGCGCAGCCCGCGCGATGTGACGGAAATCGGGGCGGGGGCCGTCGCCGAGGTACGGGCGGGTCTCGGTGCGTCCGAAGTAGATGTTGCGTCCGCCGAGCCGCACGCCGAGCGCTCCGGCCATCGCCGACTCGCACTGGCCGGCGTTCGGGCTCGGGTGGTCGTTGCGGTCCCGCCGCCAGACCCGCAGGGCCTCCGCCCGCCGGCCACGCACCTGGGGCGCGGCCGCCACGGTCAGCAGCGCGGTCAGCCGGGCCGGCGCGAGGTTGAGCAGGTCGTCGAGGCGGGCGGCGGGCGTACCGAACCGGGCGTACCGGGCCGACCGGTGCCCGACCATCGCGTCCAGCGTGTTCGCCGCGCGGTAGGCCAGCAGCCCCGGCACGCCGGCCACGGCGCCCCAGGTCAGCGGCGCGACCACCGCGTCGGAGGTGTTCTCCGCGACCGACTCGACGGTGGCCCGGGCCAACTCCGCCTCGTCGAGTTGCTCCGGGTCACGCCCGCACAGGTGGTTGAGCCGGCGCCGGGCGGCCGGCAGGTCGCCACCGCGGAGGTGGCGGGACATCGCCGCTCCCTCGGCGCGCAACGTGCGCCCGCCGAGGACGGTCCAGGCGGCGGCCGCGGTCACCACGAACCGGGCCACCGGACGCCGGCGGGTCGCCAGCGCGGCGGCGATGCCGAGCGCCGCGGGCGTGCCGACGGCGATCAGGGTGTACGCGGCCCCGGCGCGCCGGTCGTCACGGTAGAGACGGCGTTCGAGAGCCTGCGCGAGCGTGCCGAACCCGGCGACGGGGTGGAACCGCCGCGGGTCACCGAGCCACGCGTCCAGGCCGTACCCGGCCATCAACCCGGCGGCGTCCGCCACCTTCACCCGGTCCATCGCCAGCCAACCCACGTGATCACCCTAGGCGGGGCGGGTCCGCTAGGGTCCGGTGGCCTTCGCGGTGAAGCGGCCCGGCGCGAACTGATCGATGGTGTGCAGCGTGTGGCCGGTCTGGGCCAGGTCGGCGAGGATCTCACCGACCACCGGCGCGAACTTGAAGCCGTGGCCGGAGAACCCTGCCGCCACCGCGACGTTCGGCGCCTCGGGATGTTGGCCCAGGATGAAGTCGCCGTCGGGGGTCATCGTGTAGAGGCACGGCTTGGCCTCGAGGTATTTCGCACCGGCCAGCGCCGGCAACCGCCGCGACAGCCAGGCGAGCATCGCGGCCGTGTCGTCGGGCGTCGCGGACGGCGCACCGAGCTCGGCGTCAGCGGGACGCTCACCGCTGTGGAACGCGGCTTTGACCACCGCGCCGACGCCCGGCTCCAACCCCTGCAGGTCGTCGGGCGGCGCGAACGCGGGTACGCCGTACCCGACGAGCCCGTCGCTCGGCTCCCAGATCCAGACCGGGCAACGCCCGATGGCGAAATCGTCGTCCGGCAGCCAGTAGTGCTGGAGCCGGCCTTCCAGCGTGACCGGGACACCGGGCATCCGCAGCAGGTCGGCGGCCCACGGGCCGGGACAGACGACGAGCCGGTCGGCGCTGATCGTCTCCCCGTCGACGCGCACCGTGACACCGTCGTCGGTGGCGTCCCAGCCCGCGACGGTCGCTCCGTAGCGCAGCTCGGCCCCGGCACGCTCCGCCAGCCGCAGGTGCTCGCGGATCGCCGCCTCGGGCCGGATGATGCCCGCCGCCCGCTCGTAGACACCGACCTCGTCGTCCTCGGGCGCGAAGGCCGGGAACCGCTCGCGGATCGTCTTGGCATCGAGCAGCTCGTGGTCCAGGAAGTGCGCCTGCGCTGACGCGAGCGCGCCCGACACCTGCGCGGAGTCGGCCCGCCCCAGCATCAGGCCGCCGGTCTGGGTCACGAGCTCGACGCCGGCGACGTCGCCGAGCTGGCGCCACAGCTCCGACGCCCGCTGCACCAGCGGCACGTAGACGCGGCCTTCGGCGTACGCCTGCCGGATGATCCGGGTGCCGCCGGCGTGCTCCCCGCGGCCGTGCGGCGGCCTGAACCGGTCGAGTCCCACCACCCGGACACCGCGGCTCGCCAGGTGGTAGGCGGCGGCCGCACCCATCGTGCCGAGCCCTACGACCACGACCTCGGGCCGGCTACCGGTCAGCTCCATTCCGGCAGCCTAGACGCAACCGGAAGCGACGAAGCGGACAGGGAATGCGTAACCCACCCGGACGTGCCGCTCCATTCCGCGCCGCGCCGTCAGTAAAGCTTCCGGTCGTCGCAGCGTTCGACGATCAACCGGCTCTGCGGACGCGACGCCGTTGAGCATGGCACCTGATCACCATTCCGGGCCCGCGGCTTGATCAAGCCGCCCGGAACGCCGCCGTCATATCAAGCCGCCCGGAACGCCGCCGTCATCCAGACACAGCCGGCACGTCTAGCGGCTCCGGGCCCGTCTTGGCACGGCGCCGACCCCCGTTTCGAGCCCGCGGCGTTGGTCAAGGCAGCCGAGACGCCACCGCCATCAGCCAGACGCCGCCGACACGTCCGGCGGCTCCCCGGCCCGTCTTGGCACGGCGCCGACCCCAGTTCGAACCCGCGGCGTTGAATCAAAGCAGCCGAGACGCCACCGCCATCAGCCAGACGCCGCCGACACGTCCCGCGCCTCCGGGCCCGCCTTGGCACGGCACCCAAACGCCGCACCGACCCCCGCAGGAGAGCCGACGCGGCGCAGCCGGCGCACCGCCCCACCCCCGATCCGACCGAGCACGTTCCCCGCCCGGAGGTACTCGTCGTAACGAACGGCACCCGCCAGCACCCCGAGAAACTGCGACGTCTCCACCGGATCATCGGCGATCGCGCCAAGCAGCAGGCGCTGCCCCGTCGAGATCCGCAACCCCGCCAGGTCCCTGGTCATCGCGAACACCGGCCAGGCGGCGGCATCCCGCTCCCGCTGGTAACCGGCCAGCGCCTCATCCAGCCGACCGCCGGCATCCATGCCCCGCGCCACCGCGGCCGCGAGCGACTCCGCGTCGCGGAACGCGTTGCTGATCCCCTGGCCCGCCACCGGATCCATGACGATCCCGGCGTCGCCCACGAGCGCCCACCCCGGTCCGTGCGCCGCGCGGAACAGGTTGGGCACGTCGGGCGCCAACCGGTACGGCTCGGCCCGCACCCCGGACCGGACCCGCTCGCCCAGGTCGCCGCACCGGTCGAGCGCGGCCAGGTAGCCGGCCGCCGGATCCGCCCGGAACCGATCGAACTCGGCCAGCGGCGCGAACACCGCGACCATCACGAGCCCGTCGTTGGTCGGGAACGCCGGAACGGTCAGCCCGGGCCGGACATAGATCGAGCCGACCGGCAGGTCGACACCGGACCAGTAGGTGTAGCAGGCGAACGTCGCGGGCGGCCGGACGTGGTAGGCGCCGGCACCGACCGCCTCGGCGATCGTCGAGCGCTTGCCGTCGGCACCGATCACGAGCCGAGCGGTCGCGGTGATCGGCACGGTTGAGGGGCCCCTCCCCCTCCCCTCCCCGCGGTTTCGGCCTTGGATGCCTGTCACCCGGCCTTCGGCGTCGCGGGTCAGTTCGTCGACCGCGAAGCCCTCGCGGACCTCGGCGCCCGCCGCCCGCGCGCCGTCCACGAGCGTCGCGTCGAGCAGCGTGCGGCGCGGACCGTACAGCGCGTCGACCCCGTCGACCGCCGGATAGCGCCCGTCGAGCACCGCCGCGCCGACGTCGAGCCGGACCCGGGGCACCGCCGGCGTGACGGCCGCGATCCGGTCGAGCACGCCCCATCGGCCCAGCCTGGCGATGCCCGGCACCTGCACCTGGTGGGTCGAGAGGGTGTCGCTCGGGAAACGCGCCCGGTCGACCGCCAGGACCCGCAGGCCGGCCCGGGCCAACAGCATCGCGGTCGCCGCGCCGGCCGCTCTGGTGCCGACGACGATCACGTCATGATCCATGTGGTCACCTCCATACGGAACCGTATGGAGAGACCATACGGTAACGTATGGTCGTGCGTAAACCCCGTCTCGGACCCGACGACTGGACAGCCGCGGCATTGACCGCTATCGGCGAGCAAGGCCTCACCGGCGTGGCGGTCGAACCGCTCTCCACCCGGCTCGGCACCACCAAGGGCAGCTTCTACTGGCACTTCGCCAACCGGGACGCCCTGCTCGAGGCCGCGCTGAGCAGCTGGGACGAGACCTACACCGACGCGATCCTGCGCACCGTCGACGCCGAACCCGGACCCGTCGCGCGCCTGCGCGCCCTGTTCGTCGCCGTCACCGCGTCGGAGCGCGCGCCGGTCGAGGTGCACCTGCACGCCGCGGCCGACCACCCGGCGGTGGCGCCGGCGATGCGCCGGGCCGTGGCCCGGCGAACCGCCTACATCGCCGCGCAGCTCACCGCGCTCGGCTTCGACCAGGCCGAGGCCGACCGCCGCGCGCTGTTCGCCTACGCCACCTACCTCGGGCACATCCAGCTCGTCGTGCGGATCCCGGAGGCCGTGCCCACGGGCGCCGCCCTCGAGGCCTACCTCGACACCGTCCTGGCCGCCGTGCTGGGCACCCAGGATCAGACCGGCACGGGCGCCTCCTCCTCCGCCGCGGCAGCCGGCCGCGCGTCGGACAGCTCGGCGAACTCCGCGTCGTCGAACAGGTCGTCGCTGTCGCCGTAGCTGGCCGGCGCCTCGCCCGAGTCGACCGGCTCGGTCGACTCGCCCCGCGCCCGCAGCGCCGCCTCGTCGTCGTCGACCTCGCTGGTCGCACCGGCAGCCCGGGTGCGCACGAAGCGCGCCTTGCCCCGGGACAGGTCGTGGCCGACGGCCACCGCCTCCACCTCGTACGACGTGCGGTTGTTGCCCTCGCCGTCGACCCAGTCGCGCGTGTAGAGCCGGCCCACGACGACCACCGGGTCGCCCGTCATCACCGACGACGCGACCCCTTCGGCCAGTCGTCGCCAGCAGGTCACCCTGACCCGCAGGCTGTTTCCGTCGACCCAGCGCCCGCTGTCGCGGTCGAAGCGCCGGGCCGTCGAGGCGACCCGGAAGCTGGCCACGAGCGTGCTGGTGTTGGTCGTGCGGCGCCACTCCGGCGCCGTCAGAAGGTTGCCGACCAAGGTCACGTAAGTGTCAAACATCATCAATCTCCGAATGGTGGACGAAACAACGGGACGAGTCGACTCGGAGACCAGCCTGGCCCGAACGGGGGCGGGGACGATGACGGCTGTGGATAACGGAAGGGCTGTGGAAAACCGAACGATCAAGGTCGGATGTGCTAGGCGCGCGGTAGCGTCTGGATCGTGGCAGACGTGGAGATGGACGTCCTCGGCAAACCGTACGAGCGCCGCGTCATCGACCTCGGGCACGACGACGAGGGACCGCTGGTCGCGACGCTGGTCAGCCGCCGGGCCGAGCGCCCGACCGGCCGTGCGGTGCTCTACGTGCACGGCTTCGTCGACTACTTCTTCCAGACCCACCTCGCCGACTTCTACGTCGACCGCGGCTGGGACTTCCACGCCCTCGACCTGCGCCGGTACGGCCGCAGCCTGCTGCCGCACCAGACGCCGAACTTCACCACCGACCTCACCGAGTACTTCACCGAGCTCGACATCGCCGCCGAGCTCATCGGCGCCGACACGCTGCTCGTCAACGGCCACTCGACCGGCGGCCTGGTCGCGTCCCTGTGGGCGCATGCCCGACGTGACCGGAAAATGATCGATGGTCTTTTCTTGAACAGTCCGTTCTTCGAGTTCAACATGCCCTGGCTGATGCGCGGCCCGGTGCTCGCCGGCGTCGCCCGGATGGGCCGCCGCAGCCCGCGCCGGGTCGTCCCCCGCGGCCTGGAGAGCCTGTACGGGCAGAGCCTGCACATCACGCACCGCGGCGAGTGGGACTACAACCTGGCGTGGAAGCCGATCGAGGCCTTCCCGATCTTCGCGGGCTGGATCCGCGCGATCCGCAGCGCGCACCGGCAGCTCTGGGCCGGCCTCGACATCCCCGCCCCGGTGCTGGTCGCCTGCTCGACGCGGACCTTCCGCGGGGCGAAATGGCACGAAAGCATCAACATGGCCGATGCCGTCCTCGACGTCGACCACATCGTCCGCTACGCCCCCCGCCTGGGCCAGCACGTGACGCTGGTGCGCATCGACGGCGGCCTGCACGACCTCACGCTCTCCGGGCCACAGCCCCGGGAGCGCCTGTTCACTGAGGTGGGGCGCTGGATCGACGCGTACGTGACTCCCACTGACGGGGGCCCCGCGGTGGCGGAGGTTGTCGATAGTCAGGCTCCGGATAGTCAGGCTCCGGGCGCTGGCGCGGCGGCTGCCACCGACGTTGCGGAGGCTCCGGCGCCGAACTGACCGGCCGCGGCCCGCCCCCGGACCAACCAGGGCCAGCGGGGCCGGCGCGGCCCCAGCCAGGCTCCGGCGGCCGCGGTCCGGGCCGCTCCGGGCGCCCACCGAGCAGCGGCTGCCAGTCACCCTGCCGCCAGACCAGCAGATCCCGGCTGAGCGGGTGCCGGTCGCCGGCCATGAACACGCGTTCGACCGCCCGCCGGGCCTTGGACAGCCCGGGCGGCGACTCGCTGCCAGTGATAATCACGACATCCCGCGCGGGCACCCCGACGACAAGCTCCCCGGGTACGCGCGGCGCCAGCTCGTCCCAGAACGCCTCCGCCAGCAGCACGCTGGACTCGAGCCCCTCGAACGACAGCATCAGCGCAGGTGGGCGGCCGTGGATCTGGGCCCGCCGCAGGTTGTCGTAGAGGTGGTCGATCGCCACGCGGCGCAGTGTGCGACGGTTGATGGCCAACCGCTCGAGATCCGACCAGCTGACCAATCTTTCCCCGAACGGAGGACCGAACGAGTACGCGATCGCGATACGGTCCGTGAACTCGTCGAGCACGTGCCCCTCGTCGACCGTCCGATCGGCGGTCGACACCAGGAGAGGCATAAAGCGGGTGCTCGTCACCTGCACGCGTGGAAACCTAATATGTGCAGGCGAGATCGTCACGCCCTGGCTGTCCGTCAATTTCACCGACACAGGGCGCGACGCCCCGCCCGGCGCTCGTAGCTCAGTGGATAGAGCAGGGGTCTTCTAAGCCCAGGGTCGCAGGTTCGAATCCTGCCGAGCGCACCACCACGGCCCGACCGGCCCACGGCCGGGTCCGGGCCTCCCCCACGGTGGATGGCATGTCGAGGCCTGGCGGGGAGTCGAACCCCAGCCCCTTTTGGGGGATCCGGTTTTGCAGACCGACCGCCGCACCGGCGACGCGGCCAGACCAGGGGCCCCCGAGACGGGGGCTCGTCGCAGGCCCCGGTGTCGAACCGGGCGGACCGCCGTTATGAGCAGCGGCTGGGCAGCCAACGCCCGCCTGCGCGGTGCCCGTACCCCCGACTGGATTCGAACCAGTGACCTCGGCCTTCGGAGGGCCGCGCTCTTCCGCTGAGCTACGAGGGTGCGCCGAGCGCGCTTATGGGGTGACCGCGGGGACTCGAACCCACCGCCCTCCGGATCCACAATCCGGCGTGCACACCCGTACACCACGATCACCGTGCCCGCGCCTGGGCTCGAACCAGGGACCCCTGCTGTGTGAAAGCAGTGCTCTTCCACTGAGCTACGCGGGCGTACGCTCTCCCGGCTGGATTCGAACCAGCATCCTTGCGATCAACAGTCGCCTGCTCCGCCGTTGAGCTACGGGAGAATGGAAGCGGGAGCGGGATTCGAACCCGCGATCTCAGGCTTATGAGGCCTGCGAGGACGACCGAGCTCCTCTATCCCGCACGTGCGCCGTGAGGGATTCGAACCCCCGACACGTGGCTTAAGAGGCCAGTGCTCTACCAGACTGAGCTAACGGCGCGTGGTCGGGCTGGCCGGATTTGAACCGGCGACCCCCGCGTCCCGAACGCGGTGCGCTGCCAAGCTGCGCTACAGCCCGATGGGTGCCCTCGGGAGGAATCGAACCTCCACCACCGGCTTCGTAGACCGGTGCTCTGTCCGTTGAGCTACAAGGGCTTGCGCGGTGACGGCGGGATTCGAACCCCCAACCTCCCGGTCCTGAACCGGACGCCTCTGCCAGTTGGGCCAGGCGGGCAGATTCCAACGTGGAGTGACGCGGTATCGAACCGCGCACGCGAAGCTTGCAAGGCAACGCTGTGCACCTGCACCCACCCCGATAAATCGCCAGAGCCGACGGGCGGACTCGAACCGCCTACCTGCGCGTTACGAAGGCGCCGCTCTACCTGGTGAGCTACGTCGGCGCGGCCAAGGAGCGAATCGCTGGGAGCGGAGGATTCGAACCTCCACGAGCTGCTTCAGAGGCAACCATGCTGCCGGTTACATCAGCTCCCATTGGGGGCGGCCGGCGGCAGGGAGCCCGCCGGCCGCGGTCAGCGCCGGGCGAGCGACGCCCACGACGGGGTCGTCGGCTCGTGCCGCGGGACCATGCCGGCCTCGGCCGGGGTGCGGTCACCCTTGCGCTGGTTGCAGCCGTCGCAGGCCGCAATCGTGTTGGTCCAGGTGTTGCGGCCGCCGCGGGAGCGCGGCAGGACGTGGTCGACCGTGCTGGCGTGGCCGCCGCAGTAACCGCAGCACCGGCCGTCACGGATCAACACCCCGGACCGCGACCATCCGGGTACGGCGGTGTAGCGCCACTTCGTGACCACGTACTTCACGAGCCGCACGACGGTCGGCACCGGGTAGACGCCGATCAGCCCGTCGGGCCGCGACTCGTGCACCTCGGCGACCTGCCGCACGAGCATCCGCACGGCGTGCCGCAGACTGACCCGGTGGAGCGGGCCGAGGTCGGCGTTGATGACCAGGACGTCCACCGGATCCTCCTTCCATATGTCGAAACGGTGGTCTGGAGCGGATGACCGGATTCGAACCGGCGACCTGCACCCTGGCAAGGTGCCGCGCTACCAACTGCGCCACATCCGCGTGCGAGCTTTCGAAGAAACAGCGTGCCGAGGGCGGGACTCGAACCCGCGACATCCCGGATTTGAGCCGGGCACCTCTGCCGATTGGGTCACCTCGGCGACACGAGCGGTCGGCGGGCACCGACCCCGCTTCTTCGGTTTGGAAGACCGACGTGTCCGCCGAGTTCACCACGACCGCATGGCATATCGCGTAGGCCGTGCCGGGATCGAACCGGCGATCTCCTGAGTGAGGGTCAGGTGAGCGTTCCGCTGCTCCGACGGCCCATTCAAACAACGTCGGGAACCGGGGAGTCGAACCCCGCACTTCCTGCTCCCAAGGCAGGCCCGGTCACCGAGCCGGTCGTTCCCGATGCCCGAGGCCGCGTGACGACGCGGCCCCGGGCGAAAATGCCATCCACTGTGGAGTTCTCAAAGCACGACCCCCGCCCGGAAAAGGGCAGGAAAAGCAGGGGCGACAGGACTCGAACCTGCAACCACCGGATTTGGAGGCCGGTGCGCTACCAGTTGCGCCACGCCCCTATGGGTAAAAGAAAACGCCGCCCATCCTGTGCGGGTGGGCGGCGTCAGCGCTGCTGTGAAAGCAACAGCTATGTCAGCCACCGTTCCGCGTGCTTCGGCTCATCGCCGACAGGAGTCCGCCCGGGATTCGGCAGGGCGGCACAACCGCATGGCATGAGCCACTGCGCTCGCGAATCCGTCTGCCGCAACATCTCCGGGTCTCCTTGCTCGTCGTCGTCTGTATCAAAGGTAGGCCGCATTCCCGCCTCGGGCAACGGAATTAAAAGATCATTCATTGTGGAGCACCGACGCGATCGTGAGGCGGGCCGCGCCGCGGGCCGGGACCAGCGCCCCGAGCAGCGCGATCACGACGCCGGCCAGGGCGAGCAACACCAGCGTCGGTAGCTGCCACACCGAGAGCACCGCGGCCGGCAGCGCCACCTGGCTGGCCCCGGCGGTCGCCGGCATGATGACGCGGTGGGCGAGCATCCCGAGCGGGATGCCGAGCACCCCGCCGGCCACGCCGACGACGAGTGTCGACGCCAGCACCATCGTGACGACCTGGCGTGGCGTCATGCCGATCGACTTGAGCGTGCCGAGGTCCCGCCGCCGTTCCCGGACGTTGAGCATGACCGTGTTGAAGACGCCCAGCGCCGCGACGGCCGACAGCAGCAGCGCCAGCGTCGAGGAGAACCCGACCAGCGTCAGCAGCATGTCGCTGACCTGCGCGGTGTCCCACGCGTCGAGCCCGGGGTCGGCCGCCTGGACGGCCCGCACGTAGGCCGCGACGTCACCGCCGTCCACGAGTTGGACCTGGTAGCGGACCTCGTGCGGCGGCACCACCCGACCCGGGTCGAGACCGTCGAGCACCGCCCAGTCGGCGAGGATGCCGGGTGGCCCGTTCGGCCCGTCCATCAGCGTGCCGACCACGGTCAGGTCCCGTTGGGCGCCGCCGAGCCGCAGGGTGATCCGGTCGCCAAGGGCCAGCCCACGTTCCCGCATCAACTCCGACGGCACGACCGTCTCCCCCGGCCCCGCCATCCACCGGCCCGCGGTCAACTCGTCCGCCAGGCCCATCGTCGCGTAGTCGCCGCGCATGAAGTTGACGTCCAGCGCCTCGGTCTGCCCGACCGCGGTCACCGGCAGGCGGTAGAGGGCCGCCACCCGGGCCGCGGACGGCAGGCCGCGCAGCAGGTCCGAGACCTCGGCGTCGGTACGGCTGGTGGTGACCGGCGGGCCGGCGGGCGGGGGCACACCGTCGGGCGTGAGCCGGATCAGCCCGTTGGACGGCTGCACCGCGACCTGCCCGTCGGACCGTTCCTCGATCGCGGACACCCGTACCAGCGTGTCCGTCAGCCCGGTCGCGAACGTCACCGTGGTCACGCCGAGCAGCACGGCCACGACGGTGAAGGCGGTCCGGCCGGGCCGGGCGAACGGCAGACCCAACCCCAACGACACGGCACGGGGTACGCGCAGGCCGGCGAGCCGGTGCTGCACGCGGGTCGCGCGGCCGAGCCGGGGTGCGCTGCCGGCGCTGATCGCCTCGGCCGCCGACAGGCGGTGCGCCCGGAGCGCGGGCACGAGCGCGGCGAGTACGACGGTGGCGGGCACCCCGACCAGGCCGGCCAGCAGGCTCCACACGTCGACGCCGACGCCCGGGTCGAGCCCCATCCCCTGGAACCCGTCGCGCAGCAGCGGTTGCGCCGCGAACGAGCCCGCGGCGGTGCCGAGGAGGCAGCCCACGGCCGCCGGCACCGACACCATCAGCAGGTAGACGGCGACGACCTGGCGCGGCGTGAAGCCGAGCGCCTTGAGGATGCCGATGTGCCGGTAGCCGGAGACGACCGCGCCGCTGACGACGTTGCCGACGATCACGATCCCGACCACGAGGCCGAGTACGCCGAACGAGCCGAGGAACGGCACGTACACCGCGACGTCGGCGGCGATCCGGTCGCGGACCACCTGGTACGGCTGCGCGGCCTCCAGCGCACCGGTGGGCAGCCCGGCCGTGGCGTCGGCCAGCCGCGCCTCGACGGCCGTCGTGGTCGACACGTCACCGGTGAACCGGTAGAGCATCTGCACCGCGTCCGGCCCCAACGCGGTGACCTGCGCCGGCGTCATCCAGGCGTCCGCGGAGCCGGAAAGGGCATGGGCCCGACCGACGATGGTGTACGCCGTGCCGTCCAGCGTGATCGTGCCGGGGTCCTGGAAGAGCTCGTGCACGGGCTCGTTGAGCACGATCTCCCCCGGCGCGGCGGGCCAGCGTCCCTGCCACAGGTCGAGCCGGTCCACCGGCCCGCCGGGGTCGGCCCGGCCGACGACGGTGACCGGGCCCCGTGGCCCCGGCCCGACCCGCTCGGCCGGTTGCAGCGTCACCGCGGAGAAAGGCCCCGCCGCCGCGGCCACACCCGGCGAAGCCAGGCCGGCCCACTGGTCCGGCGACACGACCGCCGGGTCGAACACCGCGATCGCGTGCGGCCCGGCCTGTCGGGCGAAGGACCGCTCGAACGGCGCGGACGTGGCCGCCAGCAACGCCAACGCGACCACGATCGTCGTGGTCGACAACAGCACGACCAACCCGATCACGAACGTCTGCACCCGCCGGCGCCGCACCCCCGCCCGCGCCGCCCGCCACACCGCGCTCATGCCGCCGCCTCCCTTCGGTCGGCGGAGCAGGAGCGCCCGCGACTGAGCCGGCCGCGCTCGCTTCGCTCGCTCATGCCCGTTCCAATGCGCGTTCGCCGGCCACGCGGCCGTCGGCGAGGGACACGACGCGGCTCGCGCACCGGGTGGCGAGGCGTTCGTCGTGGGTGACGATGACCAGCGTCTGGCCGATCTGGTTGAGGTCCAGCAGCAGGTCCATCACCTGTTCGCCGGCGCGGCTGTCCAGCGCCCCGGTCGGCTCGTCGGCGAGCAGCAGCCCCGGCCGGTTCATCAGCGCCCGGGCCACCGCGACCCGCTGCCGCTCGCCGCCGCTGAGCGCGGCCGGGTAGACGTTGCGGCGGTCGGCGATGCCGAGCTCGTCGAGCAGTTCCAGCGCCCGCTGCCGGGCGGTGTCGACGCGGCTGCCGGTGAGCTGGGCGGCCAGCGCCACGTTGTCGAGTGCCGGCAGGTCGTCGAGCAGGTTGAAGAACTGGAAGATCATGCCGATCCGGTGGCGGCGGAACAGCGCCAGCTTCGTCTCGTTGAGGCGGCCGAGGTCCTCGTCGTGCACGTGTACCGAGCCGGACGTCGGCCGGTCCAGGCCCGCGATCATGTTGAGCAGCGTGGACTTGCCGCACCCGGAGGGCCCCATCACCGCCACGGCCTCGCCGGACCGGACCTCCAGCGAGACTCCGGCCAGCGCGGTCGTGTCGCCGTACTCTTTGCGGACGTTGTCGAGCCGCACGACTGTGGTCATGCGAGCAAGCTAGCCACCGCCGGCGCACGACGGCGTCGGCCGCGGGATGCAACCCGGTGCCCCGGTCATCCCCGGGATGTAGGGGGCTGGACCTCGCGGGTGACGCGCACCGGCGCCGGGTCTGCGATCGTAGGAGCGTGGGTTGGCTGGTCGCTGCCGTCGCGACAACCGTCGCGGTGGGCCTGGGGATCGCCTGGCTGCGCGCCCGCGGCCGGCACCGCGAGGCGCTGCACGAGCGGGGCTGGCTGCTCGAGCGCGAGCGGGAGACCGCCGCCCGCACCGCCGTCGAGGAGGAGCGCGCCCGGATCGCCCGCGAGCTGCACGACATCGTCAGCCACAACGTGAGCCTGATGATCGTGCAGGCGACCGCGGCCCGCGAGGTGCTCACGACGCTCCCCGACGACGCCGCGAAGGCGCTGTCCGCTGTGGAGGCCGCTGGCCGGCACACGATGACGGAGCTCCGGCACCTGCTCGGCCTGCTGGCCCCGGCCGCGGACGGCACCGGCACCGGCACCGGCACCGGCGATGGCGGCTGCGAGGGGGACGACGCGGACGCCCCGCAACCGAGCCTGCGCCGGCTCAGCCCGCTCGTCGACCGGATCGCGTTCGCCGGCCTGCCGGTGGAGGTGCGGATCGCGGGCGACCCACGGCCGCTGCCGCCGGGCGTCGACGTCACCGCGTACCGGATCGTCCAGGAGGCCCTGACCAACGCGCTCAAGCACGGCGCGGGCGGCAAGGCCGAGGTCACCGTCCGGTACGCGGACCGGTCGCTGCGCGTCGAGGTGCTCACCACCGGCCCGAGCGTGCTGACCGGCGGGCCGCCGCCGAAGACCGAGGGCACCGGCCGAGGTCTGGTCGGCCTGCGGCAGCGGGTCGCGGTCTACGGCGGCGACCTGGACGCGCGGCGCAGGCTCGGCGGCGGCTACCGGGTGCGGGCCCGGATCCCGGTGGACCACCCATGACCGGCCGGCCGAGGGTGCTGATCGCGGACGACCAGGAGCTGATCCGCACCGGCTTCCGGCTGATCCTGACGGCGCGCGGCATCGACGTGGTCGGCGAGGCCGGCGACGGCGCCGAGGCGGTGGCGGCGACCCGGCGGCTGCGGCCGGACGTGGTGCTGATGGACATCCGGATGCCGACGATGAACGGCCTGGACGCGACCCGCCACATCGTGGACAGCGGTGAGACCTGCCGCGTGCTCATGCTGACCACGTTCGACCTCGACCGGTACGTCTACGCCGCGCTGTCGATCGGGGCGAGCGGCTTCCTGCTCAAGGACGTGACGGCCGACCATCTCGCGGCCGCGGTGCGCCTGGTCGACACCGGTGACGCGCTGCTCGCGCCGTCGATCACCAGACGGCTGGTGCAGCGGTACGCGCGGCGGGAGGCGCCGGCCGTGCACCAGGACCTGACGGCGCTGACCCCGCGCGAGCACGAGGTGTTGACGCTGCTCGGGCGCGGCCTGTCCAACACCGAGCTCGCCGCGGCGCTGACGCTCAGCGAGGCCACGGTGAAGACGCACGTCGCCCGGATCTTCGCCAAGCTGGGGCTGCGCGACCGCGCGCAGGCGGTGGTGCTGGCCTACGAGACGGGGCTGGTCACGCCCGGCTCGTAGAAGGCGTGCCGGACGCGGCGCAGCCAGGCCTCGACCGGTGGCACGTCCGGCGACTCGGGCAACGGCGTGACGGTGGCGGCGAACGCGGCCTCGTGCTCGGCCAGCATCGACCGGGCGACGTCGAGGTCGCCCGCCGCGACCCGCTCGCCGAAGTCGCGGAAGGCGCGCGGATCGTCGAGCTCGACCCGGACCTCGCCGGTGCGGTAGGTGTGCAGCCCCTGGTGGCACAGGCGCATCAGGTGCCGGGCGTGCTTGGCAACGCGGGGGTCGTAGTCGCCGGTGCGGTTGGCCAGCAGGCGGAACTGTTTGGTCGCGTAGCCGAGGTAGGCCTCGCGGACGCGCCGGGCGGAGAGGAAGGCGTGGCGCAGGGCGATCAGCTCGTCGCCCAGCGGCGCGCGCGTCTCGTAGAGGCGGTCCGGCAGCCAGAGCAGCTCGGTGACGGTCGGGTTGCCGGCCAGCGCCAGCCGGCAGAACTTGGCCGCCTCGTGCAGCGTCACGTCGGGCTCGTGGCTCACCGTGCTCTCGGCGGGCCGCTCGAGGCCGTGCAGCTCGGCCGTCGGCACCGCGAAGACGCCCAGCCGGTCGACGTCGGAGTGCGGGCCCGCCAGGCCGTAGGCGGTGGACCCGATGACACCCATGAGCAGGACGGACACTGAGAAAATCTTCCCCGTTGAGGCAACCTTCGCGCGCCCCGGCGCATCTAATCCATTGTGGACGAAGGTGTGGTCAGTGCGGGGCGCCGAGCGGCGCGGCGTCGAGGAGCGGGTCCTCGTCCTTGCGCGCGGCCAGCGAGTGGGTCGTCACGGTGTCGACGCTGGTGCCGCGCCCCTGGGCCGGCCGGTAGCGGACGGTCGCCGCGTGCGGCGAGGAGTGCAGCACGATCCCGGGTCGCCAACTGCCCAATGTGTGCACCCAGACCCAGCTGCCCGGCTGGAAGCCGGCGTTCGGGACAGTCGCGGGTTCCGTGCGGAGGTAGGGATCGAGCAGCGGCGCGGCCATGTGGATCATCTCCGTCGCGGTTCTGTGCTTGGGGGGCTCGCGGGAGGGGTTGTGTGGATGAGCATCGCAGCCAGCTGATCGGCGTGCAAGATTTCACGGCGATCTTTGGCATCCTGAGGTCATCCATCGGCGCGAGTTTCAGTTACGCTATGTACGCCACGGTTTCATGGTGAAAGAAGCAAGCCGCAGGCCGTACGCCCAATATCGGTCTCTACCAGGAGCAAGTGCTGCCATGGAAGCTCGAAATAGGCACACGGTGCCGATCTTCGACTACCGAGAGCAACTTTTGGATTCTGGCCGGGCGGGTGTCCGATGTGTTCGGTTCGCCGGAAACCATGGCTGGCGCCAGTTTCCACGTCACATGACCAGAAGGGACAACCCCATGCCGGACAGCACGGGATGGATCATGTCCAGCCGCTCGACGGGCAACGGTGGCAGCTGCGTGGAAGCGCGCCGCCACGACGACGGTTGGATCGAGGTGCGCAACAGCAAGAACCGCTCAGGTGGCCTGGTGCGGTTCACCACCGAGGAATGGGACTCGTTCCTCTTCGGAGCCAAGCGCGGTGAGTTCGACGGCCTCCTGACCGACTGAGCAGCCCCACAAAGACAAAGCGCCGGGCCGGTGGAAACCGGCCCGGCGCGAACGTTTCGAGCGACAAGGGCCTGTCCTGCCGATCAGCGTGAGCCGAGACGGAGTCCAGGCGTCGTCTGGTGGTGGCCCGGGATTGCCGGGATACCGGTGTTGTATCTCGGTGATCCCGGGACGCCGCCAGGCGGCGGCTGGGCCCGTCGCAGGCCGCGTTGATCGGCAGGACAGGCCCTAACGCACCACGCCCACGGCGCAGAGGCCACCGCTCTCGGTCGGCCGGTCGGTGAAGTCCTGCGGGTCGCCGGCGGCCGGACGCCACTCGGGCAGCCAGACGACGCCGGGCTCGACCAGGTCGAGACCCTCGAAGTAGGAACCCACCTGAGCGCGGTCGCGCAGCACGAACGGCGTGGCCGTGTCGCGCTTGTAGACGTCCTGCGCACTGTCGAGGTTGGTCAGGTCGCGCTGCATGCCCTCGGCGGAGCCGTGCGAGATGACGAGGTGGCTGCCGGGCACCAGCGGCCGCAGCAACTCGGTCACCGAGCGGCTCGCGTCGGCGTCGTCGGCGACGAAGTGCAGCACCGCCACCATCAGCAGCCCGACCGGCTGGTCGAAGTCGATGATCTTCCGGAGCTGGGCGTTGTCGAGAATGGCCTGCGGGTCCCGCAGGTCGGCCCGGATCGCGGTCGCGTTGTCGTTGCCGGCCAACAGGTCCAGGCTCTCCGAGACGGCGATCGGGTCGATGTCGACGTAGACGACGCGGGCCTCGGAGACGATCTCCTGGGCGATCTCGTGGACGTTGCCCTCGGTCGGGATGCCGGAGCCGACGTCGATGAATTGCGTGATGCCCTGGCTCGCCAGGTAGCGCACGGCCCGGCCCAGGAACGCCCGGTTGTTGCGGGCCAGCAGCGGCACGAACGGGAACATCTCGGTGATCGCCTGCGCCGCGGCGCGGTCGGCCGGGAAGTTGTGCGTGCCACCGAGGTGGTAGTCGTAGATGCGCGCCGCGGTCGCCGGCTTGTCGTTCGCGACACCAGCCACGAGCCCTCCCCAGGGTTCAAGGTCGACAACTGTCAAGGTCCACTATGCACGAGTGGACCCCTGATGTCGCCCCAGGGGTTAGAAGTTCTCGAGCGCGACCGATGCCTTCATCACGAGGTCGAAGACGCGGCGGTATTCGGCCACCTCGTGTTCCTCTTCGAGATAGAGGGCGCCCACGTGGGACTCGAGATAGACCACGTCGGGATCGTCGGGGTCGTCGAAGTCGAGGATGCGGAACGCGCCGGCCATCGCGGCGTGCGCGCCGACCGTGAACGGCAGCACCCGGATCTCGACGTTGTCGCGCTTGGCCGTGCGGCGCAGGTGCTCGATCTGCCCGTCGAGGACGGTCTTGCCGCCGACCGGCCGGGTCAGCGCGCCCTCGCCCAGCACGGTCACGAGCCGCGGCGCCCGGGCCAGCAGCGCGCGCTGGCGCTGCATCCGTAGCTTCACGTGCCGGTGCACGGCCTCGTCGTCGCGCGGCTGCTCGGCGCCGAACACCGCCACGGCGTACTGCTCGGTCTGCAACTCACCCGGGATGATCTCGCCGTCGTAGGTGCAGATCTTCGACGCGCTGGCCTCGAGGCCGACGTAGAGCTTGAACCAGTCGGGGATGACCGGGCTGCCGTCCCACCACTCCTCGCGCGACGTGCCGAGGGCGAGCTCGGCGAGCGCGTCCGTGACGCTCTGGTCGGCGCCGTAGAGCCAGCACAGCGCGCGCACGTTGGCACCGGTGACCGGGACCTTGCCCGTCTCGATGCGGTGCAGCGTCGGCTCCGAGATGCCGAGCTTGGCCTCGGCGACCTCGCGTCGTGACTTGCCGTTGGCGACACGCAGTTTGGTCAGCCGTCGCCCCAGGGCACGCCGAACCACCCGCTGGCCAGTGACCGGCACTTCACGACCTCCCATGCGATGCGCCGTCGCGACGCCTCATGTCAACGCCCGACACCTTACCGGCCGTACCAGTCCAGTTACACCATCCGAAGGATCAATTCCAAAAGATCGATTCAGAGGTACGGGGTACAGCCGCGCCACCCTATCGGGGGATACTGCGCTCATGCCGCTCCCTACCGGCTATGCCGACCTCGTCCAGCAGGCCTCCGCCGAGATCCGTGACGGCGCCGACGAAACCGCGGTGCTGCGCCGGCTCCGCGACGGCGGCCTGCAGATGCTGCCGTCCGCCCGCGCGTTGTGCGACCTCTACGACATCGACCTCGGCGAGGCGCAGCGGCGCATCGACCACAGCGGAGTCTGGTCCGACGCACGGGACGACCGCCCTCCGTTCGGGGCCACCGCGGCCTGACGCGCGCCCCCGGGTCCGGCTCCCGCGTGGCTACAGTTGAGCCATGCGGAGATGGATGTCGATGTCCTGCTGCGTCCTGCTGGCGCTGGCCGGGTGTTCGTCGCCGCGGCGCGAGCCGCCACCACCGCCCGACCTCGCCAGCCTGGCGAGCCCGTGCGAGTTCCTCCGCGACGCCGAACGGGAGAGCCTCGGCCTCGGCCCGGGCGCGCTGACGTCCGCACCGGGTCTCGCGGGTGGTGCGGAGACGACGATGTGCCTCTACCGCGAGGCCCAGCCGCGGGACGGCGCCGGCGCGTACGTCGACAGCGTCTCGGTCAGCTTCCTGCCCGCCTCGCTCGAGGTGGCCGAGCAGGCGCTGGAGGAGGTGGAAGGGCGCGGCCTGTTCACCGCGGGCCGGATGTCACCGTTCGCCGCGGCCCCCGACGGCGTGCTGCAGCGCGAGGGCACCCGGCTCGGCGAGGCCACCTGCGAGCGCCTCTTCGCCGTGCGCCCCGACCGCGCCGTCCAGGTGGGCCTCACGGTCGAGCGACTGCCGCTGGGCGAACGGGCCTGCGAGGTCGCGACCCGGCTCGCCCCCGTGGTCGACGCCCGCATCCCCCGCCCGACTCCCGACTAGGCCCCGTCTCGCTCAGTCTTCCGGGGCGTAGAAGGCGATCGTGTTGGCGACCGCCGCGGTGACCTCGTCGGGCGTGGCGCCGTCGGCGAGTTGCGCGGCGCCCCAGCTCTCCGCGCTGGCGACCATGCACGCCCGGGCCTCCGCCGACTCCTCCCACCCTTCGGCCTCGTCGAGCGAGCCGCCGGCCAGGTGCAGGCCGAGGCCCAGGAACGACAGGTCCCAGCCGACGCCGGTGGCACCTGGGCCATATTGCGCCCAGAGCGCCGGGTCGACCACCGCGATGTGCCGCAGCAGCAACTCGGTGCCGCCGTCGGGCTCCGGCGACAGGGTCAGGTGCACCTCGCTGCCGGTCGTCGTCGCGATGTCGGCACCGAAGATCCAGGTGACCACCAGCTCGGTCGGCCGCTCGCAGCGCAGGATCCGGCCGCCCGCGTTGCCCTCGATCTGGTAGAGCCCCCCGACCGTGAGGTCGCCGCTGACCGGGAGGAACCAACGGCCGATCCGGTCGGGATCGGTCAGCGCGTCCCAGACGTCGTCCGCCGGCGCGGGGAAGCTGCGCCGCAGGACCACCGACCGGGCCGGGCCCTCGGGCAGGTTCTGCTGGCCCACCTCGCGGGTGGCGGCCTTGATCGCGTCCAGAAAGTCCACGTTCGACACTTTATCAACGGCTAGGATCGCAGGCCGCGTACGCCTATGACTGTTTCGCCAGGTCCGCGCAGCCGCTCTCGTCGGGCAGCAACGGTCGTAGCAGCACCGACCACTGCTTGCCGCCCGACACCCACGGGGTCATCGCGTTGGCCGTGCCGGCCGCGGTGAGCACCGCCGTCGCCTCGGCACCGGTCGCGGTCACGCAGCCGACGTCGACGGTGGGGTTGAGGCGGTCGCCGGGCAGCGCCGGGCCCGGCCAGTCGACCGGCGCCGGCGGGCCGCCCAGCTCGGCGACGTTCTCCGGCGCGACGTAGGGAGTGGCGATGCCCGCGACCGCCTTGGTCGGGTAGGCGCCCTCGTCCCTGACCGCGCCGGCACCGAGCGTCGTCGGCAGGTCCTGCAGGGCGGCCAGCAGGTCGGAGAGCTCCTTGCGGGCGGCCTTCTGCGGCGCGGTGAGCAGGCCGCCGTGGTCGGGCAGCTCCAGCGCGTACGCGTCCGTCGTGCGCACCCCCGCGCCCGTCGTCACCAGGAACCGGGTCGTGGACGCGTCGGCGACACCGGGCTGGCCCAGGTCTGTGCCCGCGCCGACACCGGCGTCGAGCGCGCGCTTCACCAGCGCGTCGACGTCTTCGGCGGAGATCCGGGACTGCTGCAGGTTGGGCAGCGCGGGACCGGGATAGATGGCCGGGACCGGGCCCTGGGTGATCACCCGGCCGTCGCCGTAGATCGACAGTGCGGGCACCCGGGCCGGGATCGACTGCGGCGTCACGAAGCCGCCGGTGTGGACGACCCGCAGCGCCACCTCGTCGGCACCGAGCGCGTCGGCCGCGGGGCGGTTGGGCGGCGCGGCGTCGGCGGCGGGCTGGGTGCCACAGGCCGAGGCGAGCAGCAGGAGGGGCGCGGCGGCCACGAAGGCCCAGGTCGAACGTCGCATACCCGTTCTGACGATCCGGGGGCCGATTCCGTTCCGGCCTGACCGCCACGCGGGTGCGTGGCACGATCGGATGATGGCAGTTGATGATCACCTGGTCGCGCAGGTCCGGGAGCTGGTCGGTGGCGGCCCCGACGTCGACGAGCGCCGGATGTTCGGCAGTCTGATCTTCATGGTGGGCGGCAACATGGCCTGCGGCGTCCGCGGCGACGGCCTGCTGGTGCGGGTCGGCCGCGACGCCACCGACGCGGCGCTGGGCAAGCCGCACGTGACGCCGTTCGAGATGGGTGGCGGGCGCCGGCCGGCCGGTTGGGTGGTGGTCGGCACGGACGGGCTGGCCGACGAGAAAGATCTGCGCGCCTGGGTCGAGCGGGGCGTCGCGTACGCGCGCACGCTCCCACCGAAATGAGCACCACGCCGGCCCGGGAGGCCGGGCGCAGCCACGCGCCGGGCCCCGGCGTCCTCGCCGTGACGGGGTCGACGGGCGAGCTGGGCGGGCGGGTCGCGCGGCGGCTGGCCGACGCGGGCGTTCCGCAACGGCTGCTGGTCCGCGCCGCCGACAGGGCGCCGAAGCTGCCGGGCGCGACCGCCGCGGTGGCCGACTACGGCGACGCCGACGCCCTCCGGGCGGCACTGTCCGGTGTGGACACGGTGTTCATGGTGTCGGCGGCCGAGGAGGCCGACCGGGTGACGAGGCACCTCACCTTCGTCGACGCGGCCATCGCGGCGGGCGTGAAGCACCTGGTCTACACGTCGTTCGTCAGCGCGGCACCGGACTCGACGTTCACCCTGGCCCACCACCACTACGCGACCGAGCAGCACCTGCACGCCAGCGGCCTGTCGCACACGATCCTGCGCGACAACCTCTACCTCGACTTCCTGCCGAGCCTGGCGGTCGACGGGGTCATCCGCGGCCCCGCCGGCGAGGGGCGGGTGGCCGCGGTCGCCCGGGACGACGTCGCCGACGTGGCCGTCGCGGTGCTCGGCGAGCCGGGGCGGCACGCCGGGCAGACCTACGACCTGACGGGGCCGTTCGCGATCACGCTGGAGGAAGCGGCCGCCACGATGACGGCGGTGCTCAACCGGCCCTACCGCTACGAGCAGGAGACCCTCCAGGAGGCGTACGCGTCGCGGGCCCACTACGGCGCGCCCGCCTGGCAGGTCGACGGGTGGGTCAGCACCTACACCGCCATCGCCCACGGCGACCTGGCAGAGGTGTCCGACCGCGTCGAGCGGATCGCCGGGCACCCGCCGATCGACTTCGCCGAGGTATTGCGTCGCCTGGCTCCCGAGCCGGAGGTATAAACCCTCGGTGACTCCGGAGAAGATCGTCGAGCGGCTGCGGGCGGCCGGGTGTGTGTTCGCCGAGGACGAGGCCCGGCTGCTGGTCGACTCCGCGCCCAGTGCCGCCCGGCTCGACGAGATGGTCGCCGAGCGGGTCCGGGGCGTCCCGCTGGAGCACGTGCTGGGCTGGGCCGAGTTCTGCGGGCTGCGGGTCGCGGTCGCGCCCGGCGTGTTCGTGCCCCGGCACCGCACCGAGCTCCTGGTCCGGCTCGCGGCGGCGGAGATCACCGGCCCCGCGGTGCTCGTCGACCTGGCCTGCGGCTCGGGCGCGATCGCGGCGGCCGTCGCCGACCGGGTGGACGGTCTCGACGTGTACGCCGCCGACATCGAGCCTGCCGCCGTGGCGGTGGCCAAGCGCAACCTGGCGCCGTACGGCGGGCGGGTCTACCCCGGCGACCTGTTCGCGCCGTTGCCGGGCGAACTGCGGGGGCGCGTGGACGTGCTCGTGGCCAACGTGCCGTACGTACCCAGTGGGGCGGTTGAACTGTTGCCTCCCGAGGCCCGTGAGCACGAGCCGCTGCGGGCCCTGGACGGTGGTGCCGACGGGCTCGACGTGTTGCGCCGGGTGGCCGCCCAGGCGCCCGTGTGGCTGCGCCCCGGGGGCACGCTGTTCAGCGAGATCGGCGTCGACCAGGTCGAGGCGGCGCGGGCGGCGCTGACCGGGGCCGGCCTGACGCCCACCGTGGTCGCCGACGAGGACCTGGACGCCACCGTCGTGGTGGGCCGGAGGTGATAGCCGCCCCACAGGGTGGGAATCTCGGTCGGCCGGCAGGCCCGGGGTCGGTAACCTCGCGTTCATGAGGATCGGAATCATGGGTGCCACCGGCCAGGTCGGCAGCGTCATGCGGCGAATCCTGGCGGAGCGCGCCTTCCCGGTCGAGGAGCTGCGGCTGTTCGCCAGCGCGCGCTCGGCCGGGCGGACCCTGCCGTGGCAGGGCACCGAGATCACCGTCGAGGACGCCGACACCGCCGACTACCGGGGTCTCGACGTCGTGCTGTTCTCGGCCGGCAAGGGCGCGTCCAAGACGCTGGCCCCCAAGGTCGCCGAGGCCGGCGCCGTGGTGATCGACAACTCGTCGGCCTGGCGGATGGACCCGCGGGTCCCGCTGGTGGTCTCCGAGGTCAACCCGCACGCGATGGCCGATCGTCCGCTGGGCATCATCGCCAACCCCAACTGCACCACGATGGCGATCATGCCGGTGCTCCGCCCGCTGCACGCCGAGGCCGGCCTGGTCGCCATGGTGGTCGCGACCTACCAGGCGGTCTCCGGCGCCGGGCTCTCCGGCGTCGCCGAGCTCGACGAGCAGGTCCGCAAGGTCGCCGAGCGGGCCACGGAGCTGACCCACGACGGCGCCGCGGTCGAGTTCCCGCAGCCGCGGCAGTTCGCCGAGCCGATCGCGTTCAACGTGCTCCCGCTGGCCGGCGCCCTGGTCGACGACGGCTCCTTCGAGACCGAGGAGGAGCAGAAGCTCCGCAACGAGAGCCGCAAGATCCTCGAAATCCCGGGCCTACGCGTCTCCGGCACCTGCGTCCGGGTGCCCGTCTTCACCGGCCACTCGATGCAGGTCAACGCCCGCTTCGCGGCCCCGCTGAGCCCGGCCCGAGCGGCGGAGCTGCTGGCCGCCGCACCGGGCGTGACGATCGACGACGTGCCGACGCCACTGAAGGCAGCGGGCCAGGACCCGTCCTACGTGGGCCGGCTACGCGCCGACGAGACGGCCGACAACGGCCTGGCCTTCTTCGTCTCGAACGACAACCTCCGCAAGGGCGCGGCCCTCAACGCGGTCCAGATCGCCGAACTCCTGGCCTGACACGACGACAGCCCGCCGGACCTCGGCCGCCACGCGGCCGGCCGAGGCCCGGACGCCGACGCGCATTGGCCGAAGCCCGGCAGGCACCGCCGTGGCCAAGGCCCGGCGGGCGCCGCCATGCGGTGGCCGCCGTGCGCCGCTGATCTCCCACGCCGCGCGCCGCCGATCCCGCCGCGGGCCGCTGATACCGCACGCCACGCGCCGCGAGACGGCCCGCCGCGCTCCTAGACCGCCGTCACCGTGACCTCGCCGAGGTCGGTCGCTGCCAGGTCGTTCTGGATCTTTTCCGCGTCGCCCTCGATGACCAGGGTGATGCCGGTCGGGTTGAGGTGGGCCGCGGTCGCCGCCGAGACCTCCTCCACCGTCGCGTGCAGCAGCGACTCGCGCAACCGGGCGTGGTAGTCGTCGGGCAGGTCGTGCACGACCAGCGTCGCCAGCGCCCCCGCGTAGGCCCGCGGTGACTGGAGGCCCACCGAGAGCTGGCCCGCCCGCCAGTCGCGAGCCACCGCCAGCTCCGGCTCCGTGACGCCCTCCGCCTGGGTGCGGGCGATCTCGCCGACCGCGTCGACCAGTGCCGGTGCCGTCACCGCGGTCTGGACCCCCGCGCTGACCACGAACCGGCCGAAGCGGCGGGACAGGCCGTATTCGGACCGGATGCCGTAGGTGTAGCCCTTCACCTCGCGCAGCAGGTGGTTGAGGCGTGACGTGAACGCGCCGCCGAGCACGATCGCGCCGAGTGTCATCGGCACGTAGTCGGGGTGCGACCGGTGCGGCGCCGTGTGGCCGAGCCGCAGCGTCGACTGCACCGAACCCGGGCGGTCGACGATCACGATCCGCCGGGACGCCCGCGCGCCGACCGGGAACGGCTCGCCGGCCAGCGCGGCGGCCTCGGTCGCGCCCGCGAAGGCCGCGCGGCCCAGCGCGTCGAGGTCGATGCGGGACAGGTCGCCGACCACCAGCAGCGTGCCGGGTGCGGCGAACCAGGAGCGGTGGAAGCCGAGCACGTCGTCGACGGAGAGCCCGGCCACCGAGCGCGGGTCGCCGGAGAGCGGGCGGCCGTGCCGCACCTCGCCGCCGAACAGGTCGGCGCGCAGCACCGCGTCGGCCCGCGGGCCGGGGTTGGCCCAGTAGAGCCGCAGCGACTCGGCCTCGTCGTCGCGGACCCGGGTCACGTCGGCCGGGTCGAGCTTGGGTCGGCGCACCGCCTCGGCGAGCAGCTCGACCGCCGCGGGCAGGGCCGCGACCGGCACCTGGACGGTGGCCGAGAACGAGTCCCAGTCGACCGAGAGCGACAGGTCGGTGCCGAGCGACTCGAGCGCGACCGCGTAGTCGGCGGCCGAGCGCGCCGTCGTGCCCTCCTCGAGGGCCTTGGCCAGCACCTCGGCGACGCCCTCGACGCCCGTCGTCTCCCGGCCGCCGCCCGCGTCGAGCAGCAGCGACGCCACGGCCAGGTTGTGGCCCGGCAGGTCGGCCGCGACCACCTGGCCACCGGCGACGTCGCGCCGGACCACCGTCGGGAAGCGGTAGGGCCGGGGCGTGCCCGGCTCCGGGCGCTGCGCGATGAGCTGGGTCATGCCACTGCCTCCATCGGCTCGTAGACGAGCGTCACGCGGTCCTCGGGGCGGAGCACCGCGCGGGCCACCTCGGCCACCGCGTCGGCGGTCACGGCACGCCAGCCGGGCAGCCGCGTGCCGACCCGGGCCGGGTCGCCGAACAGGGTGGCGTAGCGGCTGAGCAGGTCGGCTCGGCCGTCCACGGTGGCGACCCCGATCCACCACTCGGTCTCCAGCAGCGCCTTGGCGCGGGTCAGCTCCGCGTCGGTGACGCCGCCGGCGACGAGGTCGTCGACCACCTCCGCCAGCGCCGCGCCGAGCCGGGCCGCGGTGACGCCCGGGCGGGCGGTCGCGGAGGCGATCAGTGGCGCGGGCGCGTACGCGAGGTCGACGCCGTAGGCGGAGACGGTGTCGGGCTGGGCCAGCCGCGCGCCGTCGGCCAGCAGCCGGTAGAGGCGGCTGCCCCGGCCCTGGCCGAGGATCGTCGCGAGCACGGTGAGCGCGTCGTACTCCGGCGTGCCGTAGGGGTAGGTCCGGTGCGCCAGGTAGACGCGCGGCGCCGGCACCTCGGCCGCGACCACCGACGAGACCGGGCCCGCCCAGCTGTCCAGGGAGCCGATCGGCGCCGCGGGCCGCGCACCGCCGGCGGCCAGCTTGCCGAAGTATTTCTCCGCCAGCGCGAACACCTCGGCGGGCTCGGCGTCGCCGGCCACCGTCAGCACCGCGTTGTCGGGGGCGTAGTAGGAGCGGTGGAACGCCTGAAACGTGCCGAGCTCGGCCGCGTTGAGGTCGGCCATCGACCCGATCGTCGGGTGGTGGTAGGGATGCCCCTCCGGGTAGAGCAGCGGGAGCAGCCGCAGCCAGGCGTCGCCGTAGGGCACGTTCTCGTACCGCTGCCGCCGTTCGTTCTTGACCACGTCGCGCTGGTTGTCGAGCGTCTCCTGGACCAGCGCGGGCACCAGCCCGCCCATCCGGTCGGCCTCGAGCCAGAGCGCCAGCTCCAGGTGCTCGGCCGGCAGCGTCTCGAAGTAGTTGGTCCGGTCAGGGTTGGTCGTCGCGTTCAGCGAGCCGCCGTTGCCCTGGACGAGTCGCATGTGCTCGGTCTTGGGCACGTTGACCGAGCCCTCGAACATCAGGTGCTCGAACAGGTGGGCGAAGCCGGTCTGCCCCTCGGGCTCGTGCCGCGACCCGACGTCGTACCAGAGGTTGACCGCCACGACCGGCGCCGTGCGGTCCGGCGAGACCACGACGCGCAGGCCGTTGGCGAGCCGGGTGGTCTCGATCGGCCAGGGATAACCCGTCTCGGACATGGAGTGACGTTATCCGATCAGCGGACCGGGATACTTGTGCGGTGCACAGCGAGCCGTACCTCCTCGACCCGTCCCCGGACGGGGTGCACGTCCTCTGGCACACCGACGAGCCGGCGACCGGCGCGGTGCTCCTGCCGGGCGGGCGGCGCGTCGAAGCGACCAGCTCCACGCTGGTCACCCTCCACGACGACCAGGGTGTACGCGCGACCGTGCACCGCCACTGGGCGTACGTGGACGGGCTCGGGGCGGGCCGCACCCCGTACCGCGTCGTCTCGTTCTTCGCCGACGGCCGCGTCGCCGAGTCACCCGACTACAGCCTGGCGCCCGCGGTCGCCCCGGGCGCGCCGGTGCGGCTGCTGCTCTCCAGCGACCACCAGATGTGGCCGATGACCCCCGCCAACCTGGCGAAGGTGGCCGAGACGGTCGGTGTCGAGCTCGACGGCGTGCTGTTCGCCGGCGACATGGTGGGTGTGCCGGACCGCGCCGCCGACTGGTTCGCGCACCCGACCGGGCGGGGTTTCTTCGCGAGCCTGACCGGGCGGGCCGACACGGTGATCGCGGGCCGGCACTACCGGGGCGCGCCGCTGCTGCAGCACGCCCCGCTGTTCCCGGCGATCGGCAACCACGAGGTGATGGGCCGCCGGGCCCGGCACCGCACGCCGCAGGACCTCTTCGACGACCCGGCGCCCGACGCCTGGGACACGGCCTCCTACGAGGCGCTGTTCCCGGTGCCGGCCGGCCCGGACGGCCCGCGCTGGTGGTCGCGGACCGTCGGCGACGTGTTCGTGGTGGCGCTGTTCGTCACCCGGGCGTGGCGCGACGCGGTGACGACCTACCGGGAGCCGGCCGACCGGGTCGGCGACCCGATGGGCGGGCAGTTCCTGTTCGAGCGGATCGACGCGGGGTCGCCGCAGCACGAGTGGCTGGCCGGTGAGCTCGCGTCGCCCGCGGCCCGGGAAGCCCGGTTCCGGGTGGTGCTGTTCCACCACGCGAGTCACGGCCTGGGCGCGCACGTGCTGCCGGCCTACACCGACCCGGTGGCGACCGCGGACGGCTACGCGTACCCCGACGACATCGTGCTGCGCGACCTGGCGCCGCTGTTCGGGGCGGCCGGGGTCGACCTCGTCGTCAACGGCCACTCCCACCTGTGGAACCGGTTCCGGGACGACAACGGGGTCAACTGGCTGGAGAGCTCGAACGTCGGCAACTCGTACGGCGCGTACCCGCACCGCGGCGACCCGGGCGGGCTGGAGCCGATCGTGCCCACGCGCGCGCCGCTGACCGGGCCGGCGGGCGAGCCGCTGCCCTACGTGGCCGACAACGACGTGACCGTGTTCTCGGTGCTCGACTCGGCCGCCGCCGTGGTCCGCTCGTACCGCTTCGACACCCGCGAGCCCGACGGGCCCGTGGTGCTGTTCGACGAGCTACCGCTCGATTGACCGTTTGGCGACGTCGCGGGCGGCCAGCCGGCTGAAGATCCAGACGAACAGGATCGCCAGGCCGATCTGGATGCCGTGGCGGATCCAGTCGATGCCGCGGGTCTCGCCCACGCCCAGGAAGTCCGCGATCACGCCGCCGACGAGCGCGGCCACGAAGCCGACGCCGATCGTGGCCCAGATCGAGAGGTACTGACGACCGGGCAGGATCACCCGGGCCAGGACGCCGATGACGGCGCCGCCGATGAGCGCCCAGAGCAGTGTGCTGATCATGGGTGGTCCTCCCTCGCGTCGCCCAGCAGGAGCTGGCCGAAGGCGTCCTCGAGCGTGCTGGCGTCGGGCAGGGCACCGCCCGGGCTGGCCCGGTCGACGAGCTGGGGCAGCACCTCGGCGAGCGTGGTGGCGGCCTGCTCGGGCGACAGGCCGGCGTCACCGGCGGCCGCGTCGAGGTTGGCCGCGCCGAGCGCGTCCCGGATCTGGGCGTCGGTGATCTCGCGGTTGGGCCCGGCGGCGACCCAGGACTGCACCTGCTGCTGCAGGCCGCCCTGTTGGAGCTGGTCGAGGAGGCGGTTCAGGTCGAGACCGGCACCGGCCCGGGTGAGCACGCTGAGCAGGAGCCGGCGTACCCGCTCGTTCTGCGCCAGTTTGGTGATCTCGTCCAGGTCCATCCCCGCTCCCTATATCTGGCATTTGCCCCTTTTATAGGGAGGCTATGCCGCGTGTCGTGGCGAGGGTGACTTGATTCACGCATCCCGACCCGCAACCGGGAGGCCGATTGACGCGTCTGGTCCAATACACGCCAAACAGCCCGGGGGTCCTATGCGCGCGCACGAAAACAGCCGGTTTCGCAATGTCGCCACGCTGGCCGCGGTCGGTGTGCTCTCCGGCGTGATCGTGGCCGCCGCCGCCTTCCCCCTCGCCGCCGCGTCCGGGCTCATCGCGAAGGCGGGTGCCGTCTCCTTCGACGCGCTGCCCGCGAGCTTCACCGTGAAGCAGGCGCCGCAGGCCACCCAGGTGTTCGCCCGGGACGGCAGGACCCAGCTCGCCACGTTCTTCGACGAGAACCGCAAGGACGTGCAGCTCGCGGCGATCGCGCCGACGATGCCGCAGGCCCTGGTCGCGGCCGAGGACCAGTCGTTCTACCGGCACAATGGCGTGGACGTGCGCGGCCTCGCGCGGGCCGTGGTGGTCAACAAGACGACCGGCGCCCAGCAGGGCGGCTCGACGCTCGACATGCAGCTCGTCCGGATGCTCGCCACCTACGCCGCGACCGACCCGCAGCAGGTGGTCGAGGCGACCGAGAAGAGCACCAGCCGCAAGATCAAGGAGAGCCGGCAGGCCCTGGCGCTCGACAAGGAGCTCGGCAAGAACGGTGTCATCGAGCGCTACCTGAACATGGCCCCGTTCGGGCACAGCACGTACGGCATCTACGCGGCGTCCTCCTATTACTTCGGCAAGACGCCGGACAAGCTCTCCCTGTCTGAGTCGGCCCTGCTCGCCGGCGTGATCCGGGCGCCGAGCGTCTACGACCCGATGGACGAGGGGCAGCGGCCGCAGACCCTGGAGCGGCGCGACTGGGTGCTCGACCAGATGGTCAAGACCGGCGCGATCACCACGGCGCAGGCCACCGCGGCGAAGGCCGTGCAGCTCAAGTTCGTCGGCAAGTCCCCGAACAACGGCTGCACCGCCACGAAGCCCAACGACTACGGCTTCTTCTGCGACTACTTCCAGCGCTGGTGGTTGGCGCAGGAGGCGTTCGGCAGCAGCACGTACGACCGTGAGCGGCGGCTGCGCGGCGGCGGCTACCGGGTCGTCACCTCGCTCGACCCGACGGTGCAGAAGGCCGCCCAGAAGAACGTCACCGAGCAACTCGCCGTCGACCGCAAGGAAGCGCTGATGGTGGCCGCGGTGGAGCCCGGCACCGGCCGCGTCCGGGCCCTGGCCACCAACCGGATCTTCGGCATCGACAACCCCGGCAACCCGAAGAACAAGCCGCACAGCAACCCGAAGGAAGCCCAGCGGGGCGTACGCGGTACGTACCCGGTGACCACCAACCCGCTGATCACGGGCGGCGGCGGGGTGCACGGCTACCAGGCGGGCTCGACGTTCAAGATCTTCCCCGTGGTGGCCGCGCTGCTCAAGGGCATGCCGATGGCGACCGAGATCAACGCGCCGCAGGTCTACCGGTCGGGCTACTACGCGCCGCAGGGCGAGCCCGGCAGTTGCTCCGACGTGCCGCGCTACTGCCCGACCAACGACAACGCGGGCATGGCCGGCCGGCACGACATGTGGAGCGCGTTCGGGCGCTCGGTGAACACCTACTTCGTGCCGCTCGAGGAGCAGGCCGGCGCGTACAACACGATCCAGGCGGCGAAGGCGCTGGGCATCAAGTTCCTGGCGCCGACGGAGGCCGAGCACGCGGCCGACAAGGAGGCGGCCGACACCTGGGGCTCGTTCACCCTGGGCGTCTCGGCGACGACGCCGCTGGACCTGGCCAACGCGTACGCGACGCTGGCCGCGGACGGCAAGCACTGCGAGCCGACCCCGGTCGAGCAGATCGTCGACTTCGAGGGCGCCAAGGTCGACGCCGGTGCGCCGCGCTGCGACCAGGCGGTGCCCACCGAGGTGGCCCGCGGCGCGATCGACGTCGCCCGCTGCCCGGTCGGCGACCAGTCCGCGTTCGGCAAGTGCCGCGGCTCGACCGCGGGCGGCGTGCGCGACGTGGTCGACCACCCGGTCGCGGGCAAGACCGGCACCACCGACAGCGACCGCACCGCCTCCCTGGTGGTGACCACGACGACGCTCGCGGTCGCCGGGATCATGGCCGACCCGGACTATCCGGAGACGCCGGAGAACATGGACCACGGCAAGATCAACCCGGCCGTGTACCAGACGCTGGCCGACGCCATGAAGGGCAAGCCCAGCGTCAACTTCCCGGCGCCGTCCAAGGACACCGCGTACGGCAACCAGAAGTCGATCCCGAGCGTGTCCTGCGACTCGGTCGACTCGGCCCGCAGCCGCCTGACGGAGGCCGGCTTCAACGTCAAGGTCGACAGCATCCCGGTGCCGTCGAACTGCCCGGAGGGCACGGTCGCCTACACCGACCCGACCGGCCGCAGCGCCGAGGGCGCGATCGTCACCCTGAAGATCAGCGGTGGCTCACCGCCGCCGGCGGACCCGACCGACGGGCCCGACGACGACCAGGACGACAACGACCCGCCGGCCAACGACGGCCCCGGCCGGGACGTCATCGACCAGATCTTCGGCAACTAGCCCCCGCGCCGGGGCCTCAGCCGAACGTGAAGGCGTAGGCCTCGGCGCCCGGCTCGTCGAACGTGATCTCCAGGATCCGCTCGGCGACCACGTCGGGCTGGCGCACGAGTTGGTAGAGCCGGCCCTCCCGGAGCGTCCCCACGCCCTCGGGGCTGACGTCGACGCCGTGCGCCGGCCCCGGCTCGGCACCCTCCAGGAAGACCTGGAACGGGATCGGCCGGCCGGTCGGGTTCGCCAGCACCAGGTGGGCGTCGCGCGCCTGGAACCGGAAGGCGATGCTGCCCGTGGCGCCGTCCAGCGTGATCTTCTCCCGCCCGATCGTCCACTCGCCGTCCAGACCCCACTGGTTGGCCGGCAGGTAGCCCGGGAACGCGTAGTCGCGGCGCTGGTCGGGCGCCGGCCCGGCCGAGGCGAACCCGCCGCCGCGCGCGTAGCCCAGGTAGGTCTCCGGCGTGCGCAGCGTGTCCCAGTCGGCCTCCGCCTCGACCCCGCCGCCCATCACCTCGGGGGCGACCAGCGCGCGGTCGACGCCGAGCAGCCGCTGGATCGACCGCTCGGACTCCTCGTACCGGCCCTCGCCGAAGTGGTGGTCGCGGATGGCGCCGGTCGTGTCGGCGAAGTAGAGCGCCGGCCAGAAGTGGTTGTCGAACGCGGTCCAGACCGCGTAGTCGTTGTCGACCGCGACCGGATAGCCGATCCCCCGCTCCGCCGTCGCCCGGCGGACCAGGTCGAGGTCGTGCTCGAAGGTGAACTCCGGCGTGTGCACGCCGAGGACCACCAGCCCGTCATCGGCGTACGCCTGGGACCAGGCCCGCACGTAGGGCTGGGTGCGCAGCCAGTTGATGCAGGTCAGCGTCCAGAAGTCGACGAGGACGACGCGGTCGCGCAGCTCGCCGGGGGTCAGCGGCTCGGAGTTGAGCCACGCCGACGCCCCGGCGAGAGCAGGAAGGGCGGTCGTCATCGCAGCGGCCGCAGCCCGTCGCGGACCTCGCCCGCGAACAGCTCGGGCTCCTGCCAGGCCGCGAAGTGGTTGCCCGCGTCGACCTCGTGGAAATAGACCAGATTCGGGTACGCCTGGTCGGTCCACGACCGCGGAGCCTGGTACAGCTCGTGCGGGAAGACGCTGACCGCGGCCGGCGTGCGGACGCCCTTGACGTCGAAGAAGCCGACGGCGCTCTCCCAGTAGAGCCGGGCCGACGAGATGCCGGTGTTGGTGAGCCAGGCCAGCGTGACGTTGTCGAGCACCTCGTCGCGGGTGAGCATGCCGACGGGCTCCTTCTGCACGAACGCCGCCGAGATGTCCTCGTAGCTCTGCCGGTCGTGGTCGATCATCCAGGCGGCCAGCGCGACGGGCGAGTCGGCCAGGCCGTACAGCGTCTGCGGGTGCAGCGCCATCTCCAGCGCGTACCCGATGCCCTTGGTGTAGAGGTAGCTGAGCTGGTCGTAGGCCCGGCTCTCCGCGGCCGAGAGGTCGGTCGGCTTGGGCTCGCCGGAGCCGAGCACGTTCTGCGTCATCACCCGGAAGACGTCGGCCGGCACCGTGCCGGGCATGTTGGAGTGGATGCCGATCAGCCCGTCCGGTGCCTGCGCGCCCATCAGGTCCGTGATGATCGCGCCCCAGTCGCCACCCTGCGCCGCGTACCGGTCGTAGCCGAGGCGGGTCATCAGCACGGCCCACGCCCGGGCGATGTGGTCGGGGCCCCAGCCGGTGCTGTCGGGTCGGCCGGAGAACCCGTACCCGGGAATCGAGGGCACCACCACGTGGAAGGCGTCCGCGGCGTCGGCGCCGTGCGTCTCCGGGTCGGTCAGCAGGTCGATGGTCTGCAGGAACTCGACGACGGAGCCCGGCCAGCCGTGGGTGAGGATCAGCGGCATGGCGTTCTCGTGCCGGGACCGCACGTGGATGAAGTGGATGTCCAGGCCGTCGATCTCGGTCATGAACTGGGGAAGCTCGTTGAGCCGCGCCTCGACCCGGCGCAGGTCGTAGTCCGACGTCCAGTACCGCGCCAGCTCCTGCATGGTCTCGAGCTGCACGCCCTGGGTCAGGTCGGGCACGGTCTCCCGCTCGGGCCAGCGCGTGTTGTCGATCCGGTCGCGCAGGTCCTCCAGGTCCCGGGCGGGAATGGTGACGGTGAACGGCCGGATCTCGGCGGTGGCGGACATGCGGAGGCTCCTCTCCCCGTTTCAGGCTCACTGGGAGGGAGCGAAGGGCGCGTTCCGCCCTCTAACCGTGACAAACAGTCAAACCCCGACTCGGCGGGCCAGCTCTGCAGATTGGCGGGATCGATGTCGACCCCGACGAATCCCACGCTAGGACGCCGCCCGGGGCGATGTGCGCGGATCGGCGGATCAGTTGCCGGAGCGGTCGTGCTCCTCCAGGCCCGACCAGCCGTGCGGGCTCTCGGACTCGCCGCGGTCCCGGCCCTCGGTGATCGACTCGTCGACCGCGGTGTCCTCGTGCTCGACGGCGAAGTCGTCGCCCTCGCCGGTGTCGGCCGGATCGGTGTCGCCGGGTGCCCGGCCCAGCGGCTCTCGCTCGGCCATGGTCACTGTGCCCCGTCGCGGAGGCGGTGCGGGTCGACCTCGCGGCCCGGGTTCCGGGCCAGGTACTCGGTCTCCAGCTCCGCGGTGCGCCGCAGGTGGTTGGCGAGCGCCGGGTCCGAGCCGTGCCGGAGCGTGTCGAGCCGGGTCCGGTGCAGGCTGTGCAGCTCCCGGATGAGGTCGTCGTCGGAGAGTTCGCTCGGGTCGACCCCGACGTCCTCGCCGACCACCGACACCGTCACGTCGGACTCAGGGGAGCGCCCAAAGGATTCGGTCATGGTTCGATACTGCCCATTTCCGGCGCCCGGTAACCAAGATTCGCTTCGACTACGACGCGCTGTCGGAGTCTTCAGCGGGCGCCGGTACCCTCGTTGGACATGAGGCGCCTGGCCACCCCACCGATGCTCGCGAAGCATGTGCTGGCGATCGCACTGATCGGCGGTTTCCTCTGGCTGGGCTGGTGGCAGGTGTCGCGGGCCACCGCGGGCAACGCGCTGAGCTGGGCGTACGCGTTCGAGTGGCCGGTGTTCGCCGCCTTCGTCGGTTTCCTGTGGTACCGGGAGATCCGGGACGCGCTGGTCTCCCCCGCCGCGCTGGCCTCCCCCGCCGCGCAGGCGGCGCCCGCGGACGAGGTGGCGGCGCCCGCGCTGCCGCCCGTGCTGGGCACCAAGGCTCCCAAGATCGGGTCCGGCTTCCGGCGGCCGGTCCTCGTGCCGCGGCAGGCCATGGCCGGTGCCGGTCAGGCCGTGCCCGACCCGGCGCTCGACGAATACAACGACTACCTCGCGTGGCTCAATGCCAACCCGGGCGCCAAGGCGTCCGAATACCCGGGCCGTCGGGCCTGATCACGGAAGGATCCCCCCGCACCATGCGCGCAGCCCTGACCCGGTACCGGATCATCGCGTACGTCGTCGGCGTCGTGCTCATCGTTCTCACGGTGATCGGGATGCCGTTGAAATACGTCGGCGACAACGCCACGGTCGTCGAGACCGTCGGCCCGGCGCACGGGTTCCTCTACATGGTCTATCTGATCGCCGTCTTCGACCTCGGCCGGCGGGTGCACTGGTCGATCGGGCGGATGCTACTGGTCATGCTGGCGGGCACGATCCCGTTCGTGTCCTTCTGGGCCGAGCGCAAGGTGGCCGGCTGGGTCCGGCCGGCGTCGAGCGACGCCGACGAACCGGTCGCCGTCACCTCCTGACGCCTTCAGGGCGGCACAGAGCGCACGCCACGCTTCCGGGGGAAAGCGCAAGACCGGGCCGCCCGCGTTCCCCCGAACGAGCACGCCGGCGGCCGTAACCGCCACGTCGACGCACTGGTTTGATTCGCAGTGACTGCTGCGGCGCCAGGCGAGAGTTATGCCCATCAATACAATGTCGCACACCTCAGTCACGCTGCGAAGAGTGACTGTCACCGTGAGCGCGATCACTCACGGTGATTCACCTTTCATGTTCCGTGATCTTGCAAGGCAGCCCGCAAAGAGTTTGCGCCATTCGAGCGATTCTACTTCCATTGTGGACGCTGGGCCGCTAGGTTCCTATCCTGGCGCGGCCCTATGTGGGCACTCACAGGCCGCGCTCTTTTGGTGCCTTAATCAAGCCCCGAGCCTGCGGAGATCTCAATGTCCGACAGCACGAACACCATGCCCGTCTTTCGTAAAAGCTCACGCTGCGAAGCGGTCAACTGCGCCGAAGTCGCTACGCTCGGTGACGGTGCGATCCTGCGCAACTCCACCGCCCCCGACGTCCGGCTGACCTTCGACGCGACGACGTGGCGCGGCTTCATCGCCGGTGTGGCGGCCGGCGAGTTCGACCTTCCCCGCTGAACGATCCTCTGTGACACGGCACGCCGGTCCGGTCCAGGCCGGCGTGCCTCGCACGACGTGCGCGGCGGCTCCGAAAAATCCATCGACGGGTGTAGTCTTGGGCAAGGTGCAACCTGGCAATTCGCAACGTGCCACTTGGCCAACCTGAGCTGACATCTCCCGACCGGAGGCGGGCGTGACGACGGTCCAAGGGCCCACCGCCAGCCGGCGTCGACTGCGCACGGCACTGCGGGCCGCCCGCGAAAAAGCCGAACTGACCCAGGAGTTCGTCGCCGAGGCGATGGACTGGTCGCTGAGCAAGCTGATCCGCATCGAGACGGGCCGGGTCAGCATCTCCACCAACGACGTCCGCGCGCTGCTCACCCTTTACCGCATCGACGGCACACCCGAGGCCGAGGAGCTCATCTCGCTCGCCCGGGTCGCCCGCCAGAAGCCGTGGTGGCAGGACTCCCGCTCGTCGATCCCGGCCCACTACGCCCAATACATCGGCCTCGAGGCCGAGGCGTCGGCGATGCGCTGCTTCCAGTCCAGTGTGGTCCCAGGCCTCGCACAGACCCGCGAATACGCGCGGGCGGTGGTCACCAACCGCACCCCCGGCCAGATCCGGCCCGACGAGCTCGACACCCGGGTCGACGTCCGCATGCGCCGCAAGCACGAGATCCTCGGCCGCGACGAGCCGCCGGAGTTCGACATCATCCTCGACGAGGCGGTCCTCCGCCGCGCGATCGGCGGCGCCGACGTGCACCGGGAGCAGCTCGACCACCTGGTCGCCCTGGCCGCGGCCCCCACGATCACGATCCAGGTGGTCCCGTTCTCGGCGGGCGCCATGACGGCGGCGGGCTCGTTCGTCATCCTGCAGTTCCCCGACGAGGCAGACCAGGACGTGGTCTACCTGGAGAGCGCGCTGCTGGAAAACTTCATCGAACGTCCGATGGAGACGGCGCCCTACCACTCCGAGTTCAAGTGGCTCAGCTCGATCGCCCTCTCCCCCACCGACTCGCTGTCGTTCATCGAAAAGGTCGCGGGCGAGCTCTGATCGCGGAACGCCGCAGACGCCGGAGAAGAAGGTCGCCGGCGAACTCTAGGGAGTTCGCCGGCGACCCGCGCCCGCCCGCCGTGCGGGCGCTCTCTATCCGGAAAGTCCTACCAGGGGTAGATGTTGACCAGGGGTGGTGAGGCGAGGCCGCCCATCCGGTCGACCTCCTGTGCGCGGAGCAGGGCCCGAGTGACCTGGCCGTATTCGCGCTCCTCGTCGGAGCTGAACAGCAACACGGTCATGCCGCGGTAGTCGCCCCACAGCTCGTAGGCCCGCGGCCGCATCCGGTGGCCGAAGGAGACCAGGGCGATCGGCACGAACGCCGCCGCGCCCAGCATCAGGAAGGCCGTCGGGCTCAGGCTCGCGCCGCTGAAGCTGAGTGCCACGCCCACGCTGCCCAGCACCGCGCCGGTGATCAGCACGGAGCGCATGGTCAGCCGGTCGTGCGGGCCGCGGGCGGTGCGCAGGTTGGACAGGTCGCGGACCGGGAACCGCCGCCCGGCCACGACGAACGACTCGCTGGTGACGAGGATGCCGGGCTGCCGGTAGAGCGGGGTGGGCGATGGGCTGGCCGAGCCGATGGGCTGCGGTCGGGTTGCGTTCACGGGGTGCCTCCAGCAACTCCGTGGTGCGGGCTGTGGTGACGTGCCGTTCCCGATCGGCCTTCCGAAACCGTGCGAAGGCAGGTCGCGCTGATCCGCGGAGAGCCCGCCCTGACCGCGGCGGAAGCTCTACAGCCATTGTGCGAAACGCGAGCTACTTGAGGGAAGTACCGCAATCGGCCACCTGTCACTTCGGGATGCGGCGGCCGGCGGTGTAGCCGGGTCTTTACCCAGGTTGCGCCTGGTTTCGCCCATCGCCCCGGCCGGCAGGACTCGGAAAATGCGACAAAGCGGCCGCCACGTCCGAGGACGTGGCGGCCGCCGGGTGGAACAGGATCAGAGCTGTTCGAAGCAGGGCTTGTCGAGCGTGAACGCCTTCGCGGTCGGGCCTTCGAAGAGGTCCCGGACCTTGGTGACGCCGGTCGGCGCCGTCGCGTCCACCTTGGAGATCTGGGTCTGCTTGAACGTGCCGCTCGGTCCGCCGGCGAAGTTGCCCGCACCGGTGGGCAGCATGCCCTCGTAGTCGACGGTGGTGAGTTGCTTGACCGCCGCCACCACGCCGGCCCGGGTCAGGTCGCCGTTGGCCGCCGCCTTCTCCAGCGCCGCCTTCACCGGGTAGGACCAGATCCAGCCGGAGGTGTAGCCGTCGGACGGCGTCTTGCCGGTCAGCGCGTCACGCATCGCCTTGTGCCCCGGCGAGTCGGTGCCCCACGACCCCCACGGGCCGCTCTGCTCGTACAGGGCGGTCAATGCCGGCCCGGCCGGGCTCTGCAGCAGCGCCGGGTTCCAGGTCGGGCTGGTGCCGATGAAGCGGCCCTTGAAGCCGCGCGCCGCCGCGCCGCCCACGACCGCGGCCGCGTCGGCCGGGCCCATCGTCAGGATGACGACGTCGGGCTGCTGCTGCAGGATCGCGCCGATCGCGCCCGCCTGCTTGTCGGTGCCCGTGTCGGTCTTGACGGCGCTGAACGTGAAGCCCAGCTTCTCCGACGCGATCTTGGCACCGGCCGCGGCATCGTCGCCGTAGTCACCGGCCAGGTGCACCGCCATGACCTTCTTGGGCTTGTAGACCTCGTTGGCGTAGTCCAGCGCGTTCATCGACTCGACGCAGTAGTTGGCGCCGGACTCGATGATCACGTCTTCGAACGCGTACGCGGACGTCCACGCCGCCGGCGAACCGACCACGTTGCTGGTCTTCATGTCGGGCAGGATGGCCGCGGTCGTCGGCGAGCCGAGGGTCTGCGCCAGCGCCAGGATGTTGGGCTTGATCTCCTGGTAGACCTGGTTGGTCACCTGCGGGTTGTATTTGTTGTCGCGGACGTATTTGGTGACGTCGACCTCGTAGTCGCCGATGCCGCCGTTCTGGTTCACGCGCTTCCAGAACGCCTTCTGCGCGTCGGTGATCGGCACCGCGAGCGCCCGGAACGGACCCTCGGTGAGGTCGGAGATGATGCCGAGATAGATGCAGCCCTTGTCTTTGTTGACGGCCTCGGGGCAGGGCTCGGCCGTCACACCGACGTCGGTCTTGACGCCGGACTCACCGGTCTCCGTGTCGCTTCCGCGGCAGCCGCCGAGGGCGACCGCGAGGAGAACGACCGCGGCACCGGATGCCAGTCGCTTCATGCGCACCTCTTAGTAGGAGAAGGGCCAGGACTTCCAGTAGTTGCGCGCGCGGACCCACAGGCCGAAGAGCCCGCGCGGTTCGAAAATCAGGAACACGATGATCAGGACGCCGTAGAGGATCGACTCGACCTGCAGGACGTTGGGCACCTCGTTGGCGTCCGTGCTGATGAACGGGAACACCGCCTGCAGCTCGCGGATGATCCGCGGCAGCAGGGTGATGAAGAACGCTCCCGCGATCGCACCGGAGATGGTGCCGGCGCCGCCGATCAACACCATCGCGATGTACTGCACCGAAAGCAGCAGGCTGAACGAGGTGGGTTCGACGAACCCGGTCACCGTGAACAGCAGCGCGCCCGCGCAACCGGCGTAGAAGGACGACACGGCGAACGCGATCGTCTTGTAGCGGGCCAGGTTGACGCCGATCACGCCGGCCGCGATGTCGCGGTCGCGGATCGCCGTGAACGCCCGGCCGACCCGCGAACGGGCGAGATTGCGGGCCGCCAGCGCGAACACCACCAGCAGCCCGGCCATCAGCCAGAACAGCTTCTGGTCGCGGGTCGCCGAGGCCGTGGTGGTGCCGAGCGGGTAGCCGAAGATCTCCAGCGTGGGCGCCGGCCGACCGACGCCCACACCGCCGGTCAGGCTCGACCACTCGTTGAAGATGTGCGCGCCGATGAAGACCAGGCCGAGCGTCACGATCGCCAGGTAGAGACCGCGCAGCCGGGTGGCCAGCGGCGCGACGATCACGCCGAACAGCCCGGCGACCAGGCCGGCGACGGGCAGCCAGACCAGGATGTTGGTCACCCCGAGGCCGAGGGTACGACCGTCGGGATCACCGCTGATCACCGAGGCGGTGTAGGCCCCGATGCCGAGGAAGAACGCGTGCCCGAGCGAGACCTGGCCCGCGTACCCGGTGACCAGCCCCAGCCCGATCGCGCCGATCGCCGCGATGCAGCACGTGGCGAGCAGTTGGAGCTCCGCGTCGGCCAGCATGAAGGGCAGCACGGCGGTGACCGCGAGCAGCACGCCGAACGCCACCTTGCGGGTGGTCGTCGGGAACAGCCCCATCTCACGGGGGTACGACGTGTAGAGCAGCGGCCTTCCGCGCGGGGCCTTGGTGGCGACCGTCATACCCGCTCGACCTCCCGGGTGCCGAACAGCCCGTACGGGCGGACGAGCAGGACCAACAGCATCAGCACGTACGGCGTGATCACCGAGACGTTGCCGCCCAGCCAGGGCATGTCGTTCTGGTAGGTGGCGACCACCTCCTGCGCGACGCCGACGGCGAGCCCGCCGACCACCGCGCCGGGCAGCGAGTCGAGCCCGCCGAGGATGATGACCGGCAGGGCGACGAGCGCGGTCAGCCAGAGCGTGCCGTCGAAGCTGCCACCGGCGGCGGCGAACGTGCCACCGACCGCGGCCAGCGCGCCGGCCAGCGCCCAGCTCAGCGCGAACACCGCGCCCACCGAGACGCCCTGGGCCAGCGCCGCCTCCTGGTCGTCGGCGGCGGCCCGCATCGCGAGCCCCATCCGGCTGAACCGGAAGAACGCGAACAGCGCGCCGACCAGCAGGGCCGCGGTCAGGAAGGCGGCGATGTGCCGCTGGGCGATGTGCACGTCGCCGATGACCACTGTGGACAGGCCCCAGGGGTCGTGCACGTTGCGCACGTCGAGGCCGATGAAGACGTTGACCACCACCCGGATGGCCACGTCGACGCCGAGCGTGATGATCGCGACCACGAACGCCGGCCGGCCGATCATCGGGCGCACCGCGCCGCGCTCGATGCCGAGCCCGAGCAGCGCGGTGAGCAGTGCCGCGACCGGCAGCGCGCCCCAGAAGCCGAGCGGCGACGCGAGGTGGCTGACCAGCACGACACCGGCGAGCATGAGCGCGGGCTGGGCGAAGCTGATCACCCGGGTCGCCTTGTAGATGATGACGAACCCGAGCGCCAGCAACGCGTACACGCTGCCGATCCCGACGCCCCGCAGGACGCCCTCCACCAATACGGTCATGCGGCGGCCTTGGCCTGGTAGATGTCGTCGACCAGGTCGCCGAAGAGCTCGGCCACCGCGGAGCGGCGCACCTTCTGCGTGGCGGTCAGCTCGCCGTCCTCGTGGTCGAGCTCCTTGGGCAGCATCCGGAACTCGCGGACCTGCTCGACCGGCGCGTGCCGGCGGTTGACGTCGTCGACGACCGACTGCACCAGCGCGCGCACCTCGCTCTTGTCGGACAGGTCGCGGTAGGTCGTGTAGCCGATGCCGCGGCGCTGCGCCCACTCGCCGACCGTGTCGAGCTCGATGCCGATCAGCGCGGCCAGGAACGGCTTGCGGTCACCGATCAGGATCGCCTCTTTGACGTAAGGAGATGCCTTGAGCGCGTTCTCGATCTCGCTGGGCGCGATGTTCTTGCCGCCCGACGTGATCATGATGTCCTTGGCCCGGTCGGTGATCCGCAGGTGCGTCGCGGCCGTGCCGTCGGTCCCGGCCTCCCACTCCCCCACGTCGCCGGTGCGCAGCCAGCCGTCCTCGGTCTTGGCGCGGGCCGTCGCGGCCGGGTCGTTGAAGTAGCCGACGAACACGCCGTCGTGCCGGATCTGGATCTCGCCGGTGGCCGGGTCGAGCCGCAGCTCGGTGCTCTCCTCGGGCTCGCCGACCGTGCCGAGGCGGATCCGGTTGGGCCGGTTGCCGGTCGCGATGGCCGAGCTCTCGGTCATGCCGTAGACCTCGTACATCGGGACGCCGATGCCCATGAAGAAGCGCAGCACGTCGGGGGCGATCGGGGCGGCGCCGGAGGCCGCGAACCGGACCCGGCCGATGCCGACCCGTTCGCGCAGGGAGCGATAGAAGAAGAGCCAACCGATCGCGTACGCCAGCCGGGTGCCGGCGGTGTGCGTGCCGCCGGTGCGCACGAGCGTGGCACCGATCCGGTCGGCCACCCGCAGCCACAGCCGGGCGTTGAGCCGCTTGACCGGCGACGCGTTGGCCAGCTTGATCTGGACCGTGGCCAGCATCTTCTCCCAGATCCGGGGCACGCCGAACAGGATCGTCGGCTGCACCTCGCGCAGGTTGGCCTGCACGGTCGCGATCGACTCGGCGAAGTTGACCTGGATGCCGGCGCCCGCGTTGAACCAGATCGTGAAGATCCGCTCGGCGACGTGGCACAGCGGCAGATAGGAGACCAGCAGGTCGCGGGGGCCGGGCGGCGCGCCGGAGAAGCCGCGGCCGGCGCTGATCGTGCGTACCGCGAAGTCCACATTGGCCACCGACAGCATGGCGCCCTTCGGCGGGCCGGTCGTGCCCGACGTGTAGATCAGCGTGGCGATGTCGTCGGGCGTCGCGGTGGCCATCAGGTCAGCGACCGCGTCGGCGTGCGCGGCCCGGTGCTCCCGGCCCAGCGCCAGCAGGTCGCTCCAGGCGAGCAGCGCCGGGTGGTCGTAGCGGTGCCGGATGCCGCGCGGCTCGAGGTAGATCACCCGCTCCAGGTCGGGGCAGTCGCCGATCACCTCGAGCGCCTTGTCGACCTGCTCCTGGTCTTCGGCGACGAGCACCCGGGCACCGGAGTGCGAGAGCAGGTAGCCGACCTCGGGCGCCGGGTTGGTCGGGTAGAGCCCGACCGTGGTGGCCCGCACCGCCACGGTGGCGATGTCGGTGAACAGCCACTCGGGCCGGTTGTCGGCGTGCACCGCGACCCGGTCGCCCGGCCGCACGCCGAGGGCGAGCAGCCCGTGCGCCACGGTCAGGGCCTGGTCCCAGTAGTCGCTCCAGGTGTATTGCCGCCAGATGCCGTGGTGCTTCTCGCGCATGGCGACGCCGTCCGGTGTCCCGGCTGCCCGGTCGCGGATCCGGGACGCGATCGTCGTCACCGTGTCGGTGCGCGTCGGTGCCAGCGTCACGCCCGTTCCACCTCTCCCAGATAGGCACGGATCACGTCGGGGTCGTGCTGGATCTCGCCGGGGACCCCGGTGGCCACCGGGTGGCCGAAGTCGACGACCATGACCCGGTCGGCCAGGTCCATCACGAGGCCCATGTCGTGCTCGACGAGCACCATCGGGATGTCCAGCTCGTCGCGGATGTCGAGGATGTAGCGGGCCATGTCCTCGGTCTCCTCGACGTTCATGCCGCCGACCGGCTCGTCGAGGAGGAGCAGCTTGGGCTCCATCGCCAGGGCCCGGCCGAGCTCGACCCGCTTCTGCACGCCGTAGGGCAGCAGGCCGACCGGCAGGCGGCGCCACTGCTCGAGCTCCAGGAAGTCGATGATGTCCTCGACCCGCTCGCGCGCCGCCACCTCGGCCCGCCGGGCCTTGCCCAGCCAGGCCAGGGCCGCCAGCGTCCCGTACCCGATGTGGTGGTGTCGCCCGAGCATCAGGTTGTCGAGGACGGTGAGGTTGGCGAACAGCTCCACGTTCTGGAAGGTGCGGGCCATGCCGCGCGCCGCGATCTGGTGCGGGCGGCGCCCGATCAGGTCGGTGCCGTCGAAGAGGACCCGGCCGCGCTGCGGGCGGTAGACGCCCGAGAGCACGTTGAAGATCGAGGTCTTGCCGGCACCGTTGGGCCCGATGATGGCGAACAGCTCGCGCTCGCCGACGGTGAAACTGATGCCGTCGATCGCCTTCACACCGGCAAAACTCAGGTGTACGTCGTCGAAAACGAGAATGTCATCGCTCACGCCGCCGCCTCCCTTCGGTCGGCGGAGCGCGAACGACGGTCACTGAGCTGGCCGCGCTCGCTGCGCTCGCTCATGACAACCACCGCTTGCGCCGTTTGTAGTGCTTGACGTCGCGGAACGAGCGGCGGGCCGCGCCCGCGTCGGCGGCGCCGAGGCCGAGGTAGAACTCGCGGACGTCGTCGTCGGCGAGCAGGCGGTCGGCGGGCTTGTCGAGCACCACTTTGCCGGTCTCCAGCACGTAGCCGTGGCTCGCGACCGAGAGGGCCATCGCGGCGTTCTGCTCGACCAGCAGGACCGCCGTGCCCGACTTGTTGATCTCGACGATGATCTCGCGGACCTGGTCGACCAGGCGCGGCGCGAGGCCGAGGCTCGGCTCGTCGAGCAGCAGGTAGCGAGGTTTCGCCATCAGCGCCCGCCCCATCGCGAGCATCTGCTGCTCACCTCCGGACAGGTAGCCGGCCAGCTTCCGGCGGCGCTCCTTGAGCACCGGGAAGAGGCCGTAGACGTGGTCGAGCCGCTCGCCGACGGCGCCGGCGTTGGTGTGGCCACCGACGCGGAGGTTGTCCTCCACGCTCAGCTCACCGAAGATCCGGCGGCCCTCCATGACCTGGCTGATGCCCCGCCGCACGATGGCGGCCGGGCGCAGGCCCTGGATCGGGTCGCCGTCGAGGGTGACCGAGCCTTTCGTCACCGCGCCGTCGTGGACGTCGAGCAGTCCGGTCAGGGCGCGCAGCAGTGTCGTCTTGCCCGCTCCGTTGGCACCGAGCAGAGCGACGACGGCGCCGCTCGGGAGGTCGAGCGAGACACCGCGTAACACAAGCATCACGTCGTCGTAGACGACCTCGAGATTTCGGACTTGCAGCAACGGGGGCGCCCCACTTATGTGCGGTCTGATGTGGTGTGCGTCACAAGGTGAAACACATTTAACTACGTAGTAACCCGCGTCGCTAGAGCCGCTTCCAAGATTTTTGCACTGCCAATGAAATTTCTTTGCCCGGGGGAGTGAGCTGTCCCGCTTCCACGGCGGATCATTCAGGCGATACCGGCGCAGTTCACCCCTGCGACCCTTTGTGCTGGTGGGGTGCGGGGTTACGGTGAGGCGGCCGGTGTGGTCCCCAAGCCATCCCCCCGGGTGGCACCGCGCCGGTGCCGCCGAATCGCCGGCCCGCGCCGTGCCCGGTTCCCCCGGGTGCGTCTCGACGACTGGGCCTCACGGCGAATCGGGGACCCACCCGAGTACTGGGGTGAATCCGCACCGCGCGGTAGGGCCTTCTTCCCGCCCGAACCCGACAGCTAACCCGGTAGGCGGCGAGCGGAAGAAGGGTCTGCCCTTGTCGTCAGCACGGATGTCGCTGCGTGCGCTCGTGCTGGTCACCATGGCGGTCGTCGTCGCCCTGCCCGCGGGCATGGCGTCGGCCGAACCGTCGGCCAGCGAGCTCACCGCGAAAATCAACAAGTCGTCCGCGGAGCTGGAGAAGGTCGTCGAGGCCTACAACAAGCTCAACGAGGAGACGAAGGCAACGAAGAAGGAGGCGGGCCAGGTCGCCGACCGGCTGGGCCCGCTGCAGAAGCAGCTCGACGAGGCCCAGTCCGACGTCGGTGACATCGCCGTCGCCGCGTACCAGACCGGTCGTCTCGGCACCGCCGGCGCCCTGCTGGGCGGCAGCGACGGCCTGCTCGACCGGATGTCGGCGCTGGACGCGTTGGCCCGGGAGCGGCAGACGCAGATCGACGCGTTCCAGGCGACCCGCGAGCAGCTCAGCACCGACCAGCAGCGGCTGGCGACGGCGCGGTCACAGCAGGACGCGCAGGCCAAGGAGCTGCAGGCCCGCAAGAAGAAGATCGAGGCCGACCTCGACAAGTTGTACGACCTCCGCAAGGCGGCGTACGGGTCGGCGACCTCGAGCGGGTCGGGCTACAGCGGGAAGATCCCGTCGGTGTCGGGCAAGGCCGGTGTGGCGGTGCGCTACGCGTACAACGCGATCGGCACCCCGTACGTCTGGGCGGCCGAGGGGCCGAACGGCTACGACTGCTCGGGCCTGACCCTCGCGGCCTGGAAGGCGGCCGGGAAGTCGCTGCCGCACAACGCCGCGATGCAGTGGGACAAGGTCGCGCACATCTCCCGGAGCCAACTGGCGGCGGGCGACCTGGTCTTCTACTCCGGGCTGGGGCACGTGGCGCTCTACGTCGGTGGTGGCCAGGTGATCCACGCGCCGACCTTCGGCGAGTCCGTGAAGCTGGCGTCGGTCGACATGATGTCGCCGTACGGCTACGGCCGCGTGCGCTGATTCGGCCCCAACGGGGGCGGACCGGTTCGGTCCGCCCCCGCGTAACCCGCTGACCTGCTCGTTCGTTGCGCGAACGAGGGGGCCACCGTGTTCGAGACCGCACAGACACCGCACGACGAGCCGTCCGCGTCGACCCGGCGGACGAGAAGGACCGCGATCGTGATCGGTGGTGGGGCGGCGCTCATGCTGGTCGCCCTCGGCGCCGCGGCGATCGCGCTGACGCCCAGCGGCGGCGAGCCGGAGTCACCGCCGGCCGACCTCCTGCAGCGGACGCAACAGGTGTGCGACGAGTCCTCGACCGGGACGCGCGTCGAGGACGGCGGGGCGACCCTGCACGTCGACAACGCCGGCGAGAAGGACCGCGACGGCGTCAGCCTGACCGGGCTCGAGTGCATCCTCGAGGAGGCCCGGGTGCCCGAGAACATCAAGCAGCGGATGTTCTCCACGCGCACCAGCGACGGGAAGCGCGACGGCGCATGGCCGGGCTTCCAGGCGTCCTGGACCTACGACCCCGACAAGGGGCTCGACCTGACCATCACCCGCACGGCCTGAGCGGCGACGAAAACGGCCGGCGCCCCGGATGGGGACGCCGGGCCGTTGTCGGTTTCGGTCAGGCCGCCTGCAGGCCCTCTGCCCGGGCCAGCTCGCGGAGCCGGCCGAGGGCCTGGATCTCGAGCTGGCGGATCCGCTCGCGGGAGAGCGAGAACCGCGACGCCACCTCGGTGAGCGAGTGCTCGCGCCCGTCCTCGAGGCCGTAGCGGGCCCGCATGATGCCGGCCGACCGGTCGTCGAGGTGGTTGAGCAGGCTCTCGATGCGCTGGCGCTCAAGGGTGGAGAGCACCACGTCCTCGGGAGACGGCGCGTCGTTGTCGGCGACCAGGTCGCCGAGGTTGGTGTCGCCGTCGTCGCCGACCGGGGTGTCCAGGGACACCGTGTCCTGCGACCAGCGGACCAGCTCGTGCACGCGCTCGACCGGGACGCCGAGGGCGGCCGCGATCTGCTCGGGCTCGGGGTCGGAGCCGAGCTCACGGGTGAGCTGGCGGGCGACGTTGCGCATGCGGTTGACGTCTTCCACGAGGTGCACCGGCAAGCGCACCGTGCGCTCCTGCTGGGCGATCGCGCGGCTGATGGCCTGGCGGATCCACCAGGTGGCGTAGGTGGAGAACTTGAAACCGCGCTCGTAGTCGAACTTCTCGACGGCGCGCACCAGGCCGGTGTTGCCCTCCTGGATCAGGTCGAGCATCGGCATGCCGGACCGCACGTAGCGCCGCGCGATCGACACGACGAGCCGCAGGTTGGCACGGATGAACAGGTCCTTGGCCCGGTCACCCTCGACGACCAGCCGCTCGAGCTCGTCGCGCTGCACACCATCGGGAATCTTGTCCACATCGAGCAGGTGCTCCGCGTAGAGACCGGCCTCGATCGACTTGGAGAGCTCGACCTCCCGGGCCGCGTCGAGCAACGGCGTGCGGGAGATCTCGTGCAGGTAGACGCCGACCAGGTCGCGCTCCTCGGCGACCTCGTCCGTGCGCATCACGATGTTGTTCTCCACGTTGCCCACTGTCCCCTCGGTTACCCCAACGTTCTCGTGCTTCACACCGACCTGCCCCTCCCCGGTAACTCGTGAGGTGCCTCATCGGTGCTGACACCTACACAACAGTTGAGACGCTCCGGGGATTCCGTCTTGCGAGTCGAAACTGTCACGAATGCCTGAGTGGTTCCTGAGAGTGAGTGTCATATTCACTCGGCCAACTCTCAGGGTTCTGAGAATCGCGCCGCGAGCCTGCCGCCATTGGCCGTCCGCGCGCCCTATTTATCACACCATTTCCGGCTGTTCTCCCGCAGCGACGTAGACCACTGCTCCGCTGGGATTCGCATCACTGTGTAGTGATACGCACCACAGAGCGCCACGGTTCACTGCATCATCACGCCGGAAACCTCAGGTCAGGAGCGCGAGTGCTTCCCGGACCTGTTGATGTGAACGCGCCAGGGCGGCACGGGCTTCCGTCACCGCGGCGCCTGAGACGAGGGACACCAGCGCGGTCTTGAGATCGCCGTCGGCGGCGGTCAGCGCCCGGGTGCAGTCGGCTTCCGGACAGCCGGTCGCCTCCATCAGGATCGAGATCATCCGGCCGCGCAGCTTGGCGTTGGTGGCCGACATGTCGATCATCAGGTTCGAGTAGACCCGGCCGAGGCGCACCATCACCGTCGTCGAGAACGCGTGCAGCACCAGTTTCTGCGCGCTCGCGGCCTTCATCCGGGTCGAGCCGGTGACCACCTCGGGGCCGGTGTCGAGGCCGACGAACACGTCGACCTCGGCGCGGGCGGCGGCGTGCGGGTCGGCGGCCACCAGCGCGGTGCGCGCGCCGAGTGCCCGGGCCGCGCGCAACGCACCGAGCACATAGGGCGTACGCCCGGAGGCGGCCAGGCCCACCACGAGATCGCCGGCCCGGACGCAGTCGCCGGCCTCCGTGGCGCCGGCCGCGACGTCGTCCTCGGCGTCCTCGACGGCGCCCCACATGGCGTCGCGGCCGCCGGCCAGGTGCGGGCAGAACCAGCCGACCGGCGAGCCGAAGGTCGGCGGCAGCTCGGCGGCGTCGACCACGCCGACGCGGCCCGACGTGCCGGCGCCGAAGTAGTGCACCCGGCCGCCGGAACGCAGCGCCTCGACCGCCAGGTCGACGGCGACCACGACGGGGTCGAGGACGTCGGCCACCACACCGGGCACGGTCCGGTCGGCGTCGTTGATCAGCTGCAGGACGTCGCGGGTCGGCAGCAGGTCGAGGTCGAGCGATGCCGGGTTGCGCCGCTCGGTCGGTGCCGCGACGCGCACCACCTCGGGACCGCTCACCCGCGCCGCCGCGCGACCCGGCGGGACCGCACCGCCTCCGCGGTGACCTCCAGCGCCTTTCTGGCCTTGGCCCGGTTGCGCGCCGCGACCCCGACGAACAGGCAGTCGACGACGGTGAGTTGCGCCAGCCGGCTGGCGGTGGCGCCGGAGCGGTAGGTGGTCTCGCGGGCCGCCGTGGTCAGCACGTGGTCGGCGACGTCGGCGATCGGCGACCGCGGGAAGTTGGTGAGCGCGACCGTGGTCGCGCCGCGGGACCGGGCGACGTCGAGCACGTCGAGCACGTCACCGGTGGTGCCGGTGTGCGAGATGCCGATCGCGACGTCGCCCTTGCCGAGCAGCGCCACCGAGGTCAGCGCGGCGTGCACGTCGGGCCAGTAGTAGGCGGTGCGGCCGATCCGGTGCAGCTTCTGCTGGAAGTCGGAGGCGACGAAACCGCTCGCGCCGGCCCCGTAGATCTCGATCCGGGTCGCGGCGTTGAGCGCCTCGACGACCGCCTCGCAGACCTCGGGGTCGAGTTGCTGCGCGGTCTCCTCGACGGCCCGGGCGTCGTTGAACGCGATCGTGGCGATGATCTGGGCGAAGTCGGCGCCCGGCGGGATGTCGCCGCCGACGACCCGGGCGTCCGGCGGCTCGACCCGGCGGGCGGCCTCGGCGGCGAGCCGGATCCGTAGCTGCGGGTAGCCTTCGAGGCCGACGGACCGGCAGAACCGGATGACCGTCGCCTCGGAGGTCTCGGCCGCCGTCGCCAGGTCGGTGATGGTCCGCCGGGCCGCGTCGGCCGGATCGGCGACGACGAGCCGGGCCACCCGCTGCTCGGCCGGAGACAGCGCCGGGAGCAGGCCGCTGATCTGGACGATCAGGCCCGGCTCGGGCATCGCAGAAACCTTCGCTGTCTTCGCCACGCATGAAACTTACTTTCACGCGCCGAGCGCCGTCAACTACCCGCGGTGCCGGGTCAGGCCGACCGGGCGTGCCAGTCCCGCAGGACGATCGCCTCGTCCGCGGCGGCCAACCCGCCGGCCTTGACGTCCTGCGGAAACGCTTCCATCCAGTCGGCCGTACGCAGGGCCGTGTCGGCAATCGGACGGGCCGTCAGACCGGCCTCCGCCGAGCGGGCGGTGTCCCTGGTCATGAAGCCGGCGTATTCGGGCAAGGGCAGCCAGAGCGGCAGCGCCCGCTCCCCCGACCACGGCCGCACGTCGTGCTCCACCAGGAACTCCTGCGCGACCCAGGTGAGCGTGGTGTCCTCGGGTGCCAGCGCGGCGCGCATCTCCTCGAGGAAGCGCGACCTCGGCATCGGCACGCAGGCACCGTCGTAGGCACCGGCGAGGCCCGTCGTGCCGGCGAGCAGCAGCCACGCGGCGAGGTCGTCGACGTCGCTGAACTGCACGAGGTCGTCGGGGTCGCCCGGCGCGAGCACCTCGCCACCGCGGCGCATCCGGGCGATCCAGTACGGGAAGCGGTCGCTGCGGTCCTCGGGGCCGACGATCAGGCCGGCCCGCAGGAGGAACACCCGGTCGGCGCCGATGCCGTCGCGGATCGCGTTCTCGGCGGCCACCTTGCACGGCCCGTACATGTCCATCTGCCCGTCGCGCGGGTTGTCCACCTCGGGCGGGGCGGGATCGTGCAGCTTGGCGGTGTCGGCGCGCTGCCCCGGCGTGGCGTCGTCGGGGTAGACGTTGCAGGTCGAGACGAACGAGTAGTGGCCGACCCGGCCGGCCAACGCCGCCGCCGCGTGCCGGGCGTGACTGGGCCGGATCGTGACGTCGACCACCGCGTCGAACGTCTCACCATCCACTGCGGACAGACCGTCGGGCCGGTCCCGGTCACCCGTCACGAACCGCACGCCGTCGACCGTGCCGCCAGATTCGCCGCGGGCCAGGCAGGTCACGTCGTGGCCGTCCGCCCGCGCGAGCCGGGCCACCGCGCGGCCGAGGAAAGCCGTTCCACCGAGTACGAGAAGTCGCATCGCCCGATGATGCGGGGGCGTGGCGCGTGCGCGACAGGGGCTTTCACTGACAGCGGAACGGTTACGGTGAACGCATGAACGGTCGGACGGTCCTGGTCACCGGTGCGCACGGCGGGCTCGGCGGCGCCGTCGTCGACGAGTTCGTCAACTCCGGCTGGCGCGTGGTCGCCCCGGTGCGCAGCCCGATGAAGACCGACCGCGCCGGCGTCATGGAGGTGGCCGCGGACCTCACCGACTCCGCGTCGGTCCGGGCGGCGGTCGACGCGGCGGCCTCCGACGACGCCGCGCCCCTGCGCGCGGTGGTCAACCTCGTCGGCGGGTACGGCGGCGGCACGCTCGTGCACGAGACGCCCGTCGAGGAGGTCGAGCGGCTGCTGGCGATCAACGTCCGGCCCACCTTCCTGGTCACCTCGTACGCCCTTCCGCACCTGCTCCGCGAGGGTGGCGCGGTGGTCTGCCTGTCGGCCCGCGCGGCGCTGGCGCCGTTCGCCACGGGCAGCGCCTACGCCCTGTCGAAGGCCGCCGTGCTGGCGTTCTCCAACGGTGTCGCGGCCGACTACAAGCAGCGCGGCGTGCGCTGCAACACGGTGCTGCCGAGCGTCATCGACACACCGCAGAACCGGCGCGAGCAGCCCGACGCCGACTTCGGCAAGTGGGTGCCGCCGGCGGAGATCGCGGCGGTGATCAAGTTCCTGGCGAGCGACGAGTCGGCGCCGACCAGCGGGGCCGCTATTCCGGTGTACGGACGGGCCTGAGCTCCGGGTCCAGGTCCGGCGGCAGGCGCAGCGGCGGCAGCCACGGGCGCAGCGCGGCCAGCACCGCGGTCGTCACCTCGTCCGGGGCGCCGCCCGCGTCGACCACCAGGAAGCCCGGCGACTCGGGCAGCGAGCGGAACGCCGCGTCGGCCGTCGCCAGGTATTCCAGGCTCTCGTGGTCGGTGCCGCGCTCCTCGATCCGCCGGTACGCGTCGCGCGGGTCGATGGCCAGCAGCACGGTGACGTCCGGCGCCGCGAACAGGCCGTAGGCCAGCCGGGCGAACCGCTCGCCCCGCCCGCCGGCGTGCGCGCGGATGCTCACGTACTGGTCCACCGCGTGGCGGTCCATCACCGCGAGGTCGCGGGCGAACGCCGAGCGCAGGTGGGTGCGGGCGATCGCGAGCCAGCGCAGCACCGACTCGACCAGCAGCATGCCGCCGCGACCGAAGAGGGCCGGCCCGTCCGCCAGGCCGAACCGGCGGGCGAAGTGGCCGAACCAGGCCCGCCCGCCCGCGTTCTGCCGGTAGCTGGCCGGCAGGCCCGCGTCGGCGAGCACGACCGCCACCCGGTTGGCCTGGGTCGTCTTGCCGGACCCGTCGATGCCGATCAGCGCGACCGTGCGCAACCGCCCCCGCGTCCCGTCACCCGCCATGCCGCACAACGCTAGCGGGCCGGGGCACGCGGAGCGCATCAACGGGATGAACCAGGCTAAATCACCACTCGTTACAGGTGTGAGCCCGTGGACCCACGGGTACGGGGATGGTTCCTGACACGACGGGAGAGGCGATATGGCATCGCACGGGGACGATTCGCTGCTGGTGACCCTCAAGCGGGTCGCCGCCGTCCTCAAGCAGTCGGAGATTCCGTTCGCACTGGCCGGAAGCTTCGCGGTGTACGCGCACGGCGGGCACTCCAGCGACCACGACGTGGACTTCCTGATCAAGGAGGAGGACGCGGAGCGGGCGCTGGCCACGCTGGTGGAGGCGGGCTTCACCGCCGAGCGGCCGCCGGAGGACTGGCTGGTCAAGGTCTACGACGAGGACGGCCGCCTGGTCGACCTCATCCACCGGCCGATCGAGAGCCCGGTGACCGACGAGACGTTCGGCGACACCGTCACCCGGACGGTCGACGCGATCCAGATGCCGGTGCTCTCGGCGACCGGGCTGATGGTGCACAAGCTGCTCAGCTTCTCGCAGCACTACTGCGACTTCGCCCGGGGCCTGCCGCTGGCCCGGTCGCTGCGCGAGCAGATCGACTGGGACCGGGTGCGCAAGGAGACCGCGCAGTCGCCGTACGCGGAGGCGTTCCTGGTGTTGCTCGACCGCCTCGACGTCGTGCCGTACCCCGGTTACCGGAGGGACTCATGAACGACTACACGGAGGCCGAGGTGCAGCGCGCCCTGGCCGAGGATCTCGGTGTCGCGGAACAGGGCATCACCGTCGTCCGGTCGGACGCCGGCCTGGTGCTCTGCGGCGAGGTGGAGAGCCCGCACCGCCGCGACGAGATCGTGCGCCTGGTCCACGAACGGTTCCCGGGCATCGAGATCGCGGCCGACATCGGGGTGACCCGCGCGGCCGCGCCGACCGAGGCGGAGGAGCTCGCGTGATCAGGATCGCTGCCGTCGGCGACGTGCACATCGACCGCGACGTGCTGGGCCGGTTCCGGCCCGCGCTGGAGGAACTGCCGGACAAGGCCGACATGCTGCTCCTCGCCGGCGACCTGACCCGGCACGGCACCGAGGCGGAGGCCAAGTGCGTGGCCACGGAGTTCGGCGGGCTCGGCGTACCCGTGATCGCCGTGCTCGGCAACCACGACCACCACTGTGACGAGGTGCCGGGCGTGGTGGCCGCGTTGACCGACGCCGGCATCACGGTGCTCGAGGGCGACAGCACGGTGGTCGACGTGGGTGGGACACGGCTGGGCGTGGCCGGCGTGAAAGGCTTCGGCGGCGGCTTCGCCGGCCGGTGCGCGAGCGAGTTCGGCGAGCCCGAGATGAAGGCGTTCGTGCGCACCACGGGCACGGTCGCCGAACGGCTCGGCGCGGCCCTGCGCGACCTCGACTGCGACGTGCGGGTGGCGCTGACCCACTACTCCCCCGTGCCCGACACGTTGGCCGGGGAGCCGTTGGAGATCTACCCGTTCCTCGGGTCCTATCTGCTCGCTCAGGCGATCGACTCGGCGCCGACCGCGCTGGCCTTGCACGGGCACGCGCACCACGGCACCGAGCGGGGCCGCACGCCCGGCGGCGTCCGGGTGCGCAACGTCGCGCATCCCGTCATCAAACAGGCTTACAGCGTGTTCAACCTCGCGCCCGAGCACGTTTCCGTTCCGACGGCCTCGGGTAATTGATCAGCCATGACGCTACTCCTGTTCATCCTCGCCGCGATCCTCGTCATCGCCGGCATCTTCGCGCTGCTGCGGCGGCAGATCCTCTGGGGCATCGTCCTCATCATCGTCGGCCTGCTGGTCGGCCCCGGCGGCGTCAGCATCTTCAATACATGACGCCACGGCCCGCGGGCCCGTGAACTGGTCCCGCCCGCACCCCCGATCCCTCCGATCCCGTCAGGGTCGTCATCTCGGTCACCATCCGTCGACCGAGGTGACGACCCTGACGGCGTTCCGTCGTACCGGCAGGTGTTCGGCTGCGCGTGATTAGCCGGACACTCTGTGCGTTAGTTTTCGCAGGGCCCGTGCGGGGATTGCCGGGTGGCCGAGATTCATCACTTCGCACACGGCGCCTTCAACCCGGTGGCCGCGTTCCTGCTGTCGTTCATCGGCTCGCTGCTCGGACTCGTCTGCACCGCGCGGGCGCGGCAGACCCGGCAGCGGGCCCGCCGGGCCCGGTGGCTCGTGCTCGCCTCGATCGCGATCGGCGGCGCCGGCATCTGGCTGATGCACTTCATGGCGATCCTCGGGTTCGCCGTGCCGGCCAGCCCCCTGCGCTTCGACCCCTACCTGACCATGTCGAGCCTGGCGCTCTCGGTGATCACCGTGGGCCTCGGGCTGTTCATCGTCGGCTTCGGCCGGCGCCGCGCGCTGCGGATCATCGGCGGCGGTGTCGTGACCGGGCTCGGTGTCGTCGGCATGCACTACACCGGCATGCTCGCCATGCGGGTCTACGGCGAGATCAGCTACAACCCGCGGCTGGTCCTGGCATCCGTCGGCGTGGCCGTCGTGGCGGCGACGGTGGCGCTCTGGTTCACCGTCACGGTCGGCAGTTGGAGCCGGATCGTCCTCGCCTCGGTGGTGATGGCGCTGGCGGTGTGCGGCATGCACTACACGGGCATGGCCGCGATCCAGGTCCGGCTGCACGAGTCGGGCATCCACCACGTGCAGGGCGTCAATCCGATGCAACTGCTCGTGCCCATCGTCCTGATCACCTCCGCGGCGCTCATCGGCATGGCGTTCAGCGGACTCAAGGCGATGACCGAGGAGGAGTTCGCGGCACCGCCCGGCCCGCCGAGCACCGGCGGCCGGCACGCCGAGACCCCGTTCACCGTCGCGTTGCGTCCCGGCGGCGAGACCTTGTAGCGCAGGTCAGCGAGACGTCCGTTGTAAATATCGACCAGCCGAAATGCCCGCCTGGAGCGTTTCCAGGCGGGCATGCCGTATTTGTCGAGGTCACAACGGTGCATTTCTCTCTGTAGGTTTCTCGATTGTTACATCGTCGTGCCTTCCACGATCTGGACGGACTTCCGTGCAAGCGCTTGCATGTGAACACGCCCACATTCGATACCGGCACCGGGCCAGCGCGCCCGCGACCGCCGGCAAGGAAGGAGGACGGCATGGCGGTCTCTACCAGACCTCGCCAAGCCTTCGTGCTCGCCACCACCCTGGCGCTGGCTCTCAGCGCCGCTGCCTGCAGCAGCGACGACGGTGGCGACAGCGGCGGCAGCACTTCTGCTGACTGCGCCGCGTACGACGCCTACACGGGCAATGACGGCACCACCGTTTCGATCTACGCATCCATCCGTGACGCCGAGGCCGACCTCCTCGAGGACTCCTGGAAGAAGTTCGAGGACTGCACCGGCATCACCATCGAATACGAGGGCAGCGGCGAGTTCGAGGCCCAGCTGCCGGTGCGGGTCGACGGCGGCAACGCCCCCGACATCGCGTTCATCCCGCAGCCCGGCCTGCTGAAGCGCTTCGCCGACGCCGGCAAGCTCAAGGAGGCCTCGGCCGACACCAAGAAGATGGCCGAGGAGAACTACGCCAAGGAGTGGCTGGACTACGCCACCGTCGGCGGCAAGTTCTACGGCGCCCCCATGGGCTCCAACGTCAAGTCGTTCGTCTGGTACTCGCCGAAGCTCTTCGCCGAGAAGGGCTGGAAGGTCCCGACCACCTGGGACGAGATGATGGCGCTCAGCGACACCATCGCGGCGGCCAACATCAAGCCGTGGTGCGCGGGCATCGAGTCCGGCGACGCGACCGGCTGGCCGGCCACCGACTGGATCGAGGACGTCATGCTCCGCGACGCGGGCGCCGACGTCTACGACCAGTGGGTCGAGCACACGATCCCGTTCAACGACCCCAAGGTCACCTCGGCGGTCGACCGGGTGGGCAAGATCCTGAAGGACCCGAAGTACGTCAACGGCGGCTTCGGTGACGTCAAGAGCATCACCACCACCTCGTTCCAGGAGGCGGGCACGCCGATCCTGGAGAACAAGTGCGCGATGTACCGGATGGCGTCGTTCTACGCCAACCAGTGGCCTGAGGGCACCAAGGTGGCCGAGGACGGCGACACCTTCGCCTTCTACCTGCCGCCGGTCGACCCGGCCAAGGGCAAGCCGGTCCTCGGCGGTGGCGAGTTCACCGTCGCGTTCGCCGACCGTCCCGAGGTCCAGAAGGTCCAGACCTACCTGGCTTCCGCCGAGGGCGCCAACAACCGGGCCAAGCTCGGCAACTGGGTCTCGGCCAACAAGAAGCTCGACATCGCCAACGTCGAGAACCCGATCGACAAGCTGGCCGTGGAAATCCTCCAGGACCAGAGCGCGGTGTTCCGGTTCGACGGCTCCGACCTGATGCCCGCCGCTGTCGGCGCCGGGACGTTCTGGAAGGGCATGGTCGACTGGATCAACGGCAAGAGCACCGCTGAGGTGCTCAACGGCATCGAGGGCTCCTGGCCCAAGTAAGCCGATGACGGTGGCCGGCCCGGCAGGGCCGGCCACCGCTTCGCTTCAACACCCCCAACGCACAACGCTCGCATCCTGGAGGGCGGATGGAGTTCGAAGACTTCGCGCTGAAGCTGACGATGTTGCTGTACGGCGTGATCGGGTTCGTGGTGGTGGTCGGTGGACTGCTGCTCCTGCTCGACGTCGTACCCAACTACTTCGCGCGGCGCCGTGAGGCAGCCCTGGTCGCCGCTTCGCTCGGCGGCGGTGACGCACCGGTCGCCCGGCGCGCCCGCAAGCACCGCGAAGGCCTGCTCGGCCTCGCCTTCCTGCTTCCGGCCCTCCTGCTGCTGCTCATCGGCCTGGTGATCCCGGCGATCCGCACGATCATCCTGTCGCTGTTCAACGGCAACGGGTCGGCGTTCGTGGGCCTGGACAACTACGGCTGGATCTTCCAAGAGAACGACATCGTCCGCGTCCTGCTGAACACCGCCGGCTGGGTGATCCTGGTGCCGCTGCTGGCCACGTCGGTCGGCCTGCTCTACGCGGTGATGGTCGACCGGGCCCGGTTCGAGGCGGTCGCCAAGTCGCTGATCTTCCTGCCGATGGCGATCTCGTTCGTCGGCGCGGGCATCATCTGGCGCTTCGTCTACGCGTACCGCGGCGAGGGCGACCAGATCGGCCTGCTCAACTGGCTCTGGGTAAGCGTGGGCGGGACGCCACAGCAGTGGTTGAACATCGACCGCCCGCCGCTCAACACCTTCCTGCTGATCGTCGTCATGGTCTGGATCCAGGCCGGGTTCGCGATGGTCATCCTGTCCGCGGCCATCAAGGCGATCCCCTCAGACATCGTCGAGGCCGCCCGCCTCGACGGCGTGACGCCGTGGCAGATGTTCTGGCGGGTCACGCTGCCGAGCATCCGGCCCGCGCTGATCGTCGTCGTCGTCACGATCACCATCGGCACGATGAAGATCTTCGACATCGTCCGGACGATGACCAACGGCAACTTCGACACCAACGTCGTAGCGCTCGAGATGTACAACCAGGCCTTCCGCTACCAGGAGGCCGGGCACGGCTCGGCCTTGGCCGTCGTCTTGTTCGTGCTGGTCATCCCGATCGTCATCTTCCAGATCCGCAACCTGCGTCGCCAGCGGGAGGGCTGAACATGACCACCACAACGCCCGTGCTCGCCGGCCAGGCGACCGCGGAACAGCCGCCCCGGACCATGGCCGGGCGGGTGCGCAAGCGCCTCAACAGCCGTACCGCGACTGCTGTTTCGATCATCATCGCCCTGATCTGGACCGTGCCGACCTTCGGCCTGTTCCTCTCGTCGTTCCGGCCGGAAGACGACATCAAGCAGACCGGCTGGTGGACGTTCTTCACGAACCCGCAGCTGACCCTGGACAACTACAATCAGGTCCTGTTCGGACGGTCGTCCTCGTCCGGGCAGCTCGCGAACTTCTTCGTGAACTCGATCGTCATCACGATCCCGTCGGTGCTGTTCCCGATCGCGTTCGCCGCCCTCGCCGCGTACGCATTGTCCTGGATCAACTTCCGGGGCCGGGACTGGCTCTACATCGGCGTCTTCGCGCTGCAGATCGTGCCGCTGCAGATGGCGCTGGTGCCGCTGCTGAGCTTCTTCTCCCGCGGTGTCTCCCTGGGCGGCATCACGCTGCTGCCCGCCTGGGACCTCGACAACGAGGGGAAGTTCGTCCAGGTGTGGTTCGCGCACACTTGCTTCGCGCTGCCGTTCGCGGTGTTCCTGCTGCACAACTTCATCTCGCAGCTACCGGGCGAGCTGATGGAGGCGGCCCGGGTCGACGGGGCCGGCCACTCGAAGATCTTCCGGAGCGTGGTGCTGCCGCTGATCACCCCGGCGCTGGCGTCCCTGGCGATCTTCCAGTTCCTCTGGGTCTGGAACGACCTGCTGGTCGCGCTGATCTTCGCGGGTGGCGGTCGAGAAGTCGCACCACTGACCGTACGGCTGGCCGAACTGGCCGGCACCCGGGGCGGTGAGTGGCAACGGTTGACGGCGGGCGCGTTCGTCTCGATCGTCGTGCCAATGATCGTGTTCCTGTCCCTGCAGCGGTACTTCGTCCGAGGGCTGCTGACCGGCAGCGTCAAGGGCTGATTCTTGCCGGTGACCGTCCTTCCGCACGCGTGAGGTGACGGACCATGACGAGGATCGACGACGTGGCCCGGCTGGCGGGCGTCTCCACCGCCACCGTGTCCCGGGCACTGCGCGGCCTGCCCACGGTCTCGCAGACCACCCGGGAGCGGGTGCTGGAGGCGGCCGCCCAGCTGGGTTACATCGCGTCGCCCAGCGCCTCGCGACTGGCGGGTGGAAAGACCCGGGCGGTGGCGGTGGTCGTACCCCGGATCACGCCGTGGTTCTTCAGCACCGTCGTCGAGGCCGCGGAGGAGCGGCTGCACCGGGCAGGCTACGACCTGCTGCTGTTCAACCTCGGCGGCAGCGAGCACGCCCGGCAGCGGCTGCTCTACACGAGCACCCTGCACAAGCGGGTCGACGCGCTGATGCTGGTGGCGACGCCGCTGGCCGGGCGGGACTTCGCCGCCGTCGCCGGGCTGGCGCTGCCCGGCGTGACCGTCAGCGCCGGGACGGCGGTGCCCGGTTGGCCGAGCGTACGCATCGACGACGTCGAGACCGCGTGTCTGGCGACCGATCATCTGCTCGCGTTGGGGCACCGGCGGATCGCGCACATCTCCGGCGACCCGACCGACGAGTTGGCGATCTCCACGCATCTCGACCGCCGGCTGGGCTACCAGCGGCGGCTGCGGGCGCACGGGGTCGAGCCTGATCCGGCGCTGGACGTGGAGGCGACGTTCACGATCGCGGGCGGCAGCAAGGCGACCGCGGAACTGCTGGGGCGTGGCGACCCACCGACCGCGATCTTCGCGGCGTCGGACGAGATGGCGATGGGTGCGATCGCCACGCTGCGCTCGGCCGGCCTGCGGGTGCCCGACGACGTCAGCGTGATCGGCGTCGACGACCACGACGTATCCGGTGTGGTCGGGCTCACCACGATCGCGCAGCCGGCGGCCGACCAGGGCCGGATCGCGGCGGAAACACTGCTCGGCCCGCTGCGCGGCGACGTGAGCGGCTATGGTGACCGCTCCGTGGTGCTGCCCACCCGCCTGGTCGTCCGCGATTCGACGGCGGCGCCGCGGGCACACTAGAGCTTTCGCATTCCCCGTACGAGATTGTTTGGAGCACCCCGTGAAGTGGTGGCGCGACGCCGTCATCTATCAGATCTACCCGCGGTCGTTCGCCGACTCCGACGGGGACGGCATCGGCGACCTGCCGGGCATCATCGGACGCCTCGACCACCTGGCCGCGCTCGGCGTGGACGCGGTGTGGCTGTCGCCGTTCTACCCGTCGCCCCAGGCGGACGCGGGATATGACGTGGCCGACTACCGCTCCGTGGACCCGCTCTTCGGGCGGCTCGCGGACGCCGACGAGCTGATCGCCTCGGCGCATGCCCGGGGGCTGCGGGTGATCGTCGACCTGGTGCCGAACCACACGTCGTCCCAGCATGTGTGGTTCCAGGAGGCGCTGGCCGCGGCGCCGGGGAGCCGCGAGCGGGACCGTTACGTCTTCCGCGACGGGCGCGGCGACGGCCCCCCGAACAGCTGGCAGAGCGTCTTCGGTGGTGACGCCTGGACGCGGCTGCCGGATGGCCAGTGGTACCTGCACCTGTTCGACGCCGGCCAGCCGGACCTGAACTGGGACAACCCGGAGGTGCGGGCGGAGTTCGAGGACATCCTGCGGTTCTGGCTGGACCGGGGCGTCGACGGGTTCCGGGTCGACGTGGCGCACGGTCTGGTGAAGCAGGCCGACCTGGCCGACTGGCACCTGCCGATGATGCCGCTGACGGGCCCGGGCGCCGAGGGTGCCCCACGGCCGCCGATGTGGGACCAGGACGGCGTGCACGAGATCTACCGCCGCTGGCGCAAGATCCTCGACTCGTACGAGGGTGAGCGGATCCTGGTGGCCGAGGCGTGGGTGCAGCCGGCCGAGCGGCTCGCTGCTTATGTGCGGCCGGACGAGATGCACCAGGCTTTCAATTTCGAGTATCTGGAAGCCTCCTGGACGCCGGCGGACCAGCACTCGGTGATCTCGCGCTCGCTGGCGGCGAGTGCCGCGGTCGGCGCGCCCACGACGTGGGTGCTGTCGAACCACGACGTGGTGCGGCACGCGTCCCGCCTGGGCCTGCCGGTCGGCACGCCACGCCCGAACGGCATCGCGGCGGGCGACCCGCAGCCGGATGCCGGCCTGGGCCTCCGCCGCGCCCGCGCGGCCACGCTGCTGATGCTGGCCCTGCCCGGCTCGGCTTACCTTTATCAGGGCGAGGAACTCGGCCTGCCGGAACACACGACGCTGCCGGCCGAGGCGCGCCAGGACCCGACCTGGTTCCGCACGGACGGCGCGTCGGTGGGCCGCGACGGCTGCCGGGTCCCGATCCCGTGGGAGGCGGACGCGCCGTCGTACGGTTTCGGTCCGACGGACCGCTCCTGGCTTCCCCAGCCGGCGGCCTTCGGGGAGCTGGCGTTGGACCGCCAGGTCGGGGTGCCGGGTTCGACCTACGAGCTCTACGTGGCGGCGCTCCGCCTCCGCCGGGCCCACGCCCTGGGCCACGGGGAGCTGACCTGGGTGCCGACGCCGGGCGAGGTGCTCTCCTTCACCAACGGCGACCTGCTGGTCTTGACCAACTTCGGCCCGGTGCCGGCGGAGCTGCCGGCGGGGGCGGAGATCCTGCTGTCGAGCGAGCCGGTCGCGGGCCGCGAGGTGCCCACGGACGTCACGGTCTGGGCGCGGCTGACCTGACGCTTGGTTGCGCGCTCCACGGGGCCTCGGGCGTTGATGCCCGGGGCCGCGCGGGCGTTTAGGGAAGCCGCGGCGGTGTCCGCGCGGCGTCAGCCCCGGGGCCGCCGCGCTTTCGCGCGTCACGTCCGGCGCCGCCCACCACGCCCGGCGTTGCCCAACCTCGGCGCGGCCGCGCCCGCGTTACGCGGCTTCATTCCCCGCCATACAGCCTGGAGCGCACAGGTCCGCCTGGCCTCGCGCTCCACGCCCCAGGCCGCCTTCGCGCATCACCCTCGCCCCGAAGGCCCGGTGCTGCGCTCGGGCCCGCGTCGAACTCGCCGCGCCGTCTTCAGACGATGGGGTGAACCTTCGGGGCCAATCCTGGTCCCAACAAGCATGGAACCGATAGCCCGATGTCGATCATCACCCGCCATCTCAGGCCGCGCCGCCACGGGCGCGGTGGCCCGTCGGTCACCCGAACGCGGGCGTGCCGACCGATGCCGCGCGAGCGGCGGCCGGGAGGCCGCGTAACGCGCGCGTGTCCGCCGAAGGCGAGGCGACGTCGGGCCTGACCTGCAACCGCCGGGCGGCGGCGGGCCTGACGTGCGATGGCCGGGCAGCGCGGGCGTGACGTGCATTGCCGGGCAGCCATGGGCATCACGTGCGATGCCGCGCGGGCCGGGCCGAAGCGCCGCGTGAAGCACGCGTCGCCGGCGGAACGCCGGACCCCGCTGCGGCGCGTGAAGTCCGGACGGCGCGGGTGACCTGTGACCGCCCGGCGGCCATGCGTGGCCCACGATGCCGCGCGGGCCGGGCCGAAGCGCCGCGTGAAGCACGCGTCGCCGGCGGAACGCCGGGCCGCGCTGCGGCGCGTCCGGGCGGCGCGGTGGACGTGTGACGGCCGGGCGGCCGTGCGTGCCGCACGATGGCGTGCGGGCCGGGCCTAAAGGCCGCGCGAACGCAGGCGTGGCCGGCAAACGCTCGGGCCGCGCCGGGCACGGCGCGCAAGTCCGGGCGGCCCCGGCGTGACGTCCGACGGCCCGCGTGGTCGTGGGCGTGGCGCGCGAGGCTGCGCTTGCGGGGCATGGGGCCGCGTGAACGCGCGCGGCTGGCCGGAGGCCGCGCGAACGCGGGCGTGGCCGGCGAACGCTCGGGCCGCGCCGGGCGCGGCGCGTAAGTCCGAGCGGCGCCAGCGTGATGTGCGACGGGCCGCGTGGTCGTGGGCGTGACGCGCGAGGCTGCGCGTGCGGGGCATGGGGCCGCATGAACGCGCGCGGCTGGCCGGAGGCCGAGCGGCGTTGCCGTGACCCGCCGCGGGCCTGGCAGCGGAGCGGTGTCTGGCGGGAGCAACGGTCGTCACCCAGGCGGACCCGAGCCAAAGACCTCAGCGCTTCATCTCATTGTCCCGAGGATCCGTGATCGGGCTGCTAGCCGTCTCCTCCGCACGCTTCTCCAACAGCGAATGCAACCCCGTGATGTCACGGGCGGAGCTACGGGAGGCGAGCCAGTACATGACCCCCGTCGGGATGAAGAAGAGCTGGAATGCCGCCAACCCCACCGAATAGTTCAAAGGCGACGCGTACGTCGAGGCCAGACCAGCGAACGCGAGAGGGATCAGGCCGTTGCCGGCCGCGCGGCCTACGCCGTTGGTGAGGTTGCCCAGGCTGTAGACCGTGCCGCGGTATTCGGGTGGGTTGACGTCCGCGATCAGGGCGTACCAGTTCGGCGAGTTCGCCGAGGTCAGGGCCAGGGCGACGATCGCGATCAGCAGAGTGAGGCCGACCGAGGGCTCCGTGAAGACGCTCGCCAGCGCCGAGCCGACGATCTGCCCGCTGCCCGCGTCGGGAGGCACGTCGATCTTGAACGGTAGGAAGAACAGGACCAGATACAGGGGTACGGCGGCCAGGATGCCAACCGATGCGACGAGGGCGCGGCCGCGCAGGGTGCGGCGTTGGAGTTTGTCGCCGAGGAGGCCGCCGAGGATCGAGAGGGCGCCGCCAAGCTGGAACAGGGTCGCGAAGACGCTGCCGACCACGATCGCCGTCTCCGTCGGGTAGCCCTGGTCGATCGCGCGCTCCCGGAACAACACGGGGAGCCAGACCAGCGAGCCGAACGCGATCTGGGCGGGCAACCCCTGCAGGATCAGCCACACGTTCGTACGCCGGTGCCCGATCGCGGGCAGGCTCTTCATGCTGATCCGGTAGTCGTACTCGTGGCCCTCCGCGATCGCCTCGGCCAGTTCCGGGTCGCTCTGGCCGCGGCGGATGTCGTAGGTGAAGAAGTACGCGACCGTGGCCACCAGCCCGACCGCGCTGAGCACCAGGAACGGGCGGCGCCAGTCGGCCGCGCCCAGGACGCCGCCGAGCAACGTGCCCAGGAACGTGCCGATGCCCTGCGACAGGCCCCACAGGCTCATCACCAGGCCGCGGCGTTTCGGCTTGATCAGGTCGCTGACCACCGAGAAGCCGACGGAACTCACGGCGCCCAGGCCGACGGCGCCGGCGACCATCGAGACGAAGAAGAGGAGGTACGTGCCGGCGAGTGCGCTGCCCGCCATGCCCGCCGCCCACAGCAGTGTGCCGATCATGAGCAGCGGCTTGCGGTTGCCGCGGTCGCCGTAATAGGCCCAGGCCACCGAGGCGACGGCGCTGATCAGGAACGACGTCGCGGTCACGGTGCCGATCAGGCCCAGCGGCACGTCGTACGAGTCGGCGATCGAGCCGTAGAGCGGCGGCACCAGGCCGACCGCGACGTTGTCGAGCGACGCCAGGACGATGAACACCACGACGCTGTAGATCCGGTGCACCCGGCCGCCGGTGGTGGTCATGCCGGGAGGCTACATCGGGTGGCGGGCCAATGGATCTAGGTTCGCGCCTGGCGTGCCTGGGTGCGTTGGGTCGGGATCGGTGTGGCGCGTGTGGCGGGTGTGCCGGAGATCCGGTGCGGCGTGCGGTCGAGTTCGTGGACGCCCGCGCGGAGCGCCTCGATCACCGGACGCAGCGCCGCCTGGTGGGCGTCGCGGATCGTCACGCAGATCTCCAGGCGCAGCGGCGCCGAGTCGTGGTCGATCGGGACCCACTTGAACCTGTCGGCGTCGCCGCCGCCGAACATCATGCCGGCCTTGAACGGCAGGGCGACGTCGGACGAGACCACCAGGACGCGGCCGCGGCCCTGGCCGGGTGGTCGGCGGCGCTCGGTGCGCAACCGGATCACGCTGGTGGCGGTCTCGTAGGTCTCCATCGCCACCCGTTCGGCCGGGTCCGGGTCGGGGATGCCGGCCGCCACGATCGCCTCCTCGAGCACCCGGCGGGCCCGGACGTCGCGCGGCTGCAGGAACGCCTCGTAGTCGCTGACCAGCTCGGCCAGCGGCAGGCGGTCGCCGGGGTAGTCGCGGTCGATCATCGCCTCGAGGCGGGCCTCGTAGAGGCGGGTCGAGCGCAGCCCGGGGCGGCGCACCGGCGGGCCGATGATCAGGTGGAACTCGTTGCGCAGCAGGCGGTCGACCGGGTCGCCGAAGAACTGGTGCTCGGCCCGGTTGTGCTGCGCCAGGAATTCGACCCGCAGGTTGTCGCCACCGTCGGTCGCGCGCAGCCGGTCCTCGGCGAGCGCGACGAACTGGGTGTGGTGGGGCCCGCAGGCCAGCGTCCACACGTGGGGCCGGGCCGCGCCGGCGCCGATCCGCTCGTGCAGGGCGACGACCTGCCGGGCGATCAGCAGGACCCGCTCGCCGGCCGGAGTCAGCAGGTAGCGGCGGTCGACGTTGCGGCGCAGCAGCGGCTCGCCGACACAGCTCTCGATCTTGGCGATCCGGTGTTGCACGGATTGGCGACTGTAACCGCCGTGGAAGCCGGCCATCCGGCGCGCGGCGTCCTCGTAGGAACGCTCCTCGGCGATAGCGATGAACGCCCGGAAGTCCCACTCGTCCAGCGGTTTAGGGCGCTGTTTTGACACCCGCTAAACGTAACGTGGCCGGACTGATACGAAAAGTGTCGCATTGACGATAGGCACTGGCCATTTGCCGCTGGGAGCGCTGGTCACGCTGCGGAACCGCTGCCGCGCTAAACTGTGATCTGCGTCACCTTAGCTACCGGAGCTGTTGCCGGTAAATCCGTATTTTTCAGGGACGGTGCCACGTAACGTTCTGTGAATGGCTACCGAGAGCATCGCTGGCGCAAGCACGCTTTGCGGTTGCCCATAGACCGGTCGTTCGCGCGCCCCGTATGGCTGTGTCGATGGGAGTACAAAGACAGAGCGGCTGCTCCGGTGGTGTCGGAGCAGCCGCCACCTGTCCGACTGCCCCAGGAGCCCACATGTCCCGCCAACAGTCGCTACGCGAAAGCGTTGGCAAATATCCTCCTCTGCTCCGACGCTGGCGCCGCGCGCTCCGCGCTTCCTCCCCCGCAGCCTCACACGCTGGCGACAACCACGACACACACGGCGTACGTCGTCCAGGCGTCCTGGTGACGTCGGCCAATCCCCCGCCGGCGGGCCACCTCGACACCGCGATCTCCGAGGTGCACGCCGCCCGGGTCGCGATGCGCAACGCGCTGCTCGAAATCGACCAGGCGCTGGGCGACGGCGAACGGCTCGACCCCGCGTTCCGCCGCCTGATCGACACGGAGATCAGCGGCACCCGGGAGGAGGCGACGCTGCTCACCGCGCTGCTCTCGACGGCTCAGGACTGAACGGGGCGCAGGCCCAGCTCCTCGGCGCGCGCCCAGACCGCGGTCATCGCCCGGTCGGGGTCGCGGTGGAAGAGGCTCGCCCGCAGCCGGACGAAGACGCAGTTGCCGACCCGTTCGAGCACCGCCTGGCGGCGCAGCTCCGCCGCGAAGGCCGCCGTGCCGCGGTAGCGGTCGTCGCAGGCGATGGCCAGCCGGCGCCCGTCGGGACCGTTGACGACGAAATCGATCTGGTATGCGCCGAGCCGGAACCGCGGCACCGGGCTCAACCCGGCGGCGGTCAGCCGGCGCCACACCTCGCGGGTGAACTCGGTGTCCAGCACCCGGGCGTCGGCCGGCTCCGGGACGGGATCGGGCCGGGTCGCCCACGACAGCAGCAGCGCCCGGGCGTCGTCCGGGTTGAGCTCGCCCGGGGCCACCGAGTGGAAGACGAAAAGCTGGTCGCGGGCCCGGGAGGCGGCGACGTTGACCCGGCGGTGGTAGTCGCGCTTGGTGAACGCGCCGATCGCGCCGTCCGCGCTCGCCACCACCGTGGACACGAGCACGACGTCGCGCTCGTCGCCCTGGAACGTGTACGCGTCGCCGACCCGCAGCCGGCGGCGCTCCAGCTCGTCGGGGCCGAGCTCCGCGCGGAGCCGGTGCTGCAGGTAGTCGGCCTGGCCACTGGTGGAGAGCAGGCTGACCACGCCGAGCGTGCGGCCCCGGTAGGCCGGTTCGGCGACGATCGCGACCACCCGGGCCACCAGCGCCTCGGCCTCGGCGACGTTGACGTCGCCGTACTCCGGCAGGGGTTCGCGGCGCCCGTCCGGGACGTGGACGGCGGTGACGGCGGCGCCGAGACCGGCCGGGCGGTCCGCGCGCAGCGGCTGGATCTTGCCGTCGTAGTAGGTGTCGCTGGAGAAGCCGATGATCGCCGGCACGCTGCGGAAGTGCTCGGTGAGCAGGATCCGCTGCGGTGAGCGGCGCACCGCGTGGTCGTAGAGGCTGCTCTCGGTGTCGAAGTGCACCGCCGACGGCACCCCGGCCGGCGTCAGGTGGGTGCCGATCAGCGCGTTGACCCGCTCGGCCGGCAGGCCGACGAGCTGCGGGCCGATCTGCTGGTCGTCGCCGACGACGACGGCGCGGTGGGCCAGCGCGAGGACCGGCAGCGCGAAGATGTCGGCCTGCGACGCCTCGTCGACGACCACCACGTCGAAGAGCGGGCCGGCGCCCGGGAACTGCTCCAGGGCACGATCCACCGACATGATCCAGACGGGTACGGCGGTGGCGGCCTCGGCCATCGCCCGCTGCGCCGCGGCCTGCCAGTGCGCGGCCGTCTTGCCGGTGCCCTTGCCGATCTTGCGGAGCGCGGCGGCCCAGTCGGCGAGGGCCGCCTTGCGGCGGTCGTCGAGGGTACGGGCGACCTCGAGCCAGGCGGACCCGACCACCATCTCGCCGGTGAGCCGGCGCTCCTGGTCACGGGCGCGTTCCAGGCGCCGGCCGAGCTCGTCGTCGCCGACGCCGTGGGTGCCGGCGACCGCGTCGAACCAGGTCTGCGCCTGCCGCCACGCCCAGGCGCGCAGGGCCGCCTCACCGCTGTCGGGTGCGACGCCGCGGTCGTAGACACCGGCCCACCGCGGCGCGACGGCGGCGAGGCGGGCGTGCAGGGCGGCGTACCGGGTGGCGTCGGGACGGACGGTCCACAGTCGCCGGATCTCGGCCAACGCGGCGTCCCAGCCGACGGCGTCCTCGGCGGCCCAGGCGGCGGCCAGGGCCCGCAGCACGGGCGGCGCACCGGGCGCGGCGACGGCCTGGCGGAGCCAGCCGGTCATGGCCTCCTGCTCGGCCTCGATCCGATCGACGGTGAACACGGCGGTCGCGGCTTCGGCGAGCGCGGCCAGGTCGGCGAGGGTGGCGGCGTCGACGGCCCGGGGGCAGGCGGGGACGAGCACGGCGAGGTTGGTACGCAGCGCGGGCCAGCGACGGCTCTCCCAGTCGAGCGCGTCGAGGGCCTCGGCCAGCAACCGCCCGGCCCACAGCTCCGGCTCGACCCCGCCACCCGCGTCGGACGTGGTCAGGGGCGCGTCCAGGCGGGCGCACCACTCCGTCCAGCGGGCGGTGAGCTGGGCGCGGAGCTGGTCGCGTTCGATCGTGGCCGTCAGGAGGTCGATGTCCTCGCGGGTGCGGGGCTGTTCGCCGTCGATCTGGCAGGCCGCGATCACCTTGGCGAGGTCGGCGTGCGTCAGGCGGCGGACCGGCTTGCCCGCCGCGAAGCGCTCGCGGATCTGCGCCAGGTGCGCCAGCAGCCGCCGCGGTTGGGCCGCGTGCTCGGCGGCGATCTCCACCCGGTGACCCGACAGCGCCGCCGTGCGCCGCCCCAGCTCGGTCAGCAGATGGCGGCTGGCCACGACCTGCTCGTTCCAGACCGACTGCCAGCTCGGTTCGCGGATCAGCCGGCCCAGCCGGTCGGTCCAGCTCCCCTCGCGCCGGGCCAGCGTCTCCGCCGCCGCGCGCAGGGCCGCGGCCAGCTCGGCCACGCCCTCCGGGCCGAGGCGGCGGGCGCCGTCGACGTCGACGCCGCGGTCGCGGGCCTGCTCGACCACTTTGGACGCGTCGTCGAGCGCGGAGCGCCGCAGCGCGACCGCCTCGCCGGACGGCAACTGGCCGTCGGCGGGCAGGTCGGCCAGGGCGTGCGCGCGGTCTTCGACCGAGACAGTGCGGGCCAGGTCGCCGAGCAGGCCGAACTCCCCCGCCGTGAGCGGCGGGGGCGTGCCCGGCGGCACCGCGTCGGGCACCAGGCCGTCGGCGTCCGTGCGGCGCAGCCAGTCGCCGACCTCGGCCGGCGAGGAGGGCACGCCTCCGATCAGATAGGTCGCCGTCTCGCGTTCGGCGACCGCGAGCAGCTCGTCGCGGGCCGCGGCGAACCGGGTCTGGGCCACGTCGATCTCGTCGGTGATCCGGGCGAGGTCGCCGGCCGCGGCGTCGCGGTCCAGGGTCGCCGCGCGGTCCGACAGCTCGCGGGCGGCGATCTGGAGCTGCACGAGCTGGTCGGCGGAGCGGCCGAGCACGGCCAGGCACAACGGCTGGATCTCGGCCGGCAGGCCGTCGCGGAGGACCCGCAGCGGGTCCTCCTTCTGCGCCAGCACCAGCACCCGCTTGCCGTGCGCGACCAGGTGACAGATCAGGTTGCGGATCGTGTGGGTCTTGCCGGTGCCCGGTGGGCCCTGCACCGCGACCGTCCGGTGCGCCGCCAGCCGCGCCGCGATGGACTCCTGGGGGTCGTTGGTCGCCATCGGCATGAGCAGCCGGTCGCCGGTGCGCGTCCAGGCGTCCGGGTCGTCGTCGGGCATCACCAGCGCGGTCGGCTCGTGGGCGAGGATGCCCGCGAGCGCGCCGACCCCACCGCCGCCCGGTGTGGAGAGCCGGTCGCGCTCGGCCTCCAGGAAGCGGCGGACCATCCGCTGGCGGGGGCGCAGGAACAGCACGCCGGTGTCGTGCACGTGCGGACCCTCGGGCGGCTCGGCGCCGAACCGGAGCAGCGGGTCGAAGCCCAGCCGGCGCAGCGCGCGACCGGCGAACTCCTGCCGCGCGGCCGCGTCCCACGGGTCGATCTCGACGTAACCGCCCGGGGCGGCGAGATCGAGCAGGTCGCCGACCCGGCGGTTGTCGAGGCCGCCGAGCGCGTCGGCCTGGAGGCGGGCGGGGCCCTGCGGGTGCACGGTGACCGTGGTGGTTTCCGGGTCGTAGTCGATCGCGACGGGCGTGGCGAGCAGTGGATATCGCACAGCCTCCCCACCGACCGGCGCGTCGAGGATCGCGTGCCCCCAGACGAGCTCGACCCGGGCCGAGTCGACGTCGAGGCGGTAGCGCAGGTCGTAGAGGCGGTCGTGCAGCGCCCGGGCGGCCTCGGCGGCGCGGTGGGCCCGCGCCCACGGGCGCCACGCGTCCTCCAACCAGCCCGCGAACACCGCCGTGCGCGTCTCGTCGGTGTCGGCGATGGTCGGCGGGTGGTCGGGCGTGAGGTCCCAGACCAGGTGGCGCAGCAACGGTGTCGGGATCGACGGCGGCGCCGGCGGGCCGGGCCGGCCGACCCGCAGCCAGCCGGCGCCCGGTTGCCGCGGACCGAGCTCGACCGCCGGGTGGCTGGGCAGGTCGTCGTGCCAGAAGGCGTCGGCGGCGGGGACCGTGCGCACCGGCTTGTCGAGCAGGGCGCGGACGGCGAGGAGATATTCCGCGAGCGCTACGGCGCGCTCGCGGATCTCGTGTGCCGCGTCGGCCGGATCCATCGCGTCCGACCGTATCGCGGTGGGGCCAGTGTTACGAGTTGTGTCGGTCGTGTACGAGCTCGCGAACCGCGGCGTACTGCTCGCGGATCGCCGCCACCGGCCGCGCGTCGTAGGTCTCGACCCGGCCGGTCGCCCACGCGGGCGGCGCGGACTGGTCGGAGGCCACCCAGGCGGCCTGGCGCGCGGCGCCGTCGGCGACGTATTCGCCCGGCTCGGGCACGACCACGCCGCAGCCGAAGACCTCCGGCGCGATCCGCCGCACCGCCTCGCTGCGGGCACCGCCGCCGATCAGGATGACGCGGTTGACCGCGGCGCCCTCGGCGATCAGCGCGTCGAGGCCGTCGGCGAGCGCGCAGAGCATGCCCTCGACCGCGGCCCGGGCGAAGTGCGCCGGCGTCGAGGTCTTCAGGGTCAGCCCGTGGACGGCCCCGGTGGCCAGCGGCCGGTTCGGGGTGCGCTCCCCCTCGAGGTAGGGCACCATGACCAGCCCGTCGGCACCGGCGGGCGCCTGGCCGGCCAGCTCCGCCAGCCGGCTGTGGGTGACGCCGAGCAGCTCGGCGGCCGCGTCGAGCACGCGCGCCGCGTTGAGCGTGCAGACCAGCGGCAGGAACCGCCCGGTCGCGTCGGCGAATCCGGCGACGATGCCGCTCGGGTCGGCCGCGGGCAGGTCGGCGACGCTGAACACGGTGCCCGAGGTGCCGATCGAGACGACCACGTCGCCCGGCTGCGCGCCGACGCCGAGCGCCGCCGCCGCGTTGTCGCCGGTGCCCGGGCCGAGCACGGCACCACCGGGCATCGTGCCGGCCCGGCCGGTCGGCGCGAGCACCGTCGGCAGGTGCGGCTCCCGCCCGAAGGCCAGGGAGAGCAGGTCGTTGCGGTAGACCCCGGTGGCCGGCGACCAGTAGCCGGTGCCGCTCGCGTCGCCGCGGTCGGTGCGCAGGTCGGCGATGGCGCCGGTGCCGCCGAGCTTCCAGGTCAGCCAGTCGTGCGGCAGGCAGACGGCGGCGGTGCGGTCGGCGTTGTCGGGCTCGTGCTCGGCCAGCCAGCGCAGCTTGGTGATCGTGAAGCTGGCGACCGGCACCGAGCCGACCGCGTCGGCCCAGGCCTTGGGCCCGCCCAGCTCGGCCGTCAGGTCCGAGGCGGCCTGGGCCGAGCGGGTGTCGTTCCAGAGCAGCGCCGGGCGGACCACCTCGCCCGACGCGTCGAGACAGACCATCCCGTGCTGCTGGCCGCCGACGGCGACCGCGGCCACGTCGTCGAGACCGCCGGCCTGGCGGCTGGCCTCGGTCAGGGCGCGCCACCACGCGTCCGGGTGCACCTCGGTGCCCTCCGGATGCGTGGCGCGCCCCTCGCGGACCAGCGCGCCGGTCTCGGCGTCGCGGACCACCACCTTGCACGACTGCGTGGACGAGTCGATGCCGGCGACCAGCGGCATGGTCATGTCTCCTTAACGGGCGCCGAGCACGTGCTCGACGGCGAGCTGGTTGAGGCGGACGAAGCCGAAGCCCTTGGCACCGGCACCCTCGGCGTCGTAATCCTCGTACGAACCGCGGTCGGCGAGGAAGTCGGCACTTGTCTCACCGGCGCCCAGCGTGCTCTCGCGCAGCTCGCCCACCTTGCTGGCGGCCAGCGCCTCCTGCACCTCCGGGTCGGCCCGGAACGCCTGCGCCCGCTCCTTGAGCAGCAGGTACATCCGCATGTTGGCGGCCGCCGAGGCCCACACGCCGTCGAAGTCCTCCGTACGCGAGGGCTTGTAGTCGAAGTGCCGCGGACCCTCGTAGGCCGGGCCGCCACCGGGCGCGCCGTGCTCGATCAGGTCGACCAGGGCGAACGCGTTGATCAGGTCGCCGTGGCCGAAGACCAGGTCCTGGTCGTACTTGATGCCGCGCTGGCCGTTCAGGTCGAGGTGGAAGAGCTTGCCGTGCCAGAGCGCCTGGGCGATGCCGTGCGCGTAGTTGAGGCCGGCCATCTGCTCGTGCCCGACCTCGGGGTTGAGGCCGACCAGCTCGTGGTGGTCGAGGCTCGAGATGAACGCCAGCGCGTGGCCGACGGTCGGCAGCAGAATGTCGCCGCGCGGCTCGTTGGGCTTGGGCTCGAGCGCGAAGCGCAGGCCGAAGCCGCGATCGATCGAATATTGCGCGAGGAAGTCGACGCCCTCGCGGTAGCGGTCGAGGGCCGCCTGCACGTCCTTGGCCAGGTCGTATTCGGAGCCCTCGCGGCCGCCCCACATCACGTAGGTCTGCGCGCCCAGCTCGGCGGCCAGCTCCATGTTGCGCATGACCTTGCGCAGCGCGAACCGGCGGACGTCGCGGTCGTTGCTGGTGAAGCCGCCGTCCTTGAACACCGGGTGGGTGAACAGGTTGGTGGTCACCATCGGCACCACGATGCCGGTCTCGTCGAGGGCCTTGCGGAACCGGGAGATGTGCTCCGCCCGGCTGCTGTCGTCGGCCCCGAACGGGATGACGTCGTCGTCGTGGAAGGTCACACCGTAGGCGCCCAGCTCGGCGAGCTTGTGCACGGACTCGGCCGGGTCGAGCGGCGGCCGGGTGGCGTCGCCGAACGGGTCGCGGGCCTGCCAGCCCACGGTCCAGAGACCGAACGAGAACTTATCGGCGCGGGTGGGTTCGGCAGCCATGCTGGGCCTCCTCCAGAGGATGCGTAATTTGTTTAGCGGTTGAATTATTTGACTCCGCCGTGGCAGTGTCAAGGCCATGGACGGCAGATCTCCGGTGCGGCAGGCCAGCGTGCGGGCCCACAACCTGGCCCTCGTGCTGCGCCACGTCGCCGCCGCGAGCCGTCCGCCGTCGCGCGCCGACCTGGCCGCCAGCACCGGCCTGACCAGGGCCACCGTCTCCGCGCTCGTCGACGATCTGGTCGGCGGGGGCCTGCTCGCCGAGGTGGGTCCCGCGCCGCGGGCCGGCGCCGGGCGACCGGCGGCCGGGCTGGTCCTGCACGGGTACGGCCCGGCCGGGCTAGGCCTCGAGATCAACGTCGACTACCTGGCGGGCTGCGTCGTCGACCTCACCGGCACCGTCCAGCACCGGGCGATCGTGCACGGCGACCAGCGCCGGCTCGACCCGGCGGGGGTGCTCGCCGCCGTGGCCGACCTCGGTGCCGAGCTGCGGGCCGAGGCGGCAGCGGCCGGCCGGACGGTGGCCGGCGCCGCGCTCGCCGTGCCCGGGCTGGTCTCCGGCGTCGGCCTCGTGCACCGCGCGCCGAACCTCGCCTGGCACGACGTCGACGCCGCCGGCACCCTGGCCGCCGGCCCGCTCGGCGACCTCCCGCTGATCGTCGACAACGAGGCCAACCTCGCGGCGATCGCGGAGTTGCACGCCGACGGGCAGGGGCTCGACAGCTTCGTCTACGTCTCCGGTGAGATCGGCATCGGCGCGGGCATCGTGCTGCACCGCGACCTGTTCCGCGGCGCCCGCGGCTGGAGCGGCGAGCTGGGGCACGTCTGCGTGCGGCCCGACGGTCCGCGCTGCCGGTGCGGGGCGAGCGGCTGCCTCGAGCAGTACGCCGGGCAGGAGGCGCTGCTGCGCGACCTGCCGCCCGGTGAGGCGGGGCTCGCGCGGCTGCGTGCCGAGGCGGCGCTGGCCGAGGCGCGGCTGCCGGCCGCGGGCCGGTCGCTCGGCGTCGCGCTGGCCGGTGTGGTCAACATGCTCGACGTCGACACCGTGGTGCTCGGTGGCATCTTCGGGCCGCTGGCCCCCTGGCTCGCGCCCGCGGTCGAGGCGGAGCTTTCCCAGCGGGTGCTCACCTCGGCCTGGTCGCCGATGACGGTGCGGGCCTCCGCGCTCGGGCCGGCCGCGGCCGCGGTCGGCGCCGCCGGGGCGGTCGTCCGCGACATCCTCGCGGAGCCCGCGGCGTGGGTCCGGGCCTAGCCCGTCAGGCGGTCAGCACGTCCGACTCGGGCCGGGCCACCGCGTCGCCGAACTCGCTCAGCCCCCGCAGCAGCGCCAGCCGGGCCGGCGGGCTCATCCGGAGCAGCACCTCGCGGAGCTGCCTGCGCCGCTCGCCGCGCAGCTCCTCGAGCAGCCGGTGGCCGGTCGTGGTGAGGTGCAGCGCGATCTCCCGGCGGTCGGTGCGTCCCGGGAAGCGTTCGAGCATGCCGGCCGCGACGAGCCGGTCGCAGAGCCGGCTGGCCGAGGAAAGGATCATGCCGAGGCTGCCCGCGAGACCGCGCAGGTTGATCCCGTCGAACTCCTCCACCACCAGCATCGCGCGCAACTGCGACCCCGAGACGCGATCGGCGGCGCCCTCGCGTGCCGCGTCCCACACGGACAGCAACGCCTCGGCCGCGCTGTCGACAGCTGCGGCCTGTGCGGTCACGTCGGAGGACGCATGGTGATCGGCCATGGTGGGAAAACACTACCCCGGCGGGTCACCCCGCCACCTCGCCGAGGGGACCAACGATGAACGAACGGTTAGTCGATGTCGAACGCGCGCTGTCCAGCGCCGAGGCGGATCAGCTCGTCGACCGCCTGCGGGACGAGCTGGCGAAGCGGTACGGCATCGCCGACGTGGAGTTGTTCCTGGTCGACTACCGGCTGGCCGCGTTGCTGCCGCTGGGTGAGGGCGAGGGGGTGACCCGGCCCGGCCACCCCGCCTGGCGCAGCTTCGACCACCAGTCGGAGGTCGAGGCGGACGGTGCCCTGTTCCTCCCGGTTACGATGCGCGGTGACCGCCTCGGGGTGTTGCGCCTGGCGCCGGTCCCGGACGACGACACGGACCGGGCCGAGCTGGCCCGGCTGTCGACCTACCTGGCCCACGAGGTCGAGGCGGTCCGCTACAGCACCGACCGCTACCTGATGGCCGCCCGGGCCCGCCGGCTGACCCTGGCCGCCGAGATGCAGTGGGAGCTGCTGCCCGGCCGCAGCCGGAGCCGGTCCTCGTTCGCGCTCGCCGGCCAGCTCGAACCCGCGTACGCGGTGCGCGGCGACAGCTTCGACTGGGCCGACGACGGGCACCGCCTCTGGCTGTCGGCGGTCAACGGCTCGGGCGAGGGCGTCACCGCGGCGACGCTGACCAGCCTCGCCACCTTCGCCCTGCGCAACGCCCGGCGCGGCGAGCTCGCGCTGGCCGACCAGGCGGCCCTCGCCGACCAGGCGGTCTACGCGCACTACCGGGGCGAGCAGTCCCTGGCCGCGCTGCTGCTCGAGCTCGACCTCGCCTCCGGCGTGGTCACGGCGGTCGACGCCGGCTCACCGCGGCTGCTGTTGCTACGCGGCGACGAGGTGAGCGACGTCGAGCTGGAGGCGCAACTGCCGCTGGGCATGTTCGACGGCACCATCTATCGGCCGCAGACCTTCGAGCTGGAGGTCGGCGACCGGCTGTTCGTGGTGAGCGACGGCGTCTACGAGGCCGCCAACCAGGGCGGCACGATGTATGGCGAGACCGCGCTGACCCGGTTCATCCGGCGCAGCGGCCGGCAGGCGCCGCTGGACGCCGTGCGCGCGCTGCTCGGCGAGCTGCGCGCGCACGTCGCGTCGGACCTGGCCGACGACGCGGTCGTCGTCTGCCTCGACTGGTCGGGCCCGAAAACTCAGTAAGCCCCGCGACTGGCGATCACGGCACCGACCGTCTTCCACATGATCGCCAGGTCGGCGGTCAGGCTCCAGTTCTCGACGTAGTAGAGGTCGAGCCGGATGCCGTCCTCCCAGCTCAGGTCGGAGCGGCCGCTGACCTGCCAGAGCCCGGTGATGCCCGGCTTGACGAGCAGCCGCCGGGCGACGTCACCGTCGTAGCGGGCCACCTCGCGGGGCAGCGGTGGGCGCGGGCCGACCAGGCTCATCTGGCCGAGCAGCACGTTGACCAGCTGGGGCAGCTCGTCGAGCGAGAAGCGCCGCAGGAACCGGCCGACCCGGGTGACCCGCGGGTCGTCGCGCATCTTGAACATCAGCCCGTCGGTCTCGTTGCGGGCCTTGAGCCGCTCGAGCACCTCTTCGGCGTCGACCACCATGGTGCGGAACTTGAAGACGCCGAACTCCTTGCCGGACAGGCCCACTCGGGTCTGCCGGAAGAACACCGGGCCGCGGCCGTCGAGCTTGATGGCGAGCGCGATCGCCAGCAGCACCGGCAGCGCCAGCGTCAGCGCGACCAGCGCGGCCGCCCGGTCGAAGAAGCCCTTGACCAGCTTGCGGCCACCGCGGAACTCGGGGGCCTCGACGTGGATCAACGGCAGCCCGGCCACCGGTCGCGTGTGGATGCGCGGGCCGGCGACGTCGGTCAGCGCCGGTGCGAGCACCATGTCGACGCCGGTGCCCTCGAGCTGCCAGCCCAGCCGGCGCAGCCGGATCGCGGTCAGCTCGCCGGACGTGGTGACCGCGACCGTGTCGACCCCGGTGGACTCGACCGCCTCGAGGACCGTGCGGAACGAGCCGACCACCGGCACGTCGCCGAGCCGCTGCGGCACCGGCGCGATCAGGCCGTCCGGGATGCACGCGCCGACCACGTGGTAGCCGGCGTAGGGCTCCCGGCGCAGCGTGGCCACGAGCTCGTTGATGTGCACGGCGTCGCCGACCACGAGCACCTGGCGCGACCAGGCACCGTCGCGGCGCCGGGCGTGGTGCAGCCACTTGCGGGCTGCGTAGCGGCCGACGACCAGGCCGACCAGGCCGAGGGCGAAGCTGAGCACGAGGAACCAGCGGGCCACGCCCAGGTCGACGACGTAGCCGACGATCGCGATGGCGCCGGCGAGCCGGACGGTGGCCGCCGCGACCCGGCGGAACTCGTCGACGCCGTAGCCCAGCAGGCGGGCGTCGTAGCTGCGCATCAGCTTGAGCGAGATCAGCCAGACCACGCCCAGGCCGACCATGATGACGGCGTACGGCCGCGAGTCACGCGGCGCTCCACCACCGAACTGGCCGGACAGTTCGCCGAACCGCACGAAGTAGCCGCCGAGCACCGCGAACGTGATCATCGCGATGTCGATCAGAATGACGGCGCGCACGTATGCGCGTTGACGGGCCCGCACCAACGCCGCGTTGACGGCGCCGCGCTCGGAATCCGGGCGCGTAGAAGCGGGGTTAACCAGCGTCGCCGACGTCACCAAGCCCTCCCCAGCTCGTGGGTGTCGACGCACCGGAGAGCGGTGCCTGGACATCTTCGCCCATCACCCGTCCCCCGATGGGGCTGGGACGGAAAACCGTCACTTGCTTGACGGCAACCCGTTAGCCAGGCGAACGGGTTGCCACCAAACGGTGCGTGTCAGCGGCTGGTCGGGCGCAGCGAGATGGCCTGTAGGAAGATGTCACCGATCTTCGCCGGGTCCTCCGCGACGAACAGGCCGCCGCCGGTGACCTTGGTGATCTCGTCCAGCGGACCGCGGTTCACCTTGTCGCCGAGGCCGATGATGATCAGCTGCACCGGCTTCTTGTCGTCCTTGAGCTTCTTGAGCTCGCGGAGCAGGCCGGCGTGGTCGATGCCGCCCTCGGGGTCGTCGTTGCCGATGGCGTCGGTGAGCATGACGATCGAGTTGACCCGACCGTTCTGCCAGCCGTTCTGCACGTTCTTGTAGGCGGCGAGGATCGTGTCGTACAGACCCGTGTTGCCGCCCTTCTTGGCCTGGAGCGTCGTCAACTGGCCGAGCAGGGCCGAGCGTCCGCTGGACACCGGCTGGATCGGCACGAGCTCCTTGTAGTCCCGGCCCCCGCCGAGGTTGCTGGAGAAGGACCACAGCCCGACCGCCCAGTCGTCGCTGAACAGCCCGAGACCGCGGGTGGCGGCCGCCTTGGTGAGGTCCATGCGGGTCTTGCCGCCGGCGCTGGCGACCTTGCCGCCCATGGTGCCGGAGATGTCGATGACGGCGAGCAGCCGGCCGGGCAGCGTGACCGCGGTCCAGGTCGCCAGCGTGCGCTCGACGACGGCCGGGTCGGACGTGCCGGCCGCGGTGCCGCCGGAGTCGCCCGACGGCTTGACCTGCGGGGTGCCGGCGGGGCTCGGCGCGCCGGCCGGTGCCTCGAAGCCGTCGCCCCAGGTGCCGTCGGCGGAGCGCAGGTGCTGCTTGCCGAGGCGGTTCTTGAAGTCGGGGGCGGTCAGCACGCGGAACAGGCCCTCGGCCGCCTTGGCCTTCATCGGGTCGGTGCCGGGCATCACCGCGTACGGGTAGTCCAGCGACGTCGGCGCCGGCTCCAGGTAGAGAGCGGCCAGCGAGATCGGCGGCTTGGACGCGTTGTATTCGACGACGTCTTCCTCGGACAGCGGCGCGGCGGAGAGCGCCTGCGCGACGCTGGCCGGGTCGGTCGAGCGCGGGAACCGGGCCAGCAGGTCGGTGCGGAGCGCCGACTTGCCGGACGCGAGCGCGCGCAGCACCGAGGTCTGCACGTTCTGGGCCTGCGCGCCCAGGGTGCCCGCCTGCGCGCCGAGCGCGAGCAGGCCGGAGAGGCCGGCCGCGTCGCGGGTCGGCTCGACGATGCCTGGCTTGAGCGCGGTGCTCTTGGTGAGCCCGTCCAGCAGGTCGTTCCAGCCGAGCTTCTTCTGCGGCCAGCCGATCTGCTGCGCGACCGGCTCGGGCATCGCGATGACGACAGGGCTGCGGGCGATCGACTCACCGTTGGTCGGCGAGAAGCCGGAGGCCGCGCTCTGCAGCCGCAGCAGCCAGGTCGACGAGTCCGGCACCCAGACGTCGGGCATCGTGGCGGTGCCGTTGGCGAGGCCCACGCCGGCCAGGGCGACGCCGTGCTTGCCGGCGACCACCGCGGCCACGTCGACGGGCTCCTGCGCCGTCACCTCGACGGCGACGCAGACGCCGTCGGCCTGCGCACCACCGTCGACCCAGGCCTTGGCGGCCTCCTCGATGGCGGGGGCCACCTCACCCGCGGCGGCGACGGTCAGCTTCGCCTCACCGGAGCATCCCGGTTGGGATACTTGTCGGTAACCGAAGTAGACGCCAGTGGAAACGACGACGAGCGCCATCGCGGCGGCGATGACGCCAGCCCCGCGAAGCTTGAATCGCATGCGATGCCGGCCAGACACCCGACCATCTTGCGGAGCCGAGCGCCGTATTGCCAGGGACGTTCGGATTAAAGTTACGGAGGAGAGACGAACGGATCGGTTTTCATCACTTCCTGTAACCGTGTTACTCCGACGAGTTGACGAAATCCCTTAGCTACCAACCTTTTCCGCGGATCACGAAATGACGGTCTTGCGGGGCGCAAGCACACAAGTCGGACTCCCGACCGCGACCGGCGCATCGACCATCGTGGGCACTCCGGTCCGCCCGTCGACCGCGAACACCGCGACCGAGTCGCCCGTCTGGTTGGCGACGTAGAGGTGGTCGCCGGCGAGCGCCAGGTGCCGCGGCCACCGGCCGCCGCAGTCGACCTCCGCCACGAGCCGCGGCGCGGCACCGTCCAACGCGAACACCGACACCGTGTCGACGCCGCGGGTCGCGAGGTAGAGATAGCGGCCGTCGGCCCGGCAGGCGACCTCGGAGGGATACCTCTCCGCGCCGGGGCGGGTGCTCGCCTCGATCCGGTGCCGCTCGCGCCAGTCCGTACCGTCGATCTCGAAGCTCGTCAGCATGGCGTCCAGCTCGCCGACCAGGTAGGCGCGCCGGCCGTCCGGATGCCGCGCCACGTGCCGCGGTCCGGTGCCCGGCGCCAGCCGCACCGGGTCGCCGGCCGCCACGAGCCGGTCACCGTCCACCCGGTAGGGATAGAGGCCGTCGGTGCCGAGGTCGATCGCGATCAGCGGCCCGTCCGCGGGGTCGATCGAGATCATGTGCAGGTGCGGCCCGGCCTGCCGGTCGCGGTCCGGACCGTGCCCGTCGTGGACGACCAGGTCGGTCCGCTCGCCCACCGCGCCGGTCGCCGGGTCCAAGGGGTGTACGGAGATCGAGCCGCTCGCGTAGTTGGCGGCGAGCAGGTGGCGCCCGTCGCTGGTGACCGCGACGTGGCAGGGCTCGGTGCCGCCGGTGCCGGCCCGACCGACGGCCGTCAGCGGGCCCGGGCCGTCCACCGCCCAGCCGCTGACCTCGCCCTCGGCGAGTTCGTTGGCCGCGTAGAGCACGGGCAGGGTCGGGTGCCAGACCAGGAAGGACGGCGACGGCGTACGCGCGACCACGGCACCGGGCGTGAGCCGGCCCGTCTCCCGGTCGCGGGTGGCGGCGACGATCCCCTCCCCCGTACCGCCGGATTCCTTCGTGTAGCAGCCGAGGTAGACGATCTCGTCGGTCACGCTGTCGATCCAATCATCGCCACGCACCGGGCTGCGGCCTGGCGAGGGATCCTATAGGATCTTTGATCGTGCAGCCGGCTCGACGGATCACCCTCACCGACGACGTGTACGCCGCGGTGCGCGCGCTGATCATGGACCACGACGTGCAGCCGGGCGCCCGGATCAACATCGACGCCCTGGCCCGCCGGCTCGCCGTCTCGCCCACCCCGGTGCGCGAGGCACTGGCCCGGCTCGAGTCCGACGGCCTGGTCAGCAAGAAGCCGCTGGTCGGTTACACGGCCACGCCGCTGCTGACCCGGGCCGAGTTCGAGGAACTGGTGGAGATGCGGCTGATCCTCGAGCCCGCGGCCGCCGCCCGGGTCGCCGCGGCCGGTCTCGACGGCGCGGAGCTGGCCGGGTTGCGCGCCGAGGCCGACCTGCCCGGGCCGGAGGGCGCCGCCGCGGTCGCCGCGTTCACCGCCCAGGACGCCCGGTTCCACCACACGCTGGCTGGCCTGTCCGGCAACCGGATGCTGCACGACGCCGTCGTCCGGCTCCGCGCCCACCTGCACCTGTTCCGGCTGCACTTCCCCGCCGCGCACTACGGCGTCAGCGCGCGCGAGCACCACCGCATCGTCGACGCGGTCGCGGCCGGCGACCCGGCCGCGGCGTCCGCCGCGATGCGCGACCACCTCACGGCGGCCCGCGACCGCCATCTGCCCTTCTTCGAGAGCCGGTAACAGATGCGGATCGCCCTCTTTGTCACCTGCGTGAACGACCTGATGTTCCCCGACACCGGCAAGGCCGTCGTGACCGTGCTGGAGCGCCTCGGCCACCGGGTCGAGTTCCCGCTCGCGCAGACGTGCTGCGGGCAGATGCACGCCAACAGCGGTTACCGCGCCGAGGCCCTGCCGCTGGTGGCGAACTTCGTGACGACCTTCTCCGGGTACGACGCGATCGTGGCGCCGTCGGCGTCGTGCGTCGCGATGGTCCGGGAGAGCTATCCGCGGCTGGCGCCCTCGCCGGAGCTGACCTCCGTGGTCGGCCGCACGTACGAGCTGTCCGAGTTCCTCGTCGACGAGTTGGGGGTGACCGACGTGGGCGCGCGCTTCCCGCACCGGGTGACCTACCACCCGACCTGCCACGGGCTGCGGATGCTGCGGCTCGGTGACCGGCCGCGGCGGCTGCTGGAGGCGGTCGAGGGGCTGACGCTCTCGCCGCTTTCGGGTGCCGAGGAGTGTTGCGGGTTCGGTGGGACGTTCGCGCTGAAGAATCCGGGGGTGTCCGGGGCGATGCTGGCCGACAAGTGCGCCGCGGTGGTGTCGACGTCCGCCGAATATCTCGCGGCCGCCGACAACTCGTGCCTGACCCACATCGGCGGCGGGTTGTCACGGTCGTCGGCGCCGGTCACGCCGATCCACTACGCGCAGATCCTGGCGTCGCGATGACGGGCACCGGGAACATCGTCACGCGGCTGCCGTTCCCGACGGCGGCCCGCCGGGAGCTGGGCGACGAGCAGTTGCGGCGCAACCTGCGCAAGGCGACCCACACGATCCGCGACAAGCGCCTGCGGGTGGTCGGCGAGGTGTCCGACTGGGAGCAGCTGCGGGTGGCCGGTGCCGCGATCAAGGACGACGTGCAGGCGCGGCTGCCTTCCCTGCTGGAGCAGTTCGAGGCCGCGGCGACCGCGGCCGGCGCGACCGTGCACTGGGCCCGGGACGCCGAAGAGGCGTGCGCCGTGGTGGCCGACCTGGTGCGGGCCACCGGCACCGCCGAGGTCGTCAAGGTCAAGTCGATGGCCACCCAGGAGATCGGCCTCAACGAGGCGCTCGAAGCCGTCGGCATCAACGCGGTCGAGACCGACCTGGCCGAGCTGATCGTGCAGCTCGCCGACGACACCCCGTCGCACATCCTGGTGCCGGCGATCCACTACAACCGCACCCAGATCCGCGACATCTTCGCGAGCAGAATGGCCGACGTCGACGCGACCACGCTGACCGACGACCCGCCCGCGCTGGCCGAGGCGGCCCGGCGGCACCTGCGGTCCCGGTTCCTGTCGACCAAGGTGGGCATCTCCGGTGCCAACTTCGCGATCGCGGCGACCGGCACGCTGGCGGTGGTCGAGTCCGAGGGCAACGGCCGGATGTGCCTCACCCTGCCGGAGACGCTGATCTCCGTGGTCGGCATCGAGAAGCTGCTGCCCACCTTCGCCGACCTCGAGGTGTTCCTGCAGTTGCTGCCGCGCTCGTCGACGGGCGAGCGGATGAACCCGTACACGTCGCTGTGGACGGGCGTGACACCCGGCGACGGGCCGCAGACGGTGCACATCGTGCTGGTCGACAACGGCCGCACCGACACGCTGGCCGACCCGGTCGGGCGCCAGGCGCTGCGCTGCATCCGCTGCTCGGCGTGCCTCAACGTGTGCCCCGTCTACGAGCGGGTGGGCGGGCACGCGTACGGGTCGGTGTATCCGGGGCCGATCGGGGCGATCCTGTCGCCGCAGATGAGCGGCGAGGGGGCCAACCGCACGCTGCCGTACGCGTCGACGCTCTGCGGCGCCTGCTTCGACGCCTGCCCGGTCCGGATCGACATCCCGCAGGTGCTGGTCCATCTGCGACAGTCCGGGGTGGACGCCGCCCGCAGCCGGCCCTCGGCTGAGCGCACGGCGATGCGCACGATGTCCTACGTGATGCGCGACCGCCGCCGGTACGCCGCCGCCCTGCGCGCGGCCCGCCGCGGCGCCGCACCGCTACGCCTGGCGGCGGGCGGCCGCGGCACCCTGCGCCGGCTCCCCTGGCCACTGTCGGCGTGGACCTCGACGCGCGACGCCCCGCTGCCGCCCAAGCAGACCTTCCGCGAATGGTGGGCCCGTGAGCACTCGTCCTGACGCCCGCACGGAGATCCTCCGCCGCGTCCGCGCCGCGATGCCGACGGCGCCGGTGCCGGTGCCGCGCGACTACGCGTCGGACGACGGCCCGCCGGGTGCCGAGGTGGTCGACCTGCTGGTGGACCGGCTGGAGGACTACAAGGCCACGGTCCGCCGGTGCACGGCCGCCGACCTGCCGGCCACAGTCGGTGCGCTGCTGGCCGACGTGCCGTCGCTCGTGCTGCCGCCGGGCGTACCGTCGTCGTGGTCGTCCTCGTTCGCCGGTTCGCGCGCGATCGACGGCGATCCGGCGCCGCTGACGGTCACCGCCCTCGACGCACCGGGCGTGGCGGTGGTGACCGGCTGCGCGGTGGCGGTGGCCCAGACCGGCACGATCATCCTGGACGCGGGCCCGGACCAGGGCCGCCGCTTGCTGACCCTGGTGCCCGACCACCACGTCTGCGTGGTCCGGGTCGACCAGGTCGTCGAGCGCCTGCCCGCGGCCCTGCGCCGCCTGGCGGACCCGACCCGCCCGCTCACGATGATCTCAGGCCCGTCGGCCACGAGCGACATCGAGCTCAACCGCGTCGAGGGCGTGCACGGCCCCCGCCGCTTGGAGGTAGTGGTAGTCGACTGAGCCGCCAGTCGCCATCCGCGATGTCGTAGGTCGCGGTGCGATCGACCTCCTCCGGCAGCGCATCGCCCAGTCGCCAGCGCCCCGCGGTGGCGGACAGCTCGATGGCCAGGGTGCCCGGAGTGCTGTCGGCGACCACGCCGACCCAGTGCGGGCTCTGCGCGAGCAGCCTCTCCACGACTTCCTCGCGCGGTTCGACGATTTCGACCGGTACGCCGTCGACCAGGGCCGAGCCGGCATGGAGGGCCAACAGCCGAGCAAGCAATTGAATGGCCCAGGACCGATCGACCGTCTCCATCCAGACATAGCAGTCGTCATGCCCCGAGTACCAGAGCGTCGCGCCTGGCACGTTCGCGACGATCGAGTCGCCGCCGGCGGTCGTCCCAACGGTGAGCGCGAGGGCGTCGAGGTCGCCCGCGCTCGGTGCGTGCGACAGGCCGGCGAACGCCAGTTCGTACGGCGACCAGCCGTCAAGGAACGCCGGCAGGTCGGTGGCTCGCAGGACCAGCCCCTGGGAGCCGACATTGACCCCGTCGGACAGTGCCCCGAAGTCGTGCACCTCGGCCCGCACACCCTGTGCCGCGGCGATCCGCGCGGACGGCCACGGGGCGAAGTCCTCGTCGACATAGCTGTTGGTCGCCAGGTTCACCACCGCGACCGAGAGGCCCGCGGCCGCCGCGAGGAGGTCGGCGAGCTCGCTGGCCTGAGCCGCGGTCGCGGAGACCAACCAGCAGCCGGCTACCTCGTCGAGGGAGAAGGCCAGGGGAAAAGGCGCACTGTCGACGCCCACGCCGTTCACCGAGAACGCGCCGTCGCCTGTCACGTTGACCATGACGAGAATTCTGCATCCTCGATTGCCGTGTCCATCGAGCGCTTGTGATGGAAGCGCTCCCATGACAGAATCCTCATCGAGCCACATCTACGCGGTTCGCACTGATAATCGCCGAGGGCACCGGGGTTCGTCTACTCCGGACGGCGGGTGCGACGCCGTGCGCTGGCGCCTGACCGGGCCGGGCCAAGCAACCCACACCCCCACCCCCGGGTACGGACCCGGTCAGGCCAAGGAGAAGACACGGCAATGACTCTGTCGACTAGACGGCGGCTGATCGCCGTCGCCGGGGCCGGCCTGCTCGCCGCCGCGGGCATCGTCGCGCCCACGTCGCCCGCCCAGGCGGCCGTCGCCTGCGACGTCACCTATACGACCAACGACTGGCCCGGCGGCTTCACCGCCAGCGTCACCCTGCGCAACACCGGCGACGCGCTGACCAGCTGGTCGCTCGGCTTCACCTTCCCCAACGCCAACCAGCGCGTGACGCAGGGCTGGTCGGCGACCTGGACCCAGAGCGGCCAGAACGTCACGGCGCAGAGCCTGAGCTACAACGGCACCCTGGCGAGCGGCGCGTCCACGTCGCTCGGGTTCAACGGGTCGTGGAGCGGGAGCAACCCCAAGCCGACCTCGTTCACCGTCAACGGCACCACCTGTGGCGGCACGACGCCCGGGAACACCGCGCCGACCGTGGCGCTGACCAGCCCGACCAGCGGCGCGACCTTCGCCGCCGGCGCCGCCGTGCCGCTGGCCGCGACCGCCAGCGACGTCGAGGGGCCGATCAGCCGGGTCGAGTTCCTGATCGACGGCACGGTGGTCAACAGCGACACGACCGCGCCTTACTCCTTCAGCGCCACCGGCGTCGCCTCCGGCAGCCACACCGCGGCCGCCCGGGCGTTCGACAGCGCGGGGCTTTCCACGACCACCTCGGCCGTGCCGTTCACCGTCGGCGGCGGGTCGTCGACACCCGTGCTGCAGGCCAGCACCGGCGCGGTCAGCGTGCCCGAAGGTGGCTCCGCCACGGTTACCTACCGGCTCAGCGCCGCGCCGACCAGCTCGGTCGCCGTGTCGCTGGCCAAGACCGGTGACACCAACATCACGATCGCCCCGACGAGCCTCTCGCTGACCAGCGCCAACTGGAGCACCGGCGTGCCGGTCACCGTCAGCGCGTCGGAGGACAGCGACACGACCAACGGCACCGCGACGATCGCGGCGACCAGCTCCGCGGGCAACGTCAGCGTCACCGCCACCGAGTCCGACAACGACGTGCCCGGCGGCGGCCCGCGCGCCGACAACCCGTACGCCGGTGCCCGTGGTTATGTGAACCCCGAGTGGTCGGCCAAGGCGGCCGCGGAGCCGGGCGGCTCCCGGGTGTCCAACCAGCCCACCGCCGTCTGGCTCGACCGGATCGCCGCCATCGAGGGCACCCCGGACAGCCAGTCCAACGGCCCGATGGGCGTCCGTGACCACCTCGACGCCGCGCTCGCGCAGGGTGCCGGCTACATCCAGTTCGTCATCTACAACCTGCCCGGTCGTGACTGCGCGGCGCTGGCCTCCAACGGCGAGCTCCCCGTCGACGGGCTGCCGCGCTACCAGAGCGAGTACATCGACCCGATCGCGGCGATCCTGGGCGACACCAAGTACCGCAGCCTGCGGATCATCACGATCATCGAGATCGACTCGCTGCCGAACCTGGTCACCAACCTCAACATCGCCAAGTGCCAGACGATGGAGAGCAACGGCGGCTACGTCAACGGCGTCGGGTACGCGCTGAACAAGCTCGGCGCGATCCCCAACGTCTACAACTACATCGACGCCGCCCACCACGGCTGGATCGGCTGGGACAGCAACTTCCGCCCGACGGCCCAGAAGCTCAAGCAGGCCGCGACCGCCGCCGGCTCGACCGTCGACAAGGTGCACGGCTTCATCGTCAACACCGCCAACTACTCGGCGCTGCGCGAGCAGCACTTCACCATCAGCACGACCGTCAACGGCCAGCAGATCCGGCAGTCCCGCTGGGTCGACTGGAACCAGTACGTCGACGAGCTGACGTTCGCCCAGGCGTTCCGGCAGGAGCTGGTGACGCAGGGCTTCGCGTCGAACATCGGCATGCTGATCGACACGTCCCGCAACGGCTGGGGCGGCTCGGCGCGACCGACCGCACCGAGCACGTCGACCGACCTCAACCAGTTCGTCGACCAGTCCCGCATCGACCGGCGGATCCACGCCGGCAACTGGTGCAACCAGAGCGGGGCGGGCCTCGGTGAGCGGCCGACCGCGAACCCGGCGACCGGCATCGACGCGTACGTGTGGGTCAAGCCGCCGGGTGAGTCGGACGGCTCCAGCCGGGAGATCCCGAACAACGACGGCAAGGGCTTCGACCGGATGTGCGACCCGACCTACACCGGCAACCAGCTCAACGGCAACAACCTGACCGGCGCGCTGCCGGACGCCCCGATCTCGGGCGCCTGGTTCGGTGCACAGTTCCGCCAGCTCATGGCGAATGCCTACCCACCGCTCTCGTAACCGCGAGCGCGACGCCTACCCACCGCTCTCGTAACCCCGAGCGCGACGCCTACCCGCCGCTCTCGTAACAAGACCGCGGGTCCCCGTCCTGGTATCGGCAGCCGGGGCGGGGACCCGTTTCCATTGGCGCGTCAGCGCAGGTCGGCGGCTCTGGTCCGGAGGTAGGCACGCTCTGCGGCGTTCCCGGCCAGCTCCGCCGCGCGGTCGTACTCGTCGGCTGCCTCGGCCGTTCGACCCAGGCGGCGCAGGAGATCGGCGCGGGCCGCGGGTAGCACGTGATAGCCGGCCAGCCGCGAGTCGGCCGCCAGCAGGTCCACCTCCGCCAGGCCGGCCGACGGACCGGCCACCTCGGCGAACGCCATCGTCCGGGCCAATGCCGCGACCGGTGACGGGTGCACGGCCAGCAGGTCGTCGTAGAGGCGCACGATCGCGGACCAGTCGGTGTCCGCGGCCCGTGGGGCCAGCGCGTGGACCGCGGCGATCGCCGCCTGGATGGCGTACGGGCCGCGCGGCGCCGGCCGCACCAGCGACAGCCCCTCGCCGCTCAGTGCCGCGTCCCAGCGCGACCGGTCCTGGTCGGCCAGCAGCACCGGTGCGCCGGTCGCGTCCACCCGCGCCGGCTGGCGGGCCTGGGTCAACAGCAGCAACGCCAGCAGGCCGCGGGCCTCCGCCTCGTCCGGCAGCAGGTCCGCGAGCAACCGGGCCAGGTCGATCGCCCGCGCGGTGACGTCCGCGGCCGTGAGCTCGGTGCCGCGCGGTGGCGTGTGGCCCTGCACGAAGAACAGGTAGATCGTGGTGAGGACGGCCGGCAGGCGCTCGCCGAGGTCGGCCGGGCCGGGCACCCGGTAGGGGATGCCGGCCGCCTGGATCTTGCGTTTCGCCCGGGTCACCCGGGCCGCCATCGTCGCCGGCGGCACCAGGAAGATCCGGCCGATGTCGGCCGTCGGCAGTCCACACACGACGTTCAGCGTCAGCGCCACCCGGGCGGGCAGATCGAGCGCCGGGTGGCAGCAGGTGAACAGCAGCCGCAACCGGTCGTCCGGGAACACCCCCGTGGCTCCCGGCTCGTCGACCACCAGCAGCGGCAGGCGGCTCTCGATCGCGTCCGCGTGCCGGCGCGCCGACACCGCCTTCCGCCGCGCCGTCGCCGTAAGCCAGCCGCCCGGGTTGTCGGGCACGCCGCGTTCGCGCCACGCCGTGACGGCGGACGCGAAGGCTTCCTGCACCGCGTCCTGCGCGGCGTCCAGGTCGCGGGTCAGGCGCACCACCGTGGCGAGCACCTGGGCCCACTCACGGCGGTACGCCGTCGCCAGCGCGCGGTCGACCTCAGGTGAGATCGGAGACGTCCCAGATCGGGCGGATCTCCGTCGCCGTGCCGGTCGGGCAGCGCTTCGCCGCCTCGATCGCCTCGTCGAGGTCCTTCGCGTCGATGATGTAGTAGCCGCCGAGACTCTCCTTCAACTCGGCGTACGGCCCGTCGGTGACCACCATCTCGTCGCCGACCTTGCGCAGCGTGGTGGCCATGCTGGGCCCGCGCAGCGCCTCGCCGCCCACCTCCGCGATGCCGCGTTCCTTGAGCCAGGCCGAGAACGTGTCGTGCTCGGCCAGGCTCGCCTGCAGTTCCTCGGGGCGGGACTCCCAGTCGGTCTCGGGTTCGAAGAGCATGAGCATGTATTTCATGGCTTCCTCCTTCACCGGACCGACGCGTCGCCCTCCCCATTTTCGACAGCGTCGCCGGCCGAGTCATCGGAAGCCGGCGCTTCCGCCGGAGAAATCCACTGCCACACGAGGAACAGCACCCCCACGGCCAGCATCGCCAACCCGGCCCAGAGGTTGATCCGTACGCCCTGGGCCTTGTCGAGCGCGCCGGCACCGTCGAACGCGCCGACCAGGCTCACGATCACGCCGTACACCACGAACAACCCGCCGATCACCCGGCGGACGTCGAACATCCGCGCGGCGGCCGACCTGCGCTCTTCCTCGCTGTCGCTGAGCAGTTCTTCGTCACTCATCGCCCTCACCAGACCGGGATGTAGAACAACAGGGACAGGGCCAGCGCGATGCCGCCCAGCAGCAGCGGCGAGCGGTACCAGGCCGCGTCGCCGGCGATCACGTCACCCTTGAGGTCGACGCCACCGAGTCCGCGGACCAGGCCACGAAGCTCGCTGTCGGGCTTGGGCTGGCCGAACCGGCTCAGCACGAACGCGACCACCAGCACCGTGACGAAGGCGAGGCCGGCGCCCCAGAAGCTCTCCTCCAGGTCGGTGTCGAACGGCAGCGCGCCACCCAGGTAGAGGAGGTAGGTCGCCAGCGCGACCACCGTGCCCGACAGCAGCGACCAGAAGCCGGCCGCCGCGGTCATCCGCTTCCAGAACATGCCGACGATGAAGGTGGCGAACAGCGGGGCGTTGAACACGGAGAACAGCGCCTGGATGTAGTTCATGATGTTGCTGAACCCGGCGGCGATGAAGGCCGTGCCGATGCCGACCACGATGCCGCCGATGGTCGCGATGCGGCCGATCCGGATGTAGTAGTCGTCCGAGCGCTCCTTCCGCACGTACGTCTGCCAGATGTCGTACGTGAAGACGGTGTTGAACCCGCTGACGTTGGCCGCCATGCCGGCCATGAACGACGCCATCAGGCCCGTGACCGCGATGCCGAGGACGCCGTTGGGCAGCAGGTCGCGCATCAGCAGCGGGATCGCGTTGTTGTAGACCAGATCGCCCTCGTCGGCGCCGAGACCCTGCACCGTGACGACGGCGATCATGCCGGGAATCACGGTCAGGAGCGGGATGAGCAGCTTCGGGTACGCGGCGATCAGTGGCGTACGCCGGGCGGCGCTCATGTTCCGCGCTGACAACGCCCGCTGCACCTCGGCGAAGTTCGTGGTCCAGTAGCCGAACGAGAGCACGAAGCCGAGCCCGAAGACGATGCCGAGCCAGTGCGCGCCGAGGGGGTTGTCGGACGAGCCTGTGTTGGCCCACGCGTGCAGGCCGGCCTCGCCGAGGTCGCTGTCCCGTACCTTGTCGAACAGGCCGTTGATCCCGCCGACCTTGACCAGGCCGATCACGGTGATCGGGATGAGCCCGGCCAGGATGACGAAGAACTGCAGCACCTCGTTGTAGATCGCCGAGGTCAGGCCGCCGATGCTGATGTAGGTCAGCACGATCGCGGCGCCCACGATGATGGAGATCCAGAGCGGCCAGCCGAGCAGGGCGTCGAGCACGAGAGCCAGCGCGTACAGGTTGACGCCCGCGATCAGCATCTGCGCCACCGCGAACGTGATCGCGTTGAGCAGGTGGGCCTTGGTGTTGAACCGCCGGCGCAGGTACTCGGGCACCGAACGGACCTTGGAGCCGTAGTAGAACGGCATCATCACGATGCCGAGGAAGACCATCGCGGGTACGGCGCCGATCCAGTAGTAGTGCGTGGTCATGATGCCGTACTGGGCGCCGTTGGCGGCCATGCCGATGATTTCCAGGGCGCCGAGGTTCGCGGAGACGAACGCCAGCCCCGTCACCCAGGCCGGCAACGAGCGCCCGGAGAGGAAGAAGTCGACGCTGGTCTTGATCGCCCGCCGGGCCGCGAAGCCGACGCCGAGCACGGTGACGAAGTAGAGCGCCAGCAGCGTGTAGTCCAACCAGTTGAGGTCCAGCCGCAGCCCACCGTCCACAGCGCCCCCTTCCGTCCGCCGGTCCGAACGGCTCGGATCGATCCGGCGGCGGAACTACCCAGGTCGCCATTTCCGAAACTCACTCAGTTTCGACGCTGGATGAACTGTCATATTCCGCCCTGCGTAGTTGTCCGTAGACAGCCGTACGGGAGAGGCTGTCTCCTGTATGGAATGTCGCTTGCGGGGAGTGCAGCATGAAGCGCCTGGGCACCGTCGTCACGCTGGTCGTGGGCCTCGCGGCCGGTGCCGGCCTGTTCGCCGCCAACAACGCGCTGACCGTGGTGGAGCCGGTGGCGGCCGCCGCCGAGGTCGCGGCTCCCGCGCCCCCGCCTGCCTCGCCGACCGCCTCGCCGACCGCGGCGGCGCCGACCACGCAGCCGCCGGCGGACCGCGCGGTGACGCCGCCGCCCGCCCGCGCGCAGGCGCAGGAGAAGGTCACCGTGACCTGGGGTGGTTCGACCCGCGGCGGCGCGGCCAGCATCGCGATCGCGGTCAAGGAAGGCGTGGCCGTCGCGTACGTCTGTGACGGCAACCGGATCGAGGCGTGGTTCCAGGGCACCGCGGTCGACGAGAAGCTGGCACTGACCGGCAAGAACGGGAAGATCACCGGGACGTTCGACGAGAAGCGGGCCGAGGGCACCGTCACGGTGGGGCGGCAGAGCTTCACGTTCGACATCGGCGCCGTGCGCAAGCCGTCGGGGCTCTACCGGGCGACCGCCCAGGTGCGCAACGCCCAGGTCCGCGGCGGTTGGATCGTGGTCGAGGGGCGACAGGTCGGCATCCTGCAGATCGACGGGGTGGCGCAGCCGGCGCCGGCGCTCGACCTGACCACCGGGTCGGTCGAGGTCAACGGCGAGCGGCTGGTCCCGGAGGCGCTAAGCTGAGAAACGGTCCGTTGCCACCGCGGTGACAACGGACCGTTCCCGTTCGTGGGCCTCCTGCCCGTGGGGTCAGCTCTGCAGCATGCGGTCCAGGAAGTCGCGGTAGCGGCGGACGACCACCCGCAGGTGCTCGGTGTCGGCGCCGTCCGTGGCTCCCCAGTTGCCGAGGTCGGAGCGCATGGCGTTCAGCGCGTCGACCAGGGCGTCGGCGACCTCCTCGGCGAGGCCCTGCGCCTCGGCCGTGGCGCCGCGCGGGTCGTCCACGAAGCGGAGTTGCACCTCGCGCCAGCGGTCCCGGAAGCCCTGCGCGGCCTCGACCGCGACGAGCGCCGTGACCGGTGCGGCCTCGACCTCGCCGGGCATGAGCTCGGTCTGGGTCTGCTCTGTCTGCTCCTGTGCTTCCGGCTCGTCGTGGGCGGGCCGCTCGTCGTCGTCGTCCGCCGGCTCGTCGGCGACGCGGTCCGTGACGTCGGTGAAGCGGTCGCGGTCGTCGTCGGCCAGGCGGTCGTCCTCGAGCCGGCGGTCGACGGCGTCGACGTCGGTGCGGGTGTCGGTCCGGGAGGCGGCCATCGCGGCGGCTCCGGCGACGCCGCCGGCCGCGGCGGCACCGAACGCGGCCGGCGCCAGGGCGGAGTCCGGGAACGTCGGGGCGTGGTCGTGGGCGCGGTCGTCGTGGGCGCGGTCGAGGTCTTCGTCGTCGACGCCGGTGCGCTCGGCGTCGGTGTCGACGGGCGAGGCGACCACCGGGTCGTCGTACCCGGTGCGGTCGTCCTCGGCCTCCTGGTAGACGTCTGTCTCGTCGCGTACCTCGGTGTCCGTCACACGGTCGTCGACACCGTCGCGATCCGCGTCGACGGGCTCGTCGGCGTTCTCGTGGAAGCCCTCCCCCGGCGCGTTGCCCTCGTGGTGGCCCTCGTCGTGGGGGCCGGCGACCAGCACCGCGTTGTCGTGCTGGCCTGACTCCGGCTCGGCACTGTCGTGGAAGCCGCGCTCGGGCTCGGCACTGTCGGGTTCGGCGCTGTCGTGGTAGCCGCGTTCCGGGTCCGCGTTGTCGTGGTAGCCGGCGTCGGCCTCGGTGCGGTCGTCGACGCCGTCGCGGTCCGCGTCGTGGTCGAGGTTCTCGTCGTCCGGGGCGGTCCGCTGCACCGGCACCGGGTCGGAGAGCACCGCCTCGGGGTGGTCGTCGCTGCGCTGGTCCTGGTAGGTCATGTCGGTTCTCCTCGAAAGCTAGCGGGCGTCGGTGACCGGGCCGTCGGTGTGCTGCTGGGTGCGCACGGGCTCGTCGCCGAGCAGGTCCGCGACCAGCGCGCGGTAGTGCACGACCGCCTGGCGCAGTTGCTCGGTGCTGGCCTCGCCGCGTTCGTTGGCGAGGTGGATGTCGTGTGCGTCGCGGTAGTTGCCCAGCGTGCGGGCGTGCTCGACGGACAGGTGGGCGAGTTGGTCGTCGTAGTCCTCGGTCGGGTAGCCGCGCTCCGCGACCAGCCGGGTGACGAGCGCGTCGGCGGCACCGACGGCGCGGGCGGGGTCGTCGACGAACATGACCTGCAGCTCTTCCCAGGCCTGGGCGTAGCGCTCCCGCGACTCGGGGGTGAGGGGTGTGAGAGTCAGCTCAGCGTGGCGGCGCTCACGATCGCGCAGCTCCCGCTCGGCTGCCGCCCGGCTCTCCTGTGTTTCGACGGCCCGGTCGTACTCCGGACCGAACCGGTCGCGCAGGGCGCGGCGACGCATCGCCGTCCAGGCAAAGACTCCGACCGCGACGAGCACCACGATGACGATGACGAGAACGACGATCTGGGTGGGCGACATGGCGTTCCTCCTTCGCCCTGCTTATTTCCCAGATGGCAACGACCGCGAACCCTGGTTGTGGGCAGAACTTTTCGCGCCGGCCGACCAGCGGCCGGGACATTGACGTCCGGCTGTAGTGCGGCCGCCGCCTGTTGCGTATCCTGCCCAAGGCGCACGCGTCACCGGCGGTGTCGGCTTTTCTGGCGGGAGTCGACAGGGCGTGTGTCGTCGATCCTGCCAACCCTCGGGCGAGGACTGATGAATTCGCGCAGCTGGTCGATCCGTTCGAAGATCATTTCTCTGGTCGGTGTGCCGATCGCCGCTCTCACGGCACTGTGGATCTTCGCGACCACGTTGACGCTCGGGCCGGCGTTGAGCCTGCTCTCGGCGCAGGGTCTGCTCGACGACATCGGCCGGCCCGGCGAGAACGTCGTGGCGGCGCTGCAGCAGGAACGGCGACTGTCCCTTGTCTACCTGGCCGAGCGTACGAGCCCCGAGCGGCTCAACGCCGAGCGCGCCGAGACCGACGCCGCGATCGCCGAGTTCCGCCGCCGGTCCGCCGACGCCGACACCAGCGACGAGTTGAAGAGCCGGCTCGCCCAGCTCGACCAGGCGTTCGCGGTGCTGCCCTCGGGCCGCGACTTCATCGACCGCCGCGACATGGACAAGGCGGGCGCGCTCGGCCTCTACAACGGCGTGATCGACTCGGCGTTCCGCGCGTTCTCGGTGCTGGTCGCCCTCCCCGACGAGGAGCTCGGCCGGGAGGCCCGGGCGATCACCTCGCTGGGCCGGGCGCGCGAGGTGCTGGCGCGGGCCGACGCGCTGCTCTCCGGCGTGTACGCGGGCGGCCGGTTCGGCCCCGACGAGCACCCGCAGTTCGTGCAGATCGTCGGCACACAGCGCTACCTCTACGACTCGGCACTGGCGGAACTGCCCGACGACGACCGCAACGCGTACACCCAGTTGACCGAAGGCGCCGCGTTCAAGCAGCTCAACGGCATGCTGGACACGCTGGTGACCAAGGGCCGCAGCAACGCGGCGCCGCCGGTGACGGAGACGGCGTGGGCGTCCGCGTACGACCGGGTGCAGCACGACCTGCGCGACTTCGAGCTGGCGGCGTCCGACCGGCTGGCCGACCGGACCATCCCGGTGGCGACCGGCATCCTGATCCGGCTGGCGCTGGCCGGCTTCCTCGGCCTGGTCGCGGTGACGATCGCGCTCTACATCTCCGTACGCGTGGGTCGTGAGCTGATCCGCCGGCTGATCGGGCTGCGCGCCGCCGCGCTGGAACTGGCCGACGAGCGGCTGCCCGCGCTGATCGGCCGGTTGCGCCGCGGCCAGGAGATCGACGTCGAGGCCGAGTCGCCACCGCTCGAGTTCGGCTCCGACGAGCTGGGCCAGGTCGGTCACGCCTTCGCCGCGGTCCAACGCACGGCGGTCCGCTCGGCGGTCGACGAGGCGGTGCTGCGCCGCGGCCTGTCGGAGGTCTTCCTCAACATCGCCCGGCGCAGCCAGACGCTGCTGCACCGCCAGCTCGCGCTGCTCGACAAGATGGAGCGGCGCACCACCGACCCGGACGAGCTGGGCGACCTGTTCCGCGTCGACCACCTGGCCACCCGCATGCGCCGGCACGCCGAGGACCTGGTCGTGCTCGCGGGCGCCGCACCGGGTCGTGGCTGGCGGGTGCCGGTCCCGATGATCGACGTGATCCGTGGCGCGGTCTCCGAGGTCGAGGACTACCCGCGGGTCAACATCATGGCGATCGAGCCCGCGGCGGTGGCCGGCCGCGCCGTCGCCGACGTCATCCACCTGCTCGCGGAGCTGATCGAGAACGCCACGTCGTTCTCGCCGCCGCACACGAAGGTGCGGGTCTCCGGACAGACGGTGCCCAACGGGTACGCGGTGGAGATCGAGGACCGCGGCCTCGGCATGGAGCCCGAGGCGATCGCGGAGGCCAACCAGCGGCTCTCCGAGCCACCGGAGTTCGACCCGACGAACTCCGCGCGCCTGGGCCTGTTCGTGGTGGCCCAACTCGGCGCCCGGCACGGCGTACGCGTGCAGCTCCGCCCGTCGCCGTACGGCGGCGTGACCGCGGTCGCCCTGCTGCCGACCGCCCTGATCGGGGCGGGTGCGGGCGCGCTGGCCCTGCCGGGCCGCACGCCTTCGACCGACGGCGGCCCGGCCGCTCTGCCCTCGGGCACCGAGGACGCGGTGCTGGTGGCCGCGGAACACACCGGTGACACGCCAGTGTGGTCGGTGCCCGACACCCCCGCCGCCGCTCCGGAGCCGGCCTCTGACGGCACGGCCAACGGGGCGTGGGCGTCGTCCCCGGGCGCGAACTGGCCGACGGCGCTGTCCGGCGGCCTGACCGCGCCGCGGACGTCGTCGAACGGCTCGACCCCGCCGCGGGCGTCGTCGCTGCCGCCCACCTTGCCGCCCGTGCCAGCGTCGCCGGCCGACGTAGCCGCGCAGCCGACGCCGGTGCTCGGCCTGCCGGTCCAGCGGCGCCGGCAGCGGCCGCCCGAGGAGGCGACCACCGAACTGGTCGTCGGCGAGGACGGCCTGCCGCGCCGCAACCGGCAGCGCCACCTGGCACCGCAGTTGCGGCGGCCGACCGACGAGCCGTCGGGGGGCTTCCCGACGGGTCTGGGTGGTGCGGCGGCACCGTCGTCGGCACCGCCGGCGCCGATCGACCCGGAGCAGGTGCGGGCCCGGATGTCGGCCTTGCAGGCAGGAACCAACCGCGGTCGCCAGGAGAGCACGGCCAGGCCGTCCGCGGAGAGTGCCGGCGGGCCGTCCGCCGGGTCCGGCGGGGAGTCGCCGAGCAGGCCGATGTGGACGCCGCCGCCGCCGGCCACCGACGCGCCGCCCGGTGACGCGACGCGGGCGCTGCGCATCCGCCGCTACACGTCGCCGACCACTCCGGGCCCGAACGGCGAAGGCACGAACGATACGGGCGCGTCCCGCGCTACCGACGGCGCCGACGGCCCGACCGCCGGACCCACCGGGTTCGGCACGACCGGCAAGGACGACCTCGCCCGCGCCAGCTTCGGCACCGCCGATGGCCCGACCGCCGGACGCTCCGGGTTTGGCGTAATCCGCTCGGCCGACAACGACGACTCCGGCCGCGCCAGCGGCGGCATCGCTGGTGGCGCGACCCGCGCAGCGGACAGCGGCGACCACGGCCACGCCGGCGGTTCCGCGGGCAACGGCGACCATGGTCGGGCCGGCGACGGGAACGGTGCCGGGATCGCCGGCCTTTCCGCCGTCGGTGGCGGCAAGGGGCGGGGGTCGGCTAATGACGCCACCGGCGGGAACGGTGCCGGTGCGGGGAAGAGCACGGGGGACGGCACGGTCGCCGGGGGCGGTGGCGGTGCCGAGGAATCCGGCGGTGACGGCGAGAAGGACACGGTGTCCATCGAGCCGCGGGTGCCGGTGTCAGGGACCGGAGCGTCGGGTCAACTTCCCGACCGGATGGAGGGGATCGGGTCCGCGACGCCACCCGTACCCTCGCAGGAGCGACCGACGCCCGACAAGGGCGACCGGTCCGCGGACCCAGCCCCCGACGGTGCGTCGCAGGTCGAAGATCCATCCGGAAAGGACGCGTAAGTGACGCAGACGACCAGGCCGCAGTCCAACCTCGACTGGCTGCTCGAAGACCTAGTCGCCCGCGTGCCCGGGGCGCAACAGGCGATCGTGCTCTCCGCCGACGGGCTGCTGATGGGTTCGACCCACGGGCTGGAACGCGACGACGCCGAGCACCTGGCCGCGATGGCGGCGGGCTTCCAGAGCCTCGCGAAGGGCGCGGCCCGCCACTTCGACGCCGGTGCCGTGCGGCAGACGGTGGTCGAGATGGAGCAGGCATACCTGTTCGTGACCGCGGCGGGCCAGGGCGCGTGCCTCGCGCTGCTCGCGACGTCGGAGACCGACATCGGGCTGGCCGCGTACGAGATGGCCATGCTCGTCACCCGCGTCGGCCAGAACCTCACCTCGCCGGCCCGGATCCCGCCGACCGCACCGCCGGGGAGCGCCGATGGTGGCTGACCCGCGCCGCTCCGGCCAGCCCGACTGGCTGGACATGGACGCCGGCCCGGTCGTCCGCCCGTACACCGTGACGGGCGGCCGGGTGAAGCCGGCCAGCGGCTTCGACCTCGTGGCATTCGTCGTGGCGGCCCCGCTCGACCGGGTCGACCTCGCGCCGCTGCAACCCGAACACCGCGCGATCATCGAGGTCGCGCAGCGTCCGGTGGCGGTCGCCGAGTTGTCGGCCCGGGTCGATCTGGCGCTCGGCGTCGTACGCGTACTCCTTGGTGATCTGCTCTCCGCCGGGCTCGTGGCTTCTTACGAGCCGCAGCCCGCGGCCTCCCTGCCCGATAACGACATCCTCCAGGCGGTGGTCAATGGACTCCGTGCACTCTGACCGACCCGGGGAGGGGCAACACATCCCGATCGCCCTGAAGATCCTGATCGCGGGCGGTTTCGGCGTGGGTAAGACCACCTTGGTCGGCGCGGTCAGCGAGATCCGTCCGCTGCAGACCGAGGAGGTGCTCAGCTCGGCGAGCGAGGCCACCGACGACGTATCCGGTGTCGAGGGCAAGACCACGACCACGGTCGCGATGGACTTCGGCCGGATCACGATCAACGAGGACCTGCAGGTCTACCTCTTCGGTACGCCCGGCCAGGACCGTTTCTGGTTCCTCTGGGACGAGTTGGCCTTCGGCGCCCTGGGCGCGGTCGTGCTGGCCGACACCCGGCGGCTGGCCGACTGTTTTCCGTCGGTCGACTACTTCGAGACGCGGAACACGCCGTTCGTGGTGGGCGTGAACTGCTTCGACGGGATCCAGAAGCACAGCCCGGACTCGGTCCGCAACGCCCTCGACCTCGATCCGGACGTGCCCGTGTTGCTGTGCGACGCGCGGGACCGGCAGTCGGGCAAGGACCTGCTGATCGCGTTGGTCGAGCACGTCGCGTCCCGCCGCGGCGACCGGGTGGCCGCGCACTGATTTCTTGTCGTACGTGTGGTCGAAGATGGCCGCATGACGACGAGCTTTCAGATCACGATCGACTGCGCGTCCCCGACCTCGCAGGCGGCCTTCTGGGCGACGGCGCTGGGCTACGACCTGGCGCCGCCGCCGTCGGGCTTCGCGTCGTGGCACGCGTGGTATCGCAGCGTCGGCGTGCCCGAAGCCGAGCTGGCCGGCGCGCCTGATCTACCGGATCGGCTGGTCGACCCGGCGGGTGTGGGGCCGAGGTTCTGGTTCCAGCAGGTTCCGGAGGGGAAGACCGTCAAGAACCGCCTGCATCTCGACCTGGATGTGAGCGGCGGGCGTTCGCGGCCGCTGGCCGAACGGCGGGCGGCGGTGGAGGCGGAGGTCGCCCGACTATGCGCGGCCGGGGCTAGCGTCTTCCGGGTTCTTGACGACCCGGGGAACGATTACTTCGCGGTGACGATGCAGGATCCGGAGGGCAACGAGTTCTGCGTGTCCTGAGGCCCGCGAAGGGCTCTCACACGGCGTTTTCCGTGCGAACGCGCGGCCTGGCACCCGCCAGCTCCTGCGGACGCGCGGCGTCGCACCCGCCGGGCCCCGGGCGGGCATGTGCCCCACGGAAAGCGGACGAACATGACGATAGCGGTGCTTAGCGGCGTCTCGGGGAGCGAACAGGGCGTGCCGGGCGGTGGGGTGGGTGTTCGGGCGCGATCGGTGGCCGGGGTGGGCGGGGCGTGTCAGTCTTAGCTTGCGGGTCGACCCGGTTTCTGACGGGGGTGGATCAATGTCGGACGGAGCCTCTAACGGGCCGCGGCGCGGCACCGAGACCGTTGAGGTGCTCGGTGCGCGCTTGGTGATCAACGATGGTCCAGCGATCATTGTGGCGGCGCGGGAAGATCGGGTGCGGTTGTTGGGTGGTGGTTATTTTCCGCCGCCTGTGCAGGACGTCCGCTACTGGCTGGACACCGCCACCGTCGACGGCGCGCTGACCCATCAGATGTCGGCCGACGTGAGCGTCAAGGGTGGGCCGACCGCCCGCACGATGTTCGACGCCGCCATGCTCGGGGCCGCGGCGCCGCTCGGGGCGATGCTCGCCAAGCGGTTCGGCAATGACGGGCCGGTGGCGAGCAAGATCGCGCAAGGCGCCGAGGTGATCGCGACCGTGCCGAGCCGGTTGGTGCGCACGATCTGGCCGCCGGACGACTACGGCGAGAAGGTCGACCCGTTGGCCGCCGCGAACGCGGCCGGGCTCAAGGCGACGATCACCTATGCGGGGCCACCGGCGTCCGGCAACTCCAACCCGTTCTCGTCCGACGGGCCGCTGCGCGGCGGGCCGCGTACCGTCTCGATCCGGGCCGCCGTCCCCAGCACCGAGATGACCACCGACCTGCTCCGCGAGATGACGCTGCTGGTGTTGCGCGTCGTCGGCGAGTTCGTGGGCGGTGAAGCGCCGCTGCGCGGGCGCACCTACGTGATCGGCCGCCGCGAGAGCCAGCCGCCGCCGGACGCGGCGCAGCCGTCGGCCGCCTCGCCGGGGCCGACCCGCACCGAGAACGTCACCCTCGACCACGTCGGCGGCCTGACCGCGATCGTCGGCCAGTTCCGCGAGATCGCCGTCAGCTTCCGGCACCCCGACATCATGGCCCGCTGGGGCGCGCGGCGGCCGCAGGGCATCCTGCTCTACGGCCCGCCCGGCACCGGCAAGACCATGCTCGCCAGGGCGCTGGCCAACGAGATCGGGGCGACGTTCCGCGAGATCCGTACGCCCGAGATCCTCGACAAGTGGCTCGGCGGCTCCGAGCGCAACATCAAGACGATCTTCCAGGAGGCCCGCCGCTACCGGCACCCGACGGTGATGCTCTTCGACGAGTTCGACAGCATCATCAGCTACGCCGGCGCGGGCGGCGACGCGGCGAGCCAGGCCGTCAACGCCGTGGCCGGCATCTTCAAGCAGGAGATGAACACCCTGATCGAAGAGAACGAGAACGTGATCGTGGTGGCGACGACCAACTTCCCACACCGGGTCGACGACTCCCTGATCCGCTCGGGCCGCTTCGACATCAAGCTGTCGATCCCGCTACCCGACGAGACCGGCCGCGCCGAGATCTTCAAGATGAAGATCCGGGACCTGGCGGAACGCCACGAGTACGCGGGTTTCACCATGTTCGCCAAGGACGTCGACCCGGCCGCCCTGGCCGCGGCCAGCCACGGCTTCAGCGGCGCGGATATCGGCGAGGTGCTCCGCCGCGCCCAACTGGCCAAGGCGATGCAGGAGGCCCGCGGCGGCAAGGGCGAGCCCATCACCCAGTCCGACCTGATGACCATCACCACCTCCCTGCGCCGCTAACGCCCGTGAGGCGGCGGTGGCGTTGCGTCGCTGGCCGCGGCAGCCAAGAATCGGGCGCATGATCACCGGTACCGCGCTCGTTCGGGCGCCCAGTCCACGGCTTGCCGACGGGATCGTCACGCACATCGAACGCTCGCCCATCGACGTCGGGCTGGCCCGGCGGCAGCGTGACGCCTACCGCGCCGCGCTCGCCGACGCGGGCTGGTCCGTCGTCGACGTCGCGCCCGCCGATGACTGCCCCGACAGCGTGTTCGTCGAGGACACGCTCGTCGTCTGTGGTGGGCTCGCCGTGGTCACCCGGCCCGGCGCGCCCGAACGGCGGCCGGAGGTCCAAGGCGCGCGGGCCGCCGCCGAAGCCCTGCTGCTCGACGTCGTCGAGATCCAAGCGCCCGGCACCCTCGACGGGGGTGACGTGCTCCAGGTTGGCGACCACGTCTACGTCGGCGTCGGCGGGAGAACCAACGAGGCCGGCTTCGCCCAACTCCGCGACCACCTCGCCACCCGTGGCCGGACCACCACCCCCGTCACCCTCCACGGTGTCCTGCACCTCAAGTCCGCCGTCACCGCCCTGCCCGACGGCACCCTCGTCGCCCTGCCCGGCCTCGTCGACATCCGCGCCCTGCCCCCGCTCCTTCCCGTCGAGGAGGAAGCCGGCTGCCACGTCGTGCCGCTCGGGGACGAGCGGGTGTTGATCGCCGCCTCCGCCCCGCGGACCGCCGACCTCATCCATCGGCTCGGGTTCGCGCCGGTCGTCGTGGACATCAGCGAGTACGAGAAACTCGAAGGTTGCGTAACCTGCCTCAACGTGCTCATTCCGCCCATAGGCTGAAGGCCCAACGGGCGTACGGGGGTGCGCGTGGCGATCACGGCGGCTGCAGAAAGCCCGGGCGACGACGTGCGCCGGCCCGAGTTGTCACGGCGCCAGATCAACGTCATCTACGGCACCGTCGCGCTCGGGTTGTTGCTTGCCGCCATGGATCAGACCGTGGTCGCGACCGCCCTGCCCACGATCGTCGGTGAGCTCGGTGGCGCCGATCATCTGTCCTGGGTCGTGACCGCCTATCTGCTCACGCAGACCGTCGCCGCGGCGCTGGCCGGGAAGTTCGGTGACCAGTTCGGGCGCAAGCGGATCTTCCAGGTCAGCGCCCTGGTCTTCATCCTCGGCTCGCTGCTCTGCGGTGCCGCGCAGAGCCTGATCTGGCTCGTCACCTCGCGCGCCGTCCAGGGCATCGGCGCCGGCGGCCTGCTCGTCACCGCGACCGCCCTGATCGGTGACGTGATCCCGCTCCGCGACCGTGGCCGCTACCAGGGCGGGCTCGGCGCCGTGTTCGGCCTGGCCACCGTCGTCGGCCCGCTGATCGGCGGCCTGTTCACCGACAGCGGCCTCGGCTGGCGCTGGGTGTTCTACATCAACGTGCCGCTCGCGGTGCTGGTCATCCTGGTCGCCGCCCGGACCATCCCGGCGATCACCAGCAACCGCCGGCCGATCATCGACTACGCCGGCATCGTGCTCATCGGCACCGGCGCCGCGGGCCTCACGCTGGCGACGAGTTGGGGCGGCACCGAGTACCCCTGGAACTCCCCCGTCATCATCGGGCTGTTCGCCGTGTCGGTCGTCCTGCTCGTGGCGTTCGGCTTCAACGAGCGCCGGGCACAGGAGCCCGTGCTGCCGATCCGGCTGTTCCAGTCGCGCGTCTTCGTCGTCTCGTCCGCGCTCAGCTTCGTCGTCGGCTTCACCTTGATCGGCGCGCTCACCTTCCTGCCCACGTACCTGCAATGGGTCCAGGGTGTGTCCGCGACGGTCTCGGGCGTACGCACGCTGCCCCTCGTGATCGGGCTGCTCGTGACCGCGGTCCTGGCCGGCACCACCGTCAGCCGCACCGGCCGCTACAAGGCCTTCCCGATCGCCGGCGGCCTGGTCATGGCCCTCGGCCTGTTCCTGCTCTCGCGGGCCGGCACCGGCACGTCGGTGCTGCTCACGTCCGTCTACATGTTCGTCTTCGGCGTGGGCATCGGCCTGTCGATGCAGATCCTGATCATCATCGTCCAGAACACGGTGGCGTACCGCGACCTCGGCGTCGCCACCTCCGGCGTCACCTTCCTGCGCACCCTGGGCAGCTCGTTCGGCGCGGCCGTGTTCGGCACGATCTTCGCCAACCAGCTCAACCACCATCTGACCGACGCACTCCGCCAGACCGGGGTGATCCCACCCAATGTGCTCGGCGTGCCGAGCGCGGTGCACAACCTGCCACCGAACCAGTCCGGACCGATCATCGAGGCGTACGCGCAGTCGGTGCACAGCCTTTTCCTCTACGCCGTCCCGGTGCCGCTGATCGCCTTCGCGCTCGCCTGGTTCCTCAAGGAGGTGCCGCTGCGCGACATGGCCCGCAAAGCCGCACCCGACCTGGGCGAGGGCTTCGGCATGCCGGACGCGCAGAGCTCCGACGGCGAGCTCGAGCGGGCGATCTCCCGGGTGTTCCGCAGCGAGGGCCCGACCGCGGCGCCGGCGGTGCTGGCCGCCTCGGGCACCGGCCTGGGCGCCGCCGACGCCTGGTGCCTGGCCCAGATCCACCTGCGCACCCGGTACGCGGGCCCCATCGACCTCGACGGCATCGGCCGCGCCTACCGCCTCCCGGGCCCGGTGCTGCGCCCGGCGTTCGCCCAGGCCGCCTTCCGCGGGCTGGTGGCCATCGACGACAACGAGTGCCTGAGCCTGACCGGCCGGGGCGAGGAGTACTACGGCCGGCTCGCCGAGGCCTGGAAGGCCTGGCTGCTGACCAAACTGCCGGAACGCGACGGCCAGCGCCCGACCCGGGCCGACCTGGACGCAGCCCTCAGCCGCATCGCCACCCGCCTGGTCGACACGGAGAGCAACCAGCCGCCGGAAGCGGTCGCGGTCGGCCCACCCCCGCGCTGAGCCCGACGCGAACGAGAAACACCTGGCCACGCGCGGTGGGAGGATGGGGGGATGACGGACACGACGCGGGTGGCGGTGATCGGCAGCGGGCACATGGGCGGCGCGATGGTGGGGCGGTTGCGCACGTTCGGCTATCCGGTGACCGTGTGGAACCGCACCCGGGAGACCGCCGAGGACGTGGCCGCGCGGACCGGCGCGACCGTCGCCGGGACGCCGCGGGAGGCCACCGGGACCTCCGACGTCGTGCTCGTCTCGCTCTCCAACGACGCCGCGGACCTGGGCGCGCACGAGGGGCGCGACGGGATCGTGGCCGGGCTCCGGCGCGGCACCATCGTCGTCGACACCAGCACCATCGACCCGCACACCACGCTGCGGCTCGCCGAGATGGTGCGCGGCGCCGGCGGCGTACACGTCGACTCCCCCGTCTCCGGCAGCGTCTCCGCCGTCGAAGCCGGCACGCTGACCGTGTTGGCCGCGGGCGACGCCGACGACATCGAGCAGGCCAGGCCGATCCTCGACAAGCTGGGCAGCAAGGTCTTCCACATCGGACCGACCGGGACCGGCGCCACGATGAAGGTCGCGATCAACACCCTGCTCATCGCGATCAACCAGGGCCTTTCGGAGGCGTACGTGCTGGCACAGGCGGCCGGCATCAACCCCGCCCTGGCGTACGACGTGTTCGAGGCGGGTGCGACGGGCGCACCGTTCCTGAAGTACAAGCGGGCCGTCTTCGAGCACCCCGACGACACGCCCGTCGCGTTCTCGCTCGACCTCGTCGCGAAGGACGCCGACCTGGTGCTGGCGCTGGCCGAGCGCGTGGGCGTCCCGATGCCGCAGGCCCTGGCCAACAAGGCCGCGGTGGCCGCCGCGCTCGACGACGGCTACGCCGACAAGGACATCAGCACGATGGCCAAGCACCTCCGCGAGCTACGCACGAGGTCGAGCCGCGGCTAGGTTAACCGCCATGCGGGTCAATCAGATGCGACTGGTGGTCGAGGTCGAGGACTACGACGCGGCCGTGGCGTTCTTCCGGGACGCGCTCGGGCTCACCGAGGAGGCGGCGTTCAGTGGTGGCGGTGACGAGCGGGTGATGATCCTCGAGGCCGGCCGGGCCACGCTGGAACTGGCCAACCCGGCGCATCACCGCTACATCGACGAGGTCGAGGTCGGGCGGCCCGTGGCGCCAAGATTCCGGATCGCGTTCGAGGTCGACGACACCGCCGCGGGCACGGCCGCGCTCGTCGACGCGGGCGCAGCCGAGGTGGCACCGCCGACGGAGACGCCGTGGCGGTCGCTGAACTCCCGGCTCGACGCCCCCGGCGACCTGCACGTCACCCTCTTCCAGGAGTTGGACCCACAGCCACCCCACAGCCCGCCGAAAGCGGCGCCGCAGTAATCCGACGAACTCTAGGGGCCACCACACCAAGGAGGCCGCCGATGCACCAGCACGACCAGGGACTCTCGCTCGACCTGCCCACGCTGCTCAGCCGGCGGCGACTGCTCGGCCTGCTCGGCGGCGTGGGCGCGGCCACCGTCGCGGGCTGCTCGGCACCGGCCGGTGAAACGACGACGGGACCCCGCAGCGGCCCGCCCCCGGCCGCGCGGAGCACCGCCGCCGACGGTGAGATCCCCGAGGAGACCGCCGGGCCGTACCCCGGTGACGGTTCCAACGGCGTCAACGTCCTCACCGAGAGCGGCATCGTGCGCAGCGACCTCACCCGCAGCTTCGGCACTGGATCGGCCGTCGCGACGGGTGTGCCGCTGACGATCGCCCTCACGGTGCTCGACGTCGCCAACGGCGACGGCCGGCCGCTAGCTGGCGCCGCCGTCTACCTCTGGCACTGCGACCAGCAGGGCCGTTACTCGCTGTATTCGCAGGGCGTCGAGCAGGAGAACTACCTCCGCGGCGTCCAGGTCGCCGACGCGGCCGGCAAGCTGACCTTCACCAGCATTTACCCCGCCGCGTACGACGGCCGCTGGCCGCACATCCACTTCGAGGTCTACGCCACGCTCGACAAGGCGACCACGGCCAGTGACAAGCTGCGCACCAGCCAAATCGCCCTGCCGGCCGACCCGAGCACCAAGGTCTACGCCACCGCCGGCTACGAGCAGAGCGTGCGCAACATGCGCGACACCACGCTCGAATCCGACATGGTGTTCAGCGACGGTTACTCCCTGCAGTTGGGCACCGTCACCGGCGAGGTGGAAGACGGCCTGACCGTCACTCTCGCGATACCGGTCTAGAAATTTCGGCCCGCGATGTCGATTGCGGCCGACCCGCTCGTCATCAGGATGAGAGGTGGTCACCGACCACCGCATGCCATAGGGAGAAACCCATGCGCTACCTGTTGCTGATCTACAGCGAGGAAAACCGCGGCACGCCCGACCCGGCCGAGGACGAGAAGGTGATGAACGAGTACTGGGCCTACTCCGACGCGATCCAGAAGGCGGGCGTCGTCCAGGGGAGCGACGCGCTGCAGGAGTCGTCGACCGCCACGACCGTGCGGGTGCGCGACGGGCAGCGGATGGTCACCGACGGCCCGTTCGCCGAGACCCGCGAGGTGCTCGGCGGCTACTACCTGATCGACGTGCCCGACCTGGACGCCGCGATCGAGTGGGCCGAGCGCTGCCCCGGCGCGACCCGCGGCTCCATCGAGGTCCGCCCCATCATGGAGTTCGGCGACTGAGCACCATGCCCATGGGTACGGACAGCGTCGAAGCCGTCTTCCGCGAGGAGTGGGGCCGGCTGCTCGCGGCGCTCGTCCGTACCCTGGGCGATCTCGACCTGGCAGAGGAGGTCGCGGCCGACGCGGTCGCGACCGCCGTGGCGCGCTGGCCCACGGACGGCGTGCCCGACCGCCCGGGCGCGTGGCTGCTCACGGTCGCCCGGCACCGCGCCGTCGACAAGCTGCGGCGCGACAAGGTCTTCGCCGCGAAGCTGGCCCTGCTCCAGGTCGAGGCCGACCGTCGCGACAACGCCCCGCCGGTCGATCCGGTGTGGAGCGACGACGCGCCCGACGAACGGCTGCGGCTGTTCTTCACCTGCTGCCACCCGGCGCTCGGCCTCGACGCCCAACTCGCGCTCACCCTGACCTGCCTGGCCGGCCTGACCACGCCCGAGGCCGCGCGGGCGTTCCTCGTGCCGCCCGCGACGATGGCGCAGCGCGTGGTCCGGGCCAAACGCAAGATCCGCGACGCGCGGATCCCGTTCCGGGTGCCGGCGGCGGCCGAGTTACCCGACCGGCTCCCGGCGGTGCTGCGGGTGATCTACCTGATCTTCACCGAGGGGTACGCGGCGACCGGCGGCCCGACCCTCGTCCGCGGCGACCTGGTCGACGAGGCGGTGCGGCTGGCCCGGATCCTGCACCGGCTGCTGCCCGGCGAGCGGGAGGTGGCCGGCCTGCTCGCGCTGATGCTGCTGGTCGACGCCCGCCGGCCGGCCCGGGTCGACCCCGCCGGCCGCCTGGTGCTGCTCGACGACCAGGACCGTTCGCTGTGGACGCTCGACAAGATCACCGAGGGTCGGCGGCTGGTGGTCGACGCGCTGACCGGCGGGCCGCCCGGCCCGTACGCGCTGCAGGCCGCCATCGCCGCCGTCCACGACGACGCCGCGTCCGTCTCCACCACCGACTGGCCCCAGGTCGTCGCGCTCTACGACGTGCTCCGCGCGGTGGCGCCCTCGCCGCTGGTCGAGCTCAACCGGGCGGTCGCGGTGGCCATGGTGGATGGTCCCGAGGCCGGGCTCGCGCTGCTCGACGCGCTCGCCGCCGACCGGCATCTCGCCGGCTACCACCTGCTGCCCGCGGCCCGCGCCGACCTGCTGCGCCGGCTGGGCCGCACCGGCGAGGCGGCCGACGCGTACGAGTCGGCGCTCGCGCTCGTCGGCAACGAACCCGAGCGGGACTACCTGGCCCGGCGCCTCGAATCGCTACGATCGGCGGATGATTGAGATCTCCCCGGTCGGGGTCGTCTCCTCACCGCTGACCGACGCCGCGGCCGCGCCGAAACAGGGCGACGAGGGCGGGCCCGACGCCTGGCTGGAGTTCGACCCGGCGGTCGCCGCCGCGCTCGCCGACCTCGCGCCCGGCCAGGAGATCCTGCTGCTCACCTGGTTCGACCGGGCGGCCCGGGACGTGCTCGCGGTGCACCCGCGCGGCGACGCCACCCGCCCCCGCACGGGCGTGTTCAGCACGCGCTCGCCGGACCGGCCCAACCCGATCGGCCTGCACCGGGTCACCGTGCTCGAGGTCGACGGCGTCCGGGTCAAGGTCGACAACCTGGAAGCCCTCGACGGTACGCCGATCGTCGACGTCAAGCCGGTCCTCGGCGGTGTCGCCGAACGTTGACCTCAACCTCGGTTGAGGTGTGATCCTTCGGCGTATGCGAGTCGTGTGGTTGACGCGGTACGGCGACCCGTCGGTGCTCGAGCCCGGCACGGCGCCCGATCCGCTGCCCGGGCCGGGCCAGGTCGTGGTGGACGTGGCCTACGCCAACATCACGTTCGTCGAGACGATGTTCCGGGCGACGGGCTTCGGGCCGTACACGGGCGATCTCCCGATGGTGCCCGGCAACGGTGTCGGCGGCGTGGTCGGCGCGGTCGGCCCCGGCGTCGACCCGGCGCTGGTCGGCACCCGGGTGGTGACGTCGACCGGCGGTTCCGGCGCGTACGCGTCCCGGGTCGCCGTCGACGCCGCGGGCCTCGTACCCGTGCCCGCCGATCTCGCCCTGGACACCGCGGTGGCGCTGCTCGCCGACGGCCGGACCGCGCTGCTGCTGCTCCGCGCGGCCGCGCCCAGGCCCGGCGAGCGGGTGCTGGTCGAAGCGGCCGCGGGCGGCGTCGGCACGCTGCTGGTGCAGCTCGCGAAGGCGGCGGGCGCGACCGTGCTCGGCGCGGCCGGCGGCGGCAAGCTGGGGCTGGTCGCCGACCTGGGTGCCGACCGGGCGGTCGACTACACCGCGCCCGGGTGGGCGGACGGCCTCGGGCCCGTCGACGTGGTCTTCGACGGGGTCGGCGGCGCGGTGGCACGGGCGGCGTTCGGGCTGCTCGACCGGGGTGGGCGGATGCTCAGCTACGGGTTGTCGAGCGGCGCGTGGTCCGACGTGACCGACGCGGAGGCCGCGGCGCGCGGGGTGACGCTGCTGCGCGGCGCGACCGGCACGCCGGCGGAGTTGCGGGCGCTGACGGGTGAGGCGCTGCGGCTCGCGGCCGCGGGCGGGCTGCGGCCGGTGATCGGCCAGCGCTTCCCGCTGGAGCGCGCCGCCGACGCCCACGCGGCGATCGAGGCGCGCGCCACGCGGGGCAAGACGCTGCTGGTGGTCGACCAGGCTCTGTCCGGCTGATCAGGGCTGACCGGGCGCGGACGAGCCGCACCCGGTCACGCGAGGAGGCTCAGCCACTCGGCGAAGGTCGGTCCGCGCAGGACCGCGTCCGGGCCCGGTAGCTGGTCCGGGCCGTTCATCGCCCGCCCCGTCCGGTCCGGCAGCCGGACCGGGACCGAGGTGCGGCGCCGGCCGCGGTGCCGGAGCAGCCGGCGGGTCAGGTCCGGCAGGCGTTCCACGCGCGGGCCGCCGACGTCGGGCACCCGGCCGCGCGGGCCGCCGTCGACCACCTCGGCGAGCGCCGCACCGACCTCCGCGGCCGCGACCGGCTGGGTGATCATCTGGGGTACGAGCGCGACGGCGCCGCGGCCTTGGACATCGTGGTGATGTTGGCGACGTCGACGACGCAGTCCACTCGGCGGGTGGGGTGGAACCGGCCGGTGCCCGGGCGGCTCGTCACCAGCGGAGGTGGCGAACATGTCGAAGACAGTGCGGCACATACTGGCGGCGGCCCTGCTCGCGGTGACCGTCGGCGCGCTCGCCGCGCCGGGCCCGGCCCAGGCCGGGGGCTGGGCGGCGACCGTGCTGGAGCCCATGCCGGCCAAGCTGACGGCCGGCCAGACCTACACCGTCGGGATGTGGGTCCTGCAGCACGGGTTCCATCCGCACCAGGGCAAGCTCGACGAGGTCGCCCTGCGGCTGACCGACAGGTCGGGCAAGGAGACGAAGTTCGCGGCCGTGCCGCTCGCGGAGCCGGCGCACTACGCGGTGTCCGTCGTGCTGCCGCATGACGGGCCGTTCACCGTCACCGGCATCCAGGGCTGGTTCCCGGCGTACGAGGTCGGCACGATCAGCGCGAATCGCGGGCTCGAGCAGTTGCCCACCGTGGTCGCGCTGACGAAGGAGCACCTGGCCGAGTACTGGCCCGGCGCGGTCAAGCCGCCGCTGCTGCCCGTCGACGAGCGGCGCGATCCGTTCGCGGCGGTCGTGGCACCCCCGGCCGACGCCCCGGTGGCAGAACAAATCGTGGAGGCGCAGCCGGTCGCCAGTCGCTCCTCGACGGGCGTCACGCCGTGGCTGGCCGGCGTGGCCGCCGTCGTCCTGGTCGGGTCGCTCCTCGTCGGCCGGCGCCGGCTGGTCGCGGCGCGCCGCACGTAACCGGGTCGCGGGCGTTCCCTCCCGTGGGGCACCATGTGGATCCGCCCACGGGAGGGAACGGCGCTCATGATTCTCGACTGGCCCGACTGCACCAACGTGCGCGACCTCGGCGGCCTCACCACGGCCGGCGGGCGGCGGGTCCGGTCCGAGGCGCTGCTCCGCTCCGACAGCCCGCACCGGCTGACCGCGCCGGCGATCGCCGCCATCCGGGCCGGTGGCCTGCGCCGGATCGTCGACCTGCGCTGGACGGCTGAGTGCGTCCAGCGGCCGAGCCCGTTCGAGGGTGACCCGATCTACGCGCACCGGCCGCTGTTGGGCGACGACGACTACGAGATCCTGCCCGACAGCTACGTCGCGATGCTCGAATACAACCGCCCCCAGATCGGCGCGGCCTTCCGGGCGGTCGCGGACGCCCCGCCCGGCGGGGTGCTGGTGCACTGCCTGGAGGGCAAGGACCGCACCGGCGTGCTGGTCGCCCTCCTCCTGCTGGTCGCGGGCGTGCCCGACGACCAGATCGCCGACGACTACGCGCTGACCACCGGCGTCGACCGGGCCTACATGGTCAACACACTGACCTACCTGCACGACGCGTACGGGGACGTCTCGACCTACCTGGCCGAGTGCGACGTCGACGCGGCCCACCTCGAGGCCGTGCGATCCCGGCTGCTGGAGCAACCGGCTGCCGGCGGCCCGGCCGGGCGGTAGCGTTTCCGGCATGGAGTCCGCAGCCGCCCTGACCGGTGCTTTCCTCGTCGGCGTCGCCTCGGGCGGGCGGAGCGCGACGGGTCTGGCGGCGGTCGCGCTGACGACCCGCCCGGGCACACCCGCCGCGGTGCTCGACCGTGCGGCCAGCACCCCCGGCCGGGCCCTGCTCAGCGCGGGCGCGGCGGTGGAACTGGTGATCGACAAGCTGCCGAGCACCCCGAGCCGGCTGTCCCCACCGAACCTCGCCGGTCGGCTCGTCGCCGGCGCGGCGGGCGGTGCCGCCCTGGCGTTGCGGGCCCGCTCGCACCCGGGGCTGGGCGCGCTGTGCGGGGCGGCGGGCGCGGTCGCGGGCAGCTATGCGGGCGCGCTGTGGCGCCGGTGGGCGGGCACCGACAAGGTCAACGCCGTCACGGCCGCGATCGCCGAGGACCTCCTCACGGTCGCGACGGCGGTGGCCGCCTGCACCATCGCGCCCCAACGCCCGACCTCCGCCTAGGCCGCCCCGGCCGCCGGCGGCGGGCGGCGCACGCGCCGCCAGCCCACAGTCGCCGGCCAGGGCGCCCTCAGCCCCGCAGGTCCGCGCGGGCCAACTCGCCGAACAGCTCCATCGCCGCGTCCACCTCGGCCCGCTCCCCGCTCATCAGCAGGTCGAGTCCCAGCCCGCGGGTGACCGCCAGGCCGAGCCGGGCGTACGCGCGGGCGCGCGCCGCGTCGGCGCCCGCCCGCCGAAACAGCTCCGCCAGCGGCTCCTCCCACGCGCGGATCACCGACGCGCGGAACGCGGCCGTCCACTCGCGACCGTAGAGCGCCTGCACGTAGACCTCGAAGAACAGCCGCTGCGCCGGCAGGACGTCCGGCCCCGTGAGCTGCGCCCAGAAGGCCGGCGAGGCGGCGAACACATCGGACTCGCCGGCCGCGAGCGTCGCGAGGAGCGCCCGCTGCGCGGCCTCCATCCGGGCCACCACCTCGGCCAGCAACCCGTCCCGCGAGCCGAAGTGGTAGATCAGCATCCGGTGGCTGGTGCCCGCCTCGGCCGCGATCTCGCGCAGGCTCAACTGGCTGAACCCGTGCCGGCGGACCACCTCGAAACACCGGTCGAGCAGCGCGTCGCGGGCGGCGCTCACGGGCGGGCGGCCGCTTCGCTCGCGGCCTTCAGGCCGGCCACCTCCAGCGCCAGGTAGCGCCGGTTGCGCCGGCCCGACAGCAGGTTGAGCACCCCGGCGAGCGGGCCCGTCTGGTGCAGCTCGAGCGTGATCCGGGTGCCGCCCCCGGCGGTGGTGCCGATCAGGTGGCGGCCGACCGTCCGTACCCCCGGCGAGTGGTTCGTCCACGAGAACTCGGCCTCGTCGACGAACGTGGTGACCTCCCAGACCAGCGGCGGCATGCCGGGCTGCTTGATCCGCGCCCGGCTGCCGAGCCGCAACGGGCCCTCGTCGAGCCGTTCCACCGACGTCATCGACCGCGTCCAGCGTGGCCAGTCGGTCACGTCGCGCAACACCGCCCAGGCCGAAGCGAGATCGGCGTGGGCGTCGGTGCTCGTCGTCAGCATCATGTACCAGATGGTACAACCGGAAAGGCATCACGTAGGGTGCCCGCATGACCGTGGACATCTGGACGGACGGCGCCTGCAGCGGCAACCCGGGACCGGGCGGTTGGGGCGCGGTGCTGCGCTTCGGCACGGTCGAGAAGGAGATCTGCGGCGGCGAGGCGACCGCGACGACCAACAACCGGATGGAGCTCATGGCGCCGATCAGCGCGCTGGAGAGCCTGACCCGCCCGGTGACGGTCCGGCTGCACACCGACAGCGTGTACGTGCGGGACGGCATCACGAAGTGGCTGCCCCGCTGGAAGGCCAACGGCTGGCAGACCGCGGCGAAGACCCCGGTCAAGAACGTCGACCTGTGGCAGCGACTGGAGGCGGCGCTCGCGCCGCACGAGGTGAGCTGGCACTGGGTCAAGGGCCACTCCGGCCACCCGGAGAACGAGCGCGCCGACCGCCTGGCCGCCCGCGGCCTGCAGGAGGCGCGCGAGGGCGCGGCCGCCCGCTGACACCGCGGCCGCCGACCCGACGAGGGCCGGCGGCCGCACCCGTGTCAGCTCTTCTTGACCGCCTCGGCGATGACCGCGGCCACCTCGTCGGGGTGCGTGATCAGCGACAGGTGGCCGGCGTCGACCTCGGTGACCGCCGAGCCCGCCCGCTCCGCCATCGCGCGCTGCCGGTCGGCCGGGATCACCTTGTCCGCGGTGCCCAGCACGTACCAGGACCGGATGCTCTTCCAGGTGGCCGCCGGACCGGACTCCTGGTTGCTCGCGCTCGCCGCGAGCGGCCGCTGCGTCGCCCAGAGCGCCCGCGCCTGCTCGAACGGCACCCCCTCGGCGAAGCCGGTGAGGAAGACCGACTCCTTCAGGTAGAGGTCGGCGTCGCCCTTCGGTGCACCCGGGTACGGCACGAAGTCGAAGACCCCGGCCGGGTCGCCGGCCAGGATCGAGTCGTCGCCGACCAGCGGTGCGACCTTCTCGCCCTCGTCCGGCACGAAAGCGTCCACATAGACCAGGCCGCGCACGTTGTCGTTGCGCACGTTGCTGATGACGGCGCCGCCGTACGAGTGTCCGACCAGGACGATCGGGCCGGCGATCGTGGCGAGGAAGTCCGCGGTGGTCTCAGCGTCGCCGGCCAGGCTGCGCAACGGGTTCGGGGGCACCCGCACCGTGTAGCCGGCCGCCTGCAGGCGGGTGGTGACGGCGTTCCAGGACGAGCCGTCGGCCCACGCGCCGTGCACCAGGACGATCGTCGGCCGAAGCTGGTAGGCGTCCTCCGCCGGCACGGGGCGGGCGACGGCGGCACCGGCGGGCAGCGTCAGCGCCGCGAGCGCGACCAGCACGAACAGCAGCGGGCAGCGCCGCCGCAGGGCGACCAGGTATCTCTTCAACAAGGCCTCCATGGGTGATGGGTCCGGACACCGGCCCGCATTCAATAACGCGGCTTATGACCGAAATGTCACGCACCCGGCGGCCCGCCTCACCAGCTCGCGTCGACCGCCCACTCCATGACCGGCGCCACCGGCACCGGCGACCAGTCCGCCATCACGGGCATCTTCCCGAGCACACCGCCGGCGGTCATCCCGAGCAGGGCCAGCAGCAGCAGGCCGGCCGCCCGGATGCCCACTGTGGATCGTCCGCCCATCGTCGTCGCTCCCCCATAGCCGCGAATCCTTCGCTTATCACTGTCCCGGTCGGGCGGGTGCCGGGTCACTGCCGCAGGTACCCCAACCCGGGGTAGTGCCTGCCATACCATCCCGCCGCGGTAGGTGCCCGCCGGGATCTCCAACTGATCGATGATTCTCGATAGGCTGGCCTCCCTTCGACTCCCACGAGGAGGCACCCCGATGTCCCTACGCCGCAGACTCTCCACCCTCGCCCTCGTCGCGGCCGCGCTGGTCGGCGTGCAACTGGCGTCCGTCGGCGTGGCCCAGGCCGCGGTCCGGGTGCTCTACTACGACGTCAGCCAGGCGCAGGAGTTCCAGCAGGTGGCCCGGCAGGGCGCGACCAACTGGAACAGCCGGGTGAGCAACGTGCGCCTGGAGCCGGTGCCCAGCGGCCGCACGCCCAACATCCGGGTCTACGCGGACAACGGCTGGCCCCGTGCCTACACGCAGTCACTCGGCAACGGCTACTGGATCATGGGCCGGCAGGCGGTCAACCAGGGCTACTACCAGCCGCGCATCTCCACACACGAGTTCGGCCACCTGCTCGGCCTGCCGGACCGCCGCACGGGTCTGTGCAGCGACCTGATGTCGGGCAGCAGCGCGCCCGTCTCGTGCACCAACGCCTTCCCCAACAGCCGCGAAGCGTCCGAAGTGAACAACCGTTTCGCGTCGCTGACGTCCGTGCCGGCACGCGAGTTCGTCTGGCAACCGGCGGCATAGAAGATCAGGCTTGCCCGGGTCCGTCGGGGGCACGACCGTCGCTCCCGCCGGACACCGGGCCGGGCCCTGGGGGGCCCGTCCCTGCCAGGTCCGCGGTGGCAAGACCGGAACCCGGGTGGCGGAGCAGCTCGTGCAGCTCGGCGCGGGTCTTGGCGACCTGGTCGAGGTCGGCGGTGCGGCCCAGCGACCGTGGTCGCGGGATGTCGATGTCGACGATCTCCTGGATCTGGCCCGGGCGCGGGGTCAGCACCACGACCCGGTCCGCCAGCAGCACCGCCTCGTCGATCGAGTGGGTGACGAACATGATCGTCGCCCGGTTCTCCATGTGGATCCGCTGCAGCTCCGTCGAGAGGTCCTCGCGCGTCAGGGCGTCCAACGCCGAGAACGGCTCGTCCATCAGCATCACCCGCGGGCCCGTCAGCAGCGAGCGGCACAGGGCCACCCGCTGTTGCATGCCGCCCGACAGCTCGTGCGGCAGCCGTTTCTCGAAGCCCGCCAGGCCGACCATCTCCAGCAGCCCGAGTGCCCGCGCCCGCAACGACGACCGGCCCAGCCTGAAGATCTCCGCCGGGAGCAGCACATTGTCCAAGACCGAGCGCCAGGGCAGCAGGGCCGGGCGTTGGAACAGCATCGCGATGTCGCGCCGCGCCCGCGTGACCCGTTCGCCGGCCACCTGGATCTCGCCCAGCGTCGGCCGCAGCAGGCCCGCCACCAGGCGCAGCAGCGTGGACTTGCCGCAGCCCGACCGGCCGAGCACCGCGACGAATTCGCCCTCCTCGATCTTCAGGTCGATGTCGCGCAGCGCCTCGACCGTGCCCGCCCGGCCACCGGCGAACACCTGCGACACACCGAAGAGCTGGATCATCCGGTCACCTGCGGCATGACCTCGCTCGCGATCAGGTCGAGATGGTCGTGGTCGGCCAGGTCCGCGATCCGCAGGTAGGCCCGCTCCGCGCCGAGCGCCGCGAACTGGCCGAGGTAGTCGACCACCTCGTCGACCGAGCCGTAGCAACCCGACGCGGCGGCCCGCACCGGCGGTCGCAGCACCGCCGCCCGGCGCTCCCACTCCGCCGCGGAACGGCCACAGGCGACCGACACGCAGACCGAGCGCGTCACCGACCGGCCCGACCGCGCCGCCTCGACGTCGAGCCGGCCGAACAGCTCCTTGGTGTCCGCCGGGCTCGCGAACTGCACGTTGTACTCGTCGGCGAAGCGGGCCGCCAGCCGCGGCGTGCGGCGCGGGCCCTTGCCGCCGACGATCAGCGGCGGGCGCGGCCGCTGGGTCGCCCGCAGCGCCGGCGCGCCGACCAGGGTGTAGTGCGAACCCGCGTACGAGAACGAGTCACCGGCGGGCGTGCCCCACAGTCCCGTCACGATCGCCAACTGCTCGGCCAACCGCTCGAACCGCTCGCCCACCGGCGGCAGCGGGAGACCGTACGCGCGATGTTCCGGCTCGTACCACCCGGTGCCGAGCCCCAACTCGACCCGCCCGCCGCTCATCTGGTCGACCTGGCTCACCGTCACCGCGAGTGCGCCCGGAGAACGGAACGTCGCCGCGGTCATCAGCGACCCGAGCCGGATCCGGCTGGTGTCGCGGGCCAGCCCCGCCAGGGTCGTCCACACGTCGGTCGGCGTCGGGTCGGGCGGGCCGCCCAGCGGCAGGTAGTGGTCGGGCCGGAAGAAGCCGTCGAAGCCGCAGGCCGCCGCGTGTCGCGCGAGGCCCGCGATGTCGGCGTAGCTGGTGCCGCCCTTGGTGGAGGCGAAGATCCGGAGACGCATCGACGGTAGGTTATCCCTTTCCTGCCCGGAACGGATAGGTGTGCGGGCTGTCCCGATCGCCGGGTTTCCCCTAGGGTGGTGCGTCGTCCCATCCCCAATGAGTGTCAATACCTCGATGCATCGAAGGGACCACCCGTCATGAGAACCCTCCGCGCAGTAGCGGCCGTGGGCATCGCAGCGCTGATGCTGTCCACGGCCGCCTGCTCCGGCTCCGAGGACAAAGCGCCCGCCAGCAACACCCAGAACGCCGCCGCCGGCCCGCTGGAGAAGGTCACGTACATGAGCGGCTTCGGCCTCTTCGGCCGTGAGTCCTATGTCTACGCCGCGATCGACAAGGGCTACTTCAAGGAGGCCGGCCTCGAGGTCGACGTCAAGCCGGGCCTGGGCACCAACCCCAACCTCAAGGCGCTGAGCTCGGGCACGGTCCAGTACGCGTCCATCGACCTCACGGGCGCGTTCCTGGAGTACGGGCGCCAGGGCGGCATCAACGACTTCACCATCGTCGGCGCTGTGCAGCAGCGGTCGCTGACGGCCCTCATGGCGTTGGAGGAGAGCGGCATCAGCACGCCGCGCGACCTGGAGAACAAGACGATCGGCGCCCAGCCCGGCTCGGTCAACCAGGTGCTGTTCCCGACGTACGCGCGGCTCGCGGGCATCGACGCCACGAAGGTGAAGTTCCAGAACGTCGCGCCGCAGCAGCAGCCGCAACTGCTCGCCTCGAAGCAGGTCGACGTGATCACCCAGTTCCCGGTCGGCAAGCCGGGCGTCGAACGGGCCGCCGGCGGCAAGAAGGCCGTCGTGCTCCCGTACACCGATGTGATCACGGACCTGTTCGGCGGTGCGATCGGGGTGTCCAAGAAGACCGCGCAGGAGAAGCCCGACCAGGTCAAGCGGTTCATGACCGCGCTGCTCAAGGGCCTCGCCGACACGATCGGCAACCCGCAGGAGGCGGGGCAGATCTACGCCAAGTTCGAGAAGACCCAGCCCGCACCGGTCGCCGCGGCCGAGATGACGCTGATGCGGCCGTACGTGGACCTCGGCTCCGGTCTCGGCCAGATCGACCAGGCCCGGGCCGCCCGCAGCATCGCGATCCTGCAGGGCGCGGGCGCGATCCCGGACGGCCTCAAGCCCGAGGACGTCATCTCGTTCAACCTGATCCCGAAGCCGACCGCCTGACCGACCGTCGGGAGCGGCCCCCGCGGCCGCTCCCGACCACAGTGGAGGTTCGATGACCCTGCGCGCGCGGGTGTTCGCCGTCGCCCTGCCCGTGGTCGGCACGGTGGCCGCCGTGGGGCTCTGGTGGCTGGCCGTGGTCGCCTTCGAGATCCAGCCCTACCTCGTGCCGACGCCGCTCGAGGTGTTCCGGGTGTTCGGCGAGATGCCCGGCGACCTGTTCGCCGAGGCGCAGGTGACCCTCTGGGAGACCCTGGCCGGCTACGGCATCTCGGTGGTCGCCGGTGTGCTGATCGGCGCCCTGATCGCCGGCTCGCGGACGGTCGAGCGGGCCGTCTACCCGATGCTGGTGGCGCTCAACGCGGCGCCGAAGGTGGCGATCGTCCCGCTGCTGATCGTCTGGTTCGGCTTCGACAGCGCGCCGAAGATCGTGATGGCCGTGCTGTTCTGCTTCTTCCCGATCACCCTGGCGACGGCGGCCGGGCTGCGCAGCACGCCGGCCGACCTGGTCGAGCTGACCCGGTCGCTCGACGCGTCCCGGGTGCAGACGTTCGTGAAGATCCGCTTCCCGGCCGCGATGCCGCAGGTGTTCGTGGGCCTCAAGGTGGCGCTGCCGCTGGCCGTGGTCGGCGCGGTCGTGGGCGAGCTGTTCGCCGCCGACGCCGGCCTGGGCTACCTGATCAGCTCGTCCGGCGGCAGCGGCAACACGGCGCTCGCGTTCGCCTGCGTCGCCCTGCTCTCGCTGATGAGCATCGTCCTGTTCTACGCCCTGGTGAGCCTGGAGCGGGTGGTCCTTCCCTGGGTGAGGGAAACGACCGCCTAGCCCGCCAGGCGCCAGCGGCCGCCGCGGGCCACCAGCATCGTGAGCGACTGGCGCATCAGGCCCGAGTGGTTGTCCGGGGTCAGCCGGATCGCGCCCGAGAGACCGTCCATCTGCGCCATCTCGAGCTGGTCCCGGATCGCGGACCGGTCGGGCTTCGCCGGGTCCGCGCCGGCCCGCACCGCCGCGTCGGTGACCAACTGCAGCGCGTCGGCCGCGAACGAGGCGATCCCGTGGTAGCTGCCCCACCTGGCGGTGTAGTCGCTGAACCACTGCTTGCGCGCCGCCTTCGCCGGCGTCGTGGCGATCACGTCGTCGATCACCATCGTCTGCGTGAACACCATCGTGCTGCCGTCCGGCGTCCGCCCGACACCGCCGCCGAGGAACAGGTCACCGGCCGCGGCGGCGTCGAAGAACAGCCGGCCGCGGTAGTCCTCCTCGGCCAGCGCGGACGCCACCAGCGCGGCCTGCTCGGCCCCCGTCCAGACCAGCAGCCCGTCCGGCGCGGCCGAGGCCAGCCGTTCGACGGCGCCGTCGAGGTCGTCGGCGGTGGGCTTGACCGTCGCCTTGGCCGCGAGCCGCAGCCCGACCTTGCCCAGCTCCCGGTCGAGCGCCGCCGCTCCCTCCGCGCCGTAGCCGTCGCTGGTGTGCAGCAGGCCGAGCTTGCGCAGGCCCGGCGTACGGCGAAGTTCCGCGGCCAGCGCGGCCGCGTTGTCGTTGGCGTTCGGCCCGACCTTGAACAGGAACCGGCGCTCGGCCACCGGGCTGGCCACCGCGCCCGCCGCAGCCAGCGAGATGGCCGGGATGGCCCGCTCGTCGAGCGTCTTCGCGGCGTTCAGGGCACACTGGTCGCAGGCGCCCATGATGATCGCGCTGACCGCCCGCTCGGCGGCGAACTCCTGCACGTTGCGCAGGCTCTCCGCCGCGTCGGAGCGGTTGTCCTTGATCCGCAGCTCGATCGGGCGCCCACCCGTCAGCCCCGAACCGTTGAGCTGGTCGACCCGCAGCTCCAGCGCGCGCCGGAAGGCCTGCCCGGTGTTGGCGCCGGAGCCGGACAGCTCGAGGTCGGCGGCCACCACGATCGGACCGGTCGGCGCGGCAGCGGCGGCATCGTCGCCGTCGCCGCAGCCGGCCAGTGTCACGGCGAGTGCGGTCGCGGCGACGGCAGCGACCGCGCGGGCCTGGAAACGCACGGGATTCCTCCTCGACAGGCGTTCCTCAGTGGAGAGACGAGGACCGACAGCGGTCGGCAAGCGTTGAGAAACCTTGCCAAGCCCGTCCCCAGAGGTCAAGGACGAAGAATTTCCATATCTCAGTGTCTCAATATTCGAGAACGCGGTCCGCACAATGGACATTACTTTTCGTGTCCAAGCCGACACGGAGATTGCGACCGGCCAGCTCAGCGCGCTGTCCGAATGGACAGCTTCCGGCGCCGACCGACCGATCCGCACCGACCGACCGTTTAGGCACCGCATAACCCTTCCGTACATCGGCCAACTCTGATGAAATCGCCGCCGTGCCGCGTGAGCCGCGGGGGCGCCGTGACGACCGGTGGCGGACCCGCCACGTAACCCACCACGGAGGCGATGGCGTGAGCGCCGGACGGATGACGCTGTCCTCGGGCAGCCCGGGCGCGTCGAGCCTGGAGCGACGGGGTTTCCCGCGCCTGGCCGACGCGCGCATCCGCTCGAAGCTCGGCCTGCTGCTGCTGGTGCCGTTGGTCGCCGTCGTCGCGCTCGCGGCGGTCCGGCTGGTCGACGTCTCCCGCGAGGCCTCCGAGGCGACGCTGATCCGCTCCCTGAGCGAGCTCTCCATCGACGTCTCGGCGTTGACGCAGAGCCTGCACAAGGAGCGGATGGCGGCCGCCGCGTTCCTGGCCACGCCGGAGGCCCAGGCCGAGCCCTACAACCTGCGGGTACGCGCCACCGACGCGCTCGCGACGACCTACACCGCCCGCCGGGCCAACCTCCCCGACCTCCCCGGGACGGTGCGGGACCGGCTCGCCGCGATCGACGGCCACCTGGCCGGCCTCGCCGCCATCCGCGAGGAGACGCTGGCCCGCGGCCAGATGTCGGTCGCCGAGGCCGTCCTGCGCTACGGCGTCGTCCTCGACGACCTGGTCGCGTACGGCGAGGCCCTCGGTCAGGTCTCCGGCGAGGGCGACCTGGCCGAGAGCCTGCGCGCGATGGCGGCGTTCGCCCGCGCCAAGGCCGCCACCGCCGAGGAGGAGGCGGTCGTCTTCTTCGCGCTCTCCTCGGGCGGCCTGAGCCAGGAGCAGTTCCCCGCGTTCGTCGCCACGCTGACCAGCCAGCAGGAGGCGTTCGTCGCCTTCGCGGCATCGGCCTCGGCGGCGCAGCAGGCCACGGTCGACCGCACGGTCACGGGCGACGCCTCGCTGCTCGCCGACCAGATCTCGGCCCAGCTCACCCGCTCGGTCGGCGAGCCGGCACCGTTCCCGGCCGCCGTCGGCAGCCCGGCCATCGGCGCGGTCAACGACCTGATGCGTTACTCCGAGACCAACCTCGAGCGTGACCTGCTCGGCCAGGCCGACACCGCGCGCGGCGCCGCAGTCCGGCAGGCGACGATCGAGGGCACGCTCGTGCTGACGGTGCTGCTGCTGGCGCTGCTGCTGGCCATCGTGATCGCCCGGTCGCTCAACCGGTCGCTGTTCCGGCTGCGGGACGGCGCGCTGACCGTGGCCAACCACGGTCTCCCCGAAGCCGTCGGCCGGCTCCGCGAGCTCGAGAAGGTCGGCGAGGGCGGCGTCGAGGAGATCGTCAACGGGGTGCGCGACCCGATCAAGCTGACCAACCGCGACGAGGTCGGCGAGGTCGCCGCCGCGTTCAACGTGGTGCACCGGGAAGCCGTCCGGATCGCGGCCGAACAGGCCGCGCTGCGCACCAGCGTCTCGGCGATGTTCCTGACGCTGGCCCGGCGCAGCCAGACGCTGGTCGACCGGATCATCGGCGAGCTCGACGCGATCGAACGCGGCGAGGAGGACCCGAAGCGGTTGGCCAAGCTGTTCGTGCTCGACCACCTGGCCACCCGGATGCGCCGCAACGACGAGAACCTGCTGGTGCTGGCCGGCGCCGACACCGCACCGCCGCGGGGCGAGGACGCGCTGCTGATCGACGCGCTGCGCGCCGCGCAGTCCGAAGTGGAGTTCTACAACCGGATCGAGTTCGGCACCGTCGACTCCGACGTGTCGGTGACCGCCCGCGCCGTCAACGACGTCGTGCGGATCGTCTCCGAGCTGCTCGACAACGCCACCCGGTTCTCGCCGCCGCACACGGTGGTGGTGGCCGACGCCCGCCGGGTCCGGGACTACGTCGTGGTGCAGATCGAGGACCGCGGGCTCGGCCTCGACGACGACCAGCTCGAGGTGCTCAACGCGCGGCTGCGGGCGCCGTCGCCGGTCGACGTGTCGGCGTTCCGGCTGATGGGCCTCGCGGTCGTGGCCCGGCTGGCGGCCCGCTACCGGATCCTCGTCGAGCTGCGCCGCACCCTCGACCAGGGCACGGTCGCCCTGGTGACGCTGCCCGCCGAGATCGTGGTGGTGCCGCTGCACGCGGGCCGTCCGCCGACCCTGCTGCCCCGCAAGCGGGTGCCGGCGGGGGGCGAGGTGGGCACGCTCGCGGCCGGCAACGGCCACGTGCCGGGTGGCAGCGCCTGGGCCAACCGCGCGTCGGCCACGACGCTGGCCGAGCCGCCCGTCCGGCTGGACGTCCCGCCGCCCCCACGTCCCGTGCCGGCCGCGCCCAACACCGTGCCGGCCCCGCCCAGCACCGAGCCCGCCCTGCTCGCGGAGCCCAGCCGGGAGGCGACCACCGAGATGCCGATCTTCCGCGAGATGGAGGCCGTCTGGTTCCAGTCGCACGGGCACACCTCGACCCAGATCATGCAGGTCCCCGACGGCTACCTCCCGTCGCCGGCGGCCGGCACCACAGCGGCACCACCGCCGCCCCGGCCCGCACCACCGCCACCCCGCCCGGCGCCGCCACCCCGCCCGGCGCCATCGCCATCGCCACCGCCCACGCCGCCCACGCCGCCGTTGCCGCCGGCCGCCGCCGTGCCGCCGCCCGCGCCCACCCCACCCCCGGTCCCGGCCCAGGCAGGCCCGGCAACGGCCGCACGGGCCGACGACCTCTGGCGCACCGCGGCGGACGAGGGCTGGGAGCGGGCCGGCAGGGCCGCCGCGCCGGCGACCGACGGCACGACGCGGTCGGGCCTGCCGAAGCGGGTGCCGCAGGCCCAACTCGTGCCCGGCGGTGTGGAGACCCCACAGCCGCAGGGCGTCAAGCGTGCGCCGGAGGAGGTCCGCGGGCTGCTCTCCGCGTACCACCGCGGTGTGCAGCGCGGCCGCACGGCCGGCGCCGAGCTCGACCAACGCGAGGAGAACCGATGAACAAGGCACCGACCATGCAGGACATGGCCTGGTTGCTGGACAACTTCGCCGACAGCGTCGCGGGCATCGCGCACGTGGTGGCGGTGTCCGCCGACGGTCTCCTGCTCGCCTCGTCGCGGGACCTGCCGGCCGACCGGGCCGACCAGCTCGCCGCGATCACCTCGGGCGTGGTCAGCCTGACCACCGGTGCCGCGCGGATGTTCGACGGCGGCAACGTGCTGCAGAACGTGATCGAGATGCACAGCGGATACCTGTTCCTGATGACCATCGGCGACGGTTCCGCGATGGCCGTGCTCGCCGCGCGCAACAGCGACGTCGGGCAGGTCGGCTACGAGATGGCCCTGCTGGTCGAGCGGGTCGGCAAGGCCCTGTCCCCGGAACGCCGCGAGGCGGCGCTGGGCCGCCGGTCCTGAACAGTCCATCATGGAACAGAACGTGCCGCCCCCGCACAGCAGTGAGGAGGTAACCGCGGATGGAGCCGCCGCACGGCGATCCACGGGGCGCCCTGGTGCGCCCCTACGCGGTTACCCGCGGCCGCACCGAACCCTCCCGGCACATCGCCCTCGAGGCCGTGCTGACGGCCAGCGAACGGGCCGTCGCCGAGGCCAGGTTCGCGGGCCACGACAAGTACCGCATCGCGCAGATCTGCCAGTCCGCGCCCCAGTCGCTGGCCGAGATCGCCGCGTACACCCGCCTCCCGCTCGGCGTCGCCCGGGTGATCGTGGCCGACATGGTCGGCGAGGGACTGCTGACGCTGCACAGCGCCGCACCCGCCCAGCGCTATGAGGAACGGATGGAACTGTTGGAGAGGGTGCTGAGTGGACTACGCAGGCTATGACCGCGAGCGGGGCATCGTCTCGGCGAAGATCGTCATCGCCGGCGGCTTCGGGGTGGGCAAGACGACGCTGGTCGGCGCGGTCTCCGAGATCACCCCGCTGACCACCGAGGCGCTGCTGACGACGGCCGGGGCGGGCATCGACGACCGCTCGAAGGTGCCCGGCAAGGAGACCACCACGGTGGCGATGGACTTCGGCCGGATCACGATGGCCGAGGACCTGATCCTTTACCTGTTCGGCACGCCCGGTCAGACCCGGTTCTGGTTCATGTGGGACGAGCTCGTCCGCGGTGCGGTCGGCGCGGTGGTGCTGGTCGACACCCGCCGCATCACCGACGCGTTCGCACCGCTCGACTATTTCGAGCGCCAGAACCTGCCCTATCTGGTGGCCCTCAACTGTTTCGAGGGCGCCCGCACCTACGAGGTCGACGAGGTGCGCGAGGCGCTGGCCATCCCGCCGGACGTCCCGCTGCTGATGACCGACGCCCGCCGCCGTGACGCGGTCAAGGAGACGCTCATCGAGGTCGTCGAGCACGCGATGCGCGCGCTGCGCGAGGAATATGGCCGCGGCTCCCCGACACCTGTCGCATGAGCCTCGGCCGATCCCGCGTCAGAACCTGAGGTTGGCCAGGTAGTTGTAACCCACCCGGGCCGTGTCGATCGCCTGGATGGGCTGGCGCGGCGTGGTGCCGGCGTCGTCGCGTTCCACGATGAACTCGTCGATGCCCGCCTCGCGGCCGTGCCGGAAGATCCGGGCGAAGTCGATCAGACCCTGCCCGGCGTCCTCGAACGAGCCGTCGGCGTTCATGTCCTTGACGTGGAACTGCTTGATCCGGCCACGGTTGGCCTGGATGACGTCGACCGGGTCGTGCGCGCCCCGGGTCACCCAGAACAGGTCGACCTCGAGGTGCACCAGGTCAGGGTCGGTCTCCTCGGTCAGGATGTCCCAGCCGGTGGTGGTGCCACCATCGAGGCGGAAGAACTCGAAGTGGTGGTTGTGGTAGCCGAAGCGCAGCCCGGCCTTGCGTGCCAGCGCGCCCGCCTTGTTGAGGTCGCGGGCGAACGCCCGGTAGGTCGCCGAGTCGCGGATGACGCCGTTGGCGCCGACGCCGAAGAACGGGTGCACGATGTAGCGCTGGCGCAGCAGCCGGGCGTCGGCCAGCGCGGCCTGCCAGGTGGCGGCGTCGAACGGCTGGGGAATGCCGACGTGGCCGGAGGTCGCCCGCAGCCCGACGGCGTCGAGCGCGGCCTTGAACTGGGCGGCGGTGCGGCCGACGAACCCGGCGTGCTCGACCCGGGTGTAGCCGATGTCGGCGAGCGCCCGCAGCGTCCCCGGCAGGTCGGCCGCGAGCTGGTCACGCAGGGTGTAGAGCTGCACGCTGATCTGGTCGCGGGGCACCCGGCCGGGCCGGCCACCGCCGTGTGCCGCGCTGGCCGGGCTCGCGCCGGCCGCCATGCCGCCGACGGCTCCGACGGCCCCCGCCGCCGCCGCGACGCCCGCGGCCCGCAGCGCACCGCGCCGGGTCAGGGTGTGCAACTGCTCCGCGGCCATCGGCGCGACGTTCTGGTGTGCTTCGTGGTCGTTGACGCACATGGATGGATGCCTCCTGGGCGTTCGGGACGGAAACTCGACCATCATCGATGCTCGGTCAAGCTACCGCGCTCCGCACCTGGAGAGGAAGATCAGACGGGCAGTCTGCCGGTGCGCGAGGCAGTATGGGACCCATGCCGGAAGCCACCACCGAGTCCGGGGTCTATGTCGACCCGGCCGGCGAGTTCACCCGTGACCAGCGCTACATCGCCACCCGGATCACCCGGGACGGCCGGGACGGTTACCCCGTGGAGCCCGGCCGCTACCGCCTGGTGGTGAGCCGCGCGTGTCCGTGGGCGAGCCGGGCGGTGATCGTCCGCCGGCTGCTCGGGCTCGAGGACGCGATCTCCATGGCCATCGCCGGGCCGACCCACGACAAGCGGAGCTGGACGTTCGACCTGGCCCCGGGCGGGCGCGACCCCGTGCTCGGCTACGAGCGGCTGCAGGAGGCGTTCTTCAAGCGTTTCCCCGGGTACGACCGCGGCATCACCGTGCCGGCGATGGTCGACGAGACCACGGGCGAGGTGGTCACCAACGACTACCCGTGGATCACCATCGACATGTCGCTGGAGTGGGGCGCCTACCACCGCGACGACGCGCCCGACCTCTACCCGGAGGCGCTCCGGCCGGAGATCGACGCCGTCAACGAGGTGGTCTTCAAGGACGTCAACAACGGCGTCTACCGGTGCGGCTTCGCCGGCACGCAGGAGGCCTACGACAAGGCGTACACGCGGCTCTTCGATCGGCTCGACTGGCTCTCGGACCGGCTGGCCGACCAGCGCTACCTGGTCGGCGACACGATCACCGAGGCCGACGTGCGGCTGTTCACCACGCTGGTCCGGTTCGACCCGGTCTATCACGGGCACTTCAAGTGCAACCGACAGAAGCTGACCGAGATGCCGGTGCTCTGGGCGTACGCGCGGGACCTGTTCACGACGCCCGGGTTCGGCGACACCGTCGACTTCGACCACATCAAGCGGCACTACTACGAGGTGCACCGCGACATCAACCCGACCGGGATCGTGCCGCTCGGCCCGGACCTGGCCGGCTGGCTCACCCCGCACGACCGCGAGAAGCTGGGTGGCCGCCCGTTCGGCGACGGCACCCCGCCCGGGCCGGTGCGGGCCGACGAGGTGGTCCCGCCGGAGCACACGCCGCTGCGCTGAATTCGGTTGACCTCAAGCGGGCTTGAGGTCGGATCATCGTGCGGTGACCGCCACCCTCGCCGAACCGCGCGCCAGCCTGCTCACCCGCCGATACGCCCTGGCCACGGTCGGCTCGACCAGCCTGGTGTTCCTGGCCGCGTTCGAGGCGCTGGCGATCACCACGGTGATGCCGGCGATCACCGCGGACCTCGACGGGCGGGCGCTCTACTCGCTGGCGTTCGTGGCCGCCACCGCGACCGGCGTGGTCGGGATGGTGGTCGCGGGCGCCTGGGCCGACCGGCGCGGGCCGCGCTGGGCGCTGCTGACGGCGATCGCGGTCTTCGCGCTGGGTCTGGCCGTGGCCGGCACCGCGCCGACGATGCCGGTCTTCGTCGCCGGCCGCCTGCTGCAGGGCCTGGGCGCCGGCGGCATCACCGTCGCCCTGTACGTGCTGGTGGCCGCCGTCTACCCGGCGGACCTGCACCCGCGGATCTTCGGCCTGTTCGCCGCGGCCTGGGTGGTGCCCTCGATGGTCGGGCCGTTCGTCGCCGGGCTGGTCGCCGACGCGTGGAGCTGGCACTGGGTCTTCCTCGGCGTGCTCGTGCTGGTCGGGGCCGCCACCCTGCTCACCCTGCCGGCGCTGCGCGGCGCGCTGCCGGGCGGCGACCCCGGTGCGGCGCGCGACGGCCGGCGGATCGCCGCGGCCGCGGTAGTCGCCGGCGGCGCGGTCACGGCCGGCCTGGCCAGCGACCTCCCGGACGCGCGGGGCTGGCTGCTGGCGGCCGTGGCGATCGCGGCCGTGGTGGTCACGGTGCGCCGGCTGCTGCCGCCCGACACGTTCCGGGCGCGGCCCGGCCTGCCCGCGGCGGTGCTGCTCAGCGCCGCCGCCGGCGGCACGTTCTTCAGCACCGAGGTCTACCTGCCGCTGCTGCTGCACGACCGGTACGGCCTGCCGAGCTGGCTGTCCGGCTTCACGCTGACCGTCGGGGCGATCTCCTGGGCCACCGGGTCGCACGTCCAGGGCCGGCTCGGCTGGACCGACGCGGCGGTGATGCGGCTCGGCACGCTGTTCCTCGCCGCCGGCGCCGCCGCGGAGTTGCTCACCGCGCTGTTCACCCCGCACTGGCTGTTCGTCGGCGCCGGCTGGCTGCTGGCGGGCGGCGGGATGGGGCTCATCTACCCGCGGGTCAGCACGCTGGTGCTGGCCGCGTCGGCGCCCGGCACCCAGGGTTTCAACACGGCGGCGAAGAGCATCGCCGACGTGGTCGGGGGCAGCCTCGCGCTCGCGGTCACCGGCCTGATCTTCCAGTCGCTGGCCGGCATCGGGGCGTGGTGGTCGTTCGCCGGCACGCTGGCCCTCTCCACGCTGCTCGGCGGCGCCGCCGTCGTGGTCGCCCGGCGGGTCTAGGCGGCCGCCCGGGCGCGGTAGGACTCCAGGACCATCGTCCAGCCGCCGTCGGCGGCGAAGCGGGCGTGGTCGGCGGACTGGTCGGGGTGCCAGCCGCTGTGCTCCAGGCGGACGTCGGTGACCGAACCGTCGGGCGTGAAGCTCACGTCGACCAGCGTCGCGCCCGGGGTGCGCAGCCCGTGCGTCCAGCTCAGCGCGACCCGGGAGGCCAGCTCCCAGATGCCCACCTCGCCCCACGCGTGCTCGGTGCCGTCACCGGACCGCTCGTAGACCCGACCGCCGACCCGCGGCTCCAGCACCACGCCGGCCAGCGCCTCGCCGGAGGCCGTGAACGCCCGCGGCCACCAGTCGCCGATCCGCGCCGTGAACAGGTCGAACGCCTCCGTCGGCCCCAGCGGCACCACCAGCTCCCGGACGATCGGCGGCAGCGCCGAGTCCTCGTACGCCCGACTGGTCATGATCCGTTTCTCCTGACGTTTCGGCTTTCACCAGCCTGCCAGTCCGGGGCGTGCGACGCTGGCCAGAGGCCCAGCCCGAGGAGGTTCCGATGACCAGGATCGGCGCCAAGGACGAGCTGTTCGGCGCGCAGACGCTGCGCACCATGGGCCACACCCCGTACGGGGGCGCCGACATCGGCGAGTGCCTGGCCACGCTGGCCCGGGTCCAGGGCACCGACCTGGACAGCTGGTACAACGAGTGGACCCTGACCGCCAACCGCGTCCAGGCGCTGGCCGAGGCGGAGGAGACGGCGGGGCACACCGAGAGCGCCCGGCTGGCGTACTGGCGGGCGTCGAACTACTTCCGCAACGCGGGCACGATGATGCTCGGCGCGCCGCTCGACCGCCGGGCGGTGGAGGCCAACCTGCGGCAGACCGACGCGTTCCGGCGCGGCGCCGCGCTGATGCCGTCGCCGCCGCGGCAGGTGGAGATCCCGTTCGGCGACCGCACCATGCCGGGGTACCTCTTCCGGACCGAGGGCGAGACCCGCGACCGGCCCCTGCTGATCTGCGTCGGCGGCTACGACGGCACCGCCGAGGAGCTCTACTTCTTCAACGGGGCGGCGGCGCTGGCCCGCGGCTACGACGTGCTGACCTTCGACGGGCCGGGCCAGGGCGCGGCGCTGCTGCAGCGCGGCATGGTCATGCGGCCGGACTACGAGAACGTGCTCACGCCGGTGGTCGACTTCGTGCTCGAGCAGGCCGCGATCGACGTCAACCGGATCGCGCTGATCGGCCTGAGCCTCGGCGGCTACCTCGCGCCGCGCGCGGCCAGCGGCGAGCACCGGCTGGCCGCGTGCATCGCCGACGGCGGCCAGTACGACCTGTTCGACTCGGTGCTGAAGCTGATGCCGGGACCGGTCGCGCGCGGCTTCGCCGAGGGGCGCCCGTCGTCGACGGCGGTCCTGCGCCGGGTGCTGCGCGGGTTCGAGCGGCGGTCGACCGCCGGCTGGTCGCTGCGCCGGGGTCAGCTCGTGCACGGCGCGGCCGACGCGGTGACCTACATCGACATGCTCCGGGACTACACGATGAAGGGCCGGGCCGGGCGGATCACCTGCCCGATGCTGGTCTGCCACGCCGAGGGCGACCCGCTGGGGGCGCAGGCGCCGGAGCTGTACGACGCGCTGACGACGCGCAAGCAGCTCATCACGTTCACGGTGGCCGAGGGGGCGGGCGACCACTGCGAGGCGGGGGCGCGGACGCTGTTCCACGCGCGGGCGTTCGGGTGGCTGGACTCGATCCTGCGCCCGGCGTCGGTGCTCAGCGGGACGGGTTACTAGGTCGGTCCCTTCTCGTGGCCCCGACGGCCTTTCGTGCGGCGGCGGTCCTTCATCTCGGCCTCGTAGATGTGCCGCCGGCCGCCGGCGAGCTCGTCGCGGGCCCGGGTCTCGACGTTGCGGAAGGCCGCGTAGTAGCCGGCGTCGTAGTCCTCGACGATCTGGTAGGTCCACCGGCCCTCGATGACGTTGCGGCCGATCAGCTCGTCCCGCACGGTGTCGGCCAGCTCGTCGTGGCCGGCTTGGCGGAGCAGGTCGACGGCCTCGTCCAGCATCAGGTCGGCGTGGCCGGTGAGCTGGTGCAGGGAGTAGAGGTGGCCGCGTACCCGCTCGACCGTCTCCAGCGCCTCGCTGAGCTTGCCGAGAGCGGCGACCGTGTCGTCGTCCATGCCGGGCAGGCGGCTGTGCTGATCTGTCACGGGTCGGTACCTACCCATTCCCTGCCTCGGAAACGCCTCGGCATGCGGCGGTGGAGCCGCCCGGCGTCGGGCGACTCCACCTTCGTTTTGTGCTCAGGCCGCGTGCTTGCCGCGGCGGCGGGTGCGGGTCGCGGCGACGACGACCGCGCCGCCGGCGAGCAGCACCAGGCCACCCGCGACCACCGGCACCGGGTCGGGACCCGGCGTGACCGGCAGCTGGCCGCCGGGCACCGTCAGGTTGTCGACCGCGGCGACCTCGTTAGGAGCGCCGGGCAGGCTCTGCCGGGCGACGATCTTGTAGCGGCCGGGACGGAGGTTCGGCGAGATGGTGCACTGCCACCAGCCGTTCTGGTTGACGGTGGTGTTGCACCGGCCGGCGACGCCGCCGCTCTCGGGCTCGTTGCCGTGGTTCTGCCACTGGTTGTTGTTGCCCTGCTGGTTGTTGCTGCCGGGCTGGTTGTTGCCCGGCTGGTTGGCGCCGTTGTTGCCCGGGCCGTTGCCGGGGCCATTGCCGGGGCCGTTGCCCGGGCCACTGCCGGGGCCGTTGCCGGGCTGGTTGGCGCCGGGCGCGTTGCCGTTGCCGCCGCCCGGCCGGTTGCCGTTGTTGTTGTTGTAGTGGTGGTTGCCGTTGTTGTTGCCCTGGCTGATCGCCTCGACAGCCACCTGGGCACCAGGCCGGCCGAGACCCTTGACGGTCGGCGAGTTCGGAATGTTCGAGCCGCTCTGCGGACTCGTGATCTGGAAGCCGGGACCATCCGACGCGAACGCCGGCGCTCCCAGCGCCAGCCCGATCCCGACCACCGCCGCGCCCAAGCCCACCCTCGTGCGCAGTTTCCCCATTGGTTTCTCCCTTCACAACACTCCCAGGCCCGAATATATGCGGGAAACTTCGCATCTAAGGCGAATCTCGGAAGTTCGGGCAATCGCGACCGATCGCCCGGCGTGTCGCGCTTAGCTTTCTAAGAGGGAGGTGATCGCGATGGCCACGGACACCCGTCCGCACGCACTGAGCCGGAGCCGCGCCGCGGGCGTCGCCGCCGCGGAGCTTCGGTCGTTCCTGGCCGCGGTGGCCGCACTCGACGAAACGGACTGGGTACGGGCCACGGACTGCCGAGGCTGGACGGTCAAGGACGTCGTTGCGCACGTCTGCGGCCAGTACGAGGAGCTCGCCCGGCCGACGGTGCTGCTGCGCCGGATCCGCATGGCCAAAAAGCGCTATCCCGACCTGATCGCGCTCGACGGCCACAACCAGGTGCAGCTCGACGACCTGGGCCGGCTGCAGCCGGCTGAGCTCTACGCCCACCTGGCCAAGAACGGCCCAGTCGCGATCCGACGCGTACGCCTGATGCCCGGTCTGTTCCGGCGCATCTCGACGGACCGGTTCTTCCCCGAGTCGCCGCTGCAGGAGCCCAACCTCGGCTACCTCGCCGACGTGGTGCTGCCCCGGGACACCTGGATGCACCGGCTGGAGCTGGCCCGGGCGACCAGCCGGGTGTTCGACGTGGACGAGCACGACTTCGAGATCGTCGGCCAGGTGGTCCGGGACCTCGACCGGGGCTGGAAGCGGCCGCCGCTGCGGCTCGAGCTGACCGGGCCGGCGGGCGGCGTCTGGGAGATCGGCCGGGGGGCGCCGGTCGAGGCGGTCACCGCCGACACGCTGGCGATGATGCTGCACCTGTCGGGCCGCGACGGCGTCGACCTGCCGCCGGACAGCCCGCTCGAGGCCGCCCGGGTCGTCTTCTAGCCGACCATCCGTAGCAGGCGCTGGATCTGGGCGCGGACCGTCTCCTCGGTGCGGGCGGCCAGCTCGCGGGTCGCGGGGTCGATGCCCGTCGCGGCCTCCATCCGGGCCAGCTCCACCGCCCCGTGCTGGTGACCGGTCAGCATGGTCAGGAAAGCGGTGTCGAACTCGCGGCCCGTGAGCCCGGCCAGCTTGATCAGCTCGGCCTCGTCGAGCAGCGGGAGCCCGCCGTGCTCCGCGTGCGCGCCCGCGTGGGCCGCGGACACCAGCGGCTGGCCCCAGCCGGTGAGCCGGTCGCGGATGGTGGCGGTCTCGGTCGCCTGGGCGGAGGCCAACTCGGTCGCGACGGCTTTGACCGCGGGGTCGGCGGCCTGCTTCTCCCCCAGCGCCAGCAGCTTCGCGGCGGGCTCGTGGTGGGCGAGCATCATCTGGAGGAACATCACGTCGGTGTCGTTGTAGGACGGTGGCGCCGCCGCGGCCTGCTGGCCCGCGCCACAGCCGGCGAGCAGCACGAGCAGGGCCGCCAGCCCCAGAACCCGCAGCTTCATTGTGGAACCGCCTCCATCCCGACGCTGTGCTGGCCCGCGGTCCGAGCGGTGGTGCGGTGCCGACCCCGCGCCGCCGGTTCGTCAGCGGTGGCGCGGGGTCGTTCGGTGCCTACGAGCAGGCGCCCTGGTCGCGCCAGACGCCCCACTCGCCGGTGGTGCCGGGCGTCTCGCCCTGCGTCCACCACTGGGCCTGCCAGCGCCGGCCGTTGTGCGAGACGACCGCGCCGCCGTTGTAGACCGCGCTCGCGCTCCACGGGCTGCCGCACGTCGCCGGCGGCGGGTTCGTCGGCGGCGGGTTGGTGCCGCCACCGCCGCCGCTGCCGACCTGGAGGTCGACGCAGGCGTAGAAGGCCATCGCGGTGTCCGCGACGTTCCAGCGGGCCAGCACGGTGAGCCGGCCGGTGCGGCCGCCGAGACTGACGTTGTGCGACTTGGTCGCGCCGGGTTGCGCCCCACGGTCGTCGAAGACCGCGATGCGGGTGCCGCCGACGAAGTACTCCCAGGTGCTGGTGGCGTGCCGGGCGGTGATCACCCAGTTGAAGGTCACGTTCTGCCCGACGGACGTCGCGGGCCAGTTGCGGCTGTTGTCGTTGAGGACACCGAACCGGCTGCCGCCACCGTTGCACTGCATCGAGCCCTTGGGCGCCTCGACGCTCTGCGGCTCGTACACGATGTCACCGCAGTTGGCGACCCGCCCCTGCGCGCACATCGCCTGCCGGCTGGCCGGTGAGGAGATGTAGCCGTGCGCCTGCGCCGGCGCGGCCAGGAACATCGAGACCAGCAGGGCGGCGACGGTCAACACGGGAAGCATGATGCGTCTACGCATGAAGTCCTCCTCACTTCATAGAGCGATACCGATCCCTTCCTGGCCACACCATAAGGTAAACAAACCTAACAGTAAATAGACCTAACGAAATTTTTCGATGCCTTCGTACACTGTGGGTCGTGCCGGCAGTTCCGTGGTGGCGGGCCGCTCCGGCCCGCGGCGCCTACGTGGTTCTCGGCGCCGCGAGCGGGCTGGCGATCGCACTCTGGTCGACCCACCGGGGCAGCGACCTCTGGGTGGTCTGGGCTGGCATGGCGATCGGCCTGACCACAGCGAGCGGCGCGGTCTTCGGGTACGGCCTGGCGCGCTGGCCGGAGATCCTCGCGGCGGGCGCGGTCAGGCGATCGGCCGTGCTCCGGTACGTGGCCCTGCTCGGCTGCGCCAGCCTGCTGCTGTTCGCGGTGAGCCTGGCGGTGTCCGCCTCCGCACCTGGCACGGAGGTCGTCGCCCGCCGCCCGATCGGACTGCTGCTGGTGACACTCGCGGTGTTGGCGGCAGTCCCTGTGGCGGCGGGCCTGGCGGCGATCCGCGAGCGCGCCTTCGCGATTGCGAGGGACGAGCAGGTCAGTCCGACCGCAACCCACGAACCGCCCGACACAACCTCGCCCCACGGACAGGTCCACGCGACCGCAACTCCGACCACGTCGCCACGACCGCAACCCACCAACCGCCTGACGCCACCGCAAGCCGCGAGCAGGTCGGCACGACCGCCACCCACGAACCGGCCGACACCACCACGACCCACGAACGGACCGAAGCCGCCTTGGTCCAGGAGAAGGTCGCCGCCACTCCGGACCGCGAAGGAACCGGGACCACCCTGGCGCATGAACGGCTTGACGTAACCGCAACCCGCGACCAAACCGGCGCAACCGCAACCCACCAAACTGCCCGCACCGCCGTGCGCGGCGAGCGAGTTGGCGTGACCGCGAGACAGGCGCCGCCGTGTGGTGTCCGTGTCGATGCTGGGGAACGGGTCGAGGAGTTGCTCGCGCTTCGGCGGCTGCTGGCCGGTTCGCTCGGCGCCCTCGGCAGTCTGGTCACGTTGGCCACCCTGGCGTTGGGTGCGGCGCCCGCGCCGCGTGGGGCTGCGGCCGACGGTGTCATCGTCCTGTTCGGAGCGAATATGTCGCTGCTCATGGCGATCGCTTATGCCCCGGCGGCGACCGCCGTTCGCACCGCCGCCCGGAAGGTCTGCCGGGAGTTGGTGGCGCTGGCCGGCGCGCCCGCCGCCGACCTGCTCGATCGCGTGGCCCGGCGCCACGAGATCGAGCAGGTGCTCGGCGTCGACCGTGGGCTGCTGGCCGACCTTCAGTCCGGCGTGCTGGTCATCGCGCCCCTCCTGGCCGGCGCAGCCACGGTCTTCCTACCCGACTGAGCCGCGCGGCCGACCAGATGCTCGACGTCGACCGCAGGCCCGACCTTCAGACCGCCGTGCCGGTCATCGCGTCCCTGCTAACGAGCGCTGCCACAGTCTTCCTACCCCGCTCAGCCGCGCTGCCGCAGGCTCGACCTTCAGTCTGGCTTGCCGGTCATCGCGCCCCCGGCCGACGCCGCCACCCGGCTGAGCCGGGCGGGCGAACAGGTGCTCGCGTCGACCGCGGGCTCAACCTTCAGCCCGGCGTCCCGGTCATTGCGCACCGGCTGGGCCGCGCGGGTTCGCTCTGTGACCGTGACCCGCTGCGGAGGTCGCAGCGGAGCGAAGCGGAGCGGTGCCTGGCGGGAGCGACGGTCGCGCCCCACGCGGACCCGAGCCAGAAACAGCACCTATCGCCTCTGCTTGTCCTCCGGGTAGGAGGCGCCGCCGTCGGATTCGCGGGTGAAGGGCTTCGCCCCACCCTCCGGCGGCCCCGCGATCGACTGCGAGCCCGCCGCCAGTTCCGGGAACTTCGCGTCGAAGGCCGGTCGTTCCGAGCGGATCCGGGGCATCCTGTCAAAGTTGCGCAGCGGTGGTGGCGACGACGTCGCCCATTCCAGGGAATTGCCGTGCCCCCACGGGTCGTCGGCCAGCACCAGTGGGCCCGCCTTGTAGGCCTTCCAGCAGTTGTAGATGAACGGTAGCGTCGACGCCCCCAGAATGAACGCTCCGATCGTCGAGATCTCATTGAGCGTCGTGAAACCGTCGGTCGGGCGGTAGTCCGCGTAGCGCCGGGGCATGCCCTCGTTGCCCACCCAGTGTTGCACCAGGAACGTCGTGTGGAAGCCGATGAAGGTCAACCAGAAATGGATCTTCCCTAGGCGTTCGTCGAGCATCCGGCCGAACATCTTCGGGAACCAGAAATAGACCCCGGAATAGACGGCGAACACGATCGTTCCGAAGAGCACGTAATGGAAGTGCGCGACGACGAAGTACGAGTCGGAGACGTGCCAGTCCACCGGTGGGCTGGCCAGCAGCACGCCCGTCAGGCCGCCGAGCAGGAATGTCACCAGGAAGCCTACCGAGAACAGCATGGGTGTCTCGAAGGTGAGTTGGCCCCGCCACATCGTGCCGATCCAGTTGAAGAACTTCACACCGGTGGGTACGGCGATCAGATAGCTGAGGAAGCTGAAGAACGGCAGCAGCACCTGGCCCGTCGCGAACATGTGGTGCGCCCACACGCTCATCGACAGCGCCGCGATCGCGATGGTCGCACCGACGAGTCCCTTGTAGCCGAATACCGGCTTGCGGGAGAAGACCGGGATGACCTCGGTGACGATGCCGAAGAACGGCAGGGCGACGATGTAGACCTCGGGATGGCCGAAGAACCAGAACAGGTGCTGCCAGAGCAGCGGGCCGCCCGTCGACGGCTCGTAGACCTTGGCGTCGAGGATCCGGTCGGCGCCCAACGCGAACAGCGTGGCGGCCAGCAGCGGGAAGACGAAGATGACCAGCACACTGGTGATCAGGATGTTCCAGGTGAAGATCGGCATCCGGAACATCGTCATGCCGGGCGCGCGCAGCGTGACGATCGTCGTGATCATGTTGACCGCGCCCAGGATGGTGCCCAGGCCGGAGATGATCAGACCGAACACCCACATGTTCGGGCCGACGCCGGGCGAGTTCTCGACGTCGCTGAGCGGCGTGTAGGCGAACCAGCCGAAGTCGGCGGCGCCGCTCGGTGTCAGGAAGCTGATCAGGACCAGCGAACCACCGAACAGATACAGCCAGTACGCGAACGCGTTGAGCCGTGGGAACGACACGTCCGGCGCGCCGATCTGCAGCGGCACCACGAAGTTCGCGAAGGCGAACACGATCGGCGTCGCGAACAGCAGCAGCATGATCGTGCCGTGCATCGTGAAGAGCTGGTTGTACTGCTCCGTCGAGAGGAACTGCAGCCCGGGCCGGGCGAGTTCGGCGCGCATCAGCAGCGCCATGATCCCGCCCGCGACGAAGAAGCCGAACGCCGTGGTGAGATACAGGATTCCGATCTGCTTCGCGTCCGTCGTGCGGATCAGGCGGGCGAGTGCGTTCCCCCGCGGTTGATCGCGCATCGGCCATGGACGCGTGACGATCGGCTTTGGAACTACGGACGTCAAAGCGGGCCCCCGGGGTCGTCTGCCAACCAGCCTTGGGCCTAACGACCATGGCCGGCCGGCAGACGCGCCCCGATCGGGTGAGGCCCGCTCAGCTCACTCCGATTCGGGCAGGATGTCGACCTGTAGGTCGAGCGGCGCGATGTCCGCCATCATCTTCCCGAACCGCTCCATGCCCCAGGCCGGGATCGGCTGGCCCGGCACCGGCTCGTCGCCACCGACCACGAAGGACTCCTCCGCGCCGCCCGGACTGAACAGGAACAGCAGCTTCGCGGTGTGCAGGCCCTTGTTCTTGAACCGGTGGCGGATGCCCGGTGGCACGAAGACGAAATCGCCGGAGTGCGCGGTGTAGGTCTCGTCGCCGTCCAGGAACTCCAACTCGCCGTCGAGGAGGTAGAACGCCTCGCTCTCCTTGTTGTGCACGTGGGCGACCGGGCCACCGCCGGGCGGCACCGAGGCCTCGACGAAACCGAGAGCGCCGTTGGTGGTCCCGGCCGTGGCCTTGACCGAGTACATGTCGCCGGCGACCCAGCGCTGGATCCCCTCGCCCGCCGGCACGAAGACCGCTCCGCGCTTGGTGTAGCGCGGGTCGTCGGCGATCGCGTCCTGGAATGGAAGGCTCATGCGTACCCCGTTTCAAATGTTCTGACAGCCGTCAGATCTGACAACCGTCAGAACGCTAGCCCAGCGTCACCGTCGCGCGCGCCGTGATCCGGGTCACGGGTACTCGGGCAGGTCGGCCGACTTGGCCAGGGCCGTCGAGCTACTGACCAGTAGGCGGCGGACCGCGGCGCGACGGAACATCGTGTTGCGGAACCAGAGGCCCGCCCGGGTCGCCGGGGCCAGGAACCGACCGGGGCTCGCGCCCTTCTGCCACCGCCCCGCGTACGACCGCATCCGCTGCTCGTAGGCCGCGAACGCGGCCGTGACGTCACCACCGGTGCGGGCGAGCTCCCCCGCCAACACGTAGGCACCGACCACGCCCGTGCCGACGCCCATGCCGCCCAGGGTGACGCCCCACGCGGCATCGCCGAGCAGCACGATCCGTCCCTTGTGCACGGTCGGCACGGAGACCCGGCTGATCGCGTCGAAGTAGAGGTCCGGCGCGTCGGCGAGACCGGCGAGCAGGCGCGGCACGTGCCAGCCCAGTCCCCCGAACGCCGCCGCCACGGCCCGCTTCTGGGCGTCGGTGTCGAGCCAGCCGACGCGCAGCGGACCGGACGCCCAGACGACGAGCGCGCCGGCCGTTGCCGGGTCACGCTCGTCCGCCGCCACGCTCGCCATCCGGCCGGGCACGTTGTACTGCTGGGAGACGGTCATCGCGCCTACGTCGTTGGGCACGTCCCAGCCCGCGATGTGATAGCCGAGGTGCCGCACGAACCGCTCCTCGGGCCCCATCGCCAGCCGGCGCACGGTCGAGTGGATGCCGTCGGCGCCGACCACGGCGTCGTAGGTCGCTTCCCCACCACCCCGGAACGCGACCTCGACCCCGCCGGGACCGTCACGCAGCGCGGTGATCGAGTCGCCGAACACGTAGCGGACCCGGTCGGCGGAGCGTCGGTGCAGCACGGCCGTCAGGTCGCGCCGGCGCACCTCGATGTCGCCCCCGGCGAACGCGGCCGGGAGCTCGAAGATGGTCCGACCGGCGGCGTCGACCGTCCGCATCGCGCCGGCGTGGGTCTGCACCGCCCGCAGGTCGTCGAGGACACCGAGCCGCTCCAGCACGGCGAGGTGGGTCGGCCCGCGGAAGTCGACGGCGAACCCGCTGGTCCGCAGCCGCGGCGCGACCTCCACGACGGTGGTCTCGGCGCCCGCGTCGGCGAGCCGGCAGGCCAGCGCCGGCCCCGCGATGCCGGCACCCGACACCAGGACCCGGAACCCGCTGAGTGCGCTCATGCTCGATCTCCTTAACTGTGTCTGTCGGATACGGTTTACGATAGACACAGTTTTCGACCGACGGCAAGCCCTAAGGTGGCGGCGATGGACAAGCTGCTGTGGGAACCGGCGCCCGCGCCGCGGCGTGGACCGCGGCCGGCCTTCACGCTGGCCGACATCGCCCGCGCCGGCATCGAGATCGCCGACCGGGACGGGCTCGCCGCGCTCACCATGCAGCGGGTCGCGGACCAGCTCGGCGTGACCAAGATGGCCCTCTACCGGTACGTGCCGGGCAAGGCGGAGCTCGTCGCGCTGATGCTCGACCTCGGCCTCGGCGAGCCACCGGCGCTGCGCGGCCGCGACTGGCGCACGGACCTGGACGCCTGGTCGCACGCCCTGTTCGACGCGTTCGCCGCCCACCTGTGGGCGCTCGAGGCCGCGGTCGGTCCCCGGGTGATGGGCCCCAACGAGCTCGGCTGGCTCGAGGCGGCGGTGGCCAGCCTGACCGGCACCGGATTGCGCGGCGCCGAGATGCTCGACGTCGCCGTCACCCTGGTCGGCCACGTGCGCAACCTGGCCCAGCAGACCGCGGCCCTGCCGGCCGACGCGGAGGGCACGGTCGACGACGCGATCGCCCTGCTGGTCGCCGGCCGCGCGGAGCGCTTCCCCGCCCTGAGCGCGGCGCTGGGCGAGGCGCGCGGCGGCGGCGGGCAGAACCAGGCGCTCGAGTTCGGCCTCGCCCGCATCCTCGACGGCGTCGGCGTGTTGATCACCGACCGCAACAGCGGTCCCTCCCATCCCGGATAAAGGCGAACGGCTGGCGGCCCCGGGGCGCGATGAAATAGTGGAAATGCGCACGTGTCGGGCGCCGTCCGGTGGCGGCCCGGCCGCGTAGACCGGGTTGTGCACCGCCTCTTCCGCCACCGCAGGCGCACGCCACACGCGCGTCTGGCGTTGTCTGCCGAAGAGGGGGTCGCGATGACCGACCAGACACCCGCGATGGGCGAACCGAACCGGCCGCTCGGCGGCCGACCCGGGGACCCGCGCATGTCGATGCCCGAACAGGGGGTCGCGCGAGGGGAGGCCGCCGCCGAGTCGCGGGCCGGCACCCTCGGTGGCGTGGCCGACGCGCTTCCCCTGGGCCTGGCCGCGTTCGCACTGGCGACGTTCCTGTGGTCCGCGTTCAACGCGGGCTGGACGAACGGCACGATCGCCTGGCTGACCTTCGGCATCTTCGCCGGCGGCCTCGTCCAGTTGCTCGCCGGCATGTGGTCGTTCCGCAACCGCAACCTGTTCGGCACGGTCGCGTTCTCGATGTACGGCGCGTTCTATCTCGGCCTGGCGCTGTATCTGATCCTCGTCGCGCCGGGCGCTCCCGCCGCGGCGCAGCGCAACGACCTCGCCTGGATCTTCCTGGCGTTCGCGCTGTTCAACCTCTACCTGACCCTGTTCGCGAGTCAGGTCAACGAGGCGCTGTTCGCCCTGTTCTTCTTCCTGGGCGTCACCGAGGTCGTGCTCTGCATCGGCTTCTTCGTCGACAACGCCCAGGTCGTGCGGATCGGTGGGTACTTCGGCATCATCGCGGCGCTGATCGCCTGGTACGCCTCGTCGGCGGGCCTGCTCAACGGGATGCTGGGCCGCGACGTGCTCAAGGTGGGCCGCCCGCTGCACCTGAACCTGGAACGCCGGCTGGGGCAGCGGACCGCGGCGACCGGAGCGCGCTGACGCCGGCCCTCGC
>NZ_BONE01000001.1 GCF_016862555.1 Asanoa siamensis | reverse complement strand
AGCGGCGGTCCTTGCGGGCCTGCACCCGTTTCGTGGCCGCCCGGGTCGTCGCGTGCCGTTTGAGTCGGTCCGGCGTCCGTGCGCTGCGGTCCAGGACCTGGTCCTCGCGCGGCGCCCGGCGCCGACGGCCCGTCACCGCGGGATTGGGTGGCGGGTCGGTGAACGAGGCGGACCGCGCCTCGGCGATCCGCTCGGCCTTGAACGCCCGCGCGGCCGCCCGGGCGGCGGAGGCGAGCCGGCGGCTCACCCGGGCCAGGGCTTCCTCGAACACCTCGGCCTTGTTCCGGTCGCGGCTGCCCCGCGGGTACGCCCTGCCCCGGGCACCGGTCTCCGCGACCCGGCCCGCCGACTGGCGCCGGTAGTTCTTCACGTACTTGTCGCGGGCCCGGCGCACCCGCGTGTGCAGTGCGACGAGCTCGTCCTCGTCGAGATCGACCATCTGGTCGGCGGTGGTCTCCCGCACCAGCAACTGTTCGTTCTCGGTCAACGTCCCCATCAACGCCTGCATGACCGACCGCCTCCCCGAAAGCGAACCTTCCCCCATCTTCGCGGCACACGCCCCCGACCGGGGCGTTTCGGGCCGCTTTGCTCTGCACCCATATACGCACCGCAGGTCAGCGTGGGTGGTGCGTATATGGGTGCAGAGCAAAGCGTGCGGAACAGACCCCTGAAGCCGGGGTCACAGAAGGTGATCTTGCTTAGTAGTTGACGCCGATCTGGGCGCGGATCTCGTCCAGGATGCCCATCACCTCGAGGGTGGTGGCGTGTGGGATGAGGGGGCTCTCCAGCAGGCCCTCGGCCAGGCAGCGTTGCACCTCGAGCGCCTCGTACTGGTAGCCGGCGCCTGGGTGTGGGTTGGCCACCTCGATCGGGTCCGTGCCCGGGCGGTGCAGCGTGTAGCGGTCCGCCATGAAGAACGTCGGCAACTCGATCATGCCGGCCGTGCCGCAGATCGTCGTGCGGGTCGGGGTCGTGCCGAGCAGGCCGCAGGTCAGCGTCGCCACCGCGCCCGAGTCGTAGCCGAAGACCATGCCCGTGTTCTCGTCGGTGCCCTCCGGACCGATCTTGGCCCACGACCGGATGTGATCGGGGGCGCCGAGCAGCAGGTGGGCCATCGTGACCGGGTAGACGCCGAGGTCGAGCAGCGCGCCGCCGCCCAGCTCGCGGGCCCGCAGCCGGTGCGTCGACGGGAACGGACCGTAGATGCCGAAGTCCGCCGCGACCGTCGTGACCTCGCCGATCGCGCCGTCGGCGATCAGGTCCAGGACCGCGCGTACGGTCGGGTTGACCCGGGTCCACATGGCTTCCATGAAGAAGACGCCGGCCTCCCGCGCCGCGTCGACGAGCGTGGCCGCGCCGGCCCGGTCGAGCGTGACCGGCTTCTCGCAGAGCACCGCCTTGCCCGCCCGCAGGCAGGTCAGGGCCGCCTCGAGGTGCGCCGAGTGCGGGGTCGCCACGTAGACCACGTCGACCTCGTCGTCGGCGGCCAGCGCCTCCCACGAGCCGTGGGCCCGCGGCACGTCGAAGCGCCCCGCGAACGACTTCGCCGCGTCGACCGAGCGGGAGCCCACCGCGACCAGTTCCGCGCCCGGCGCGTGCGCGAGGTCGGCGGCGAACTTGGCGGCGATCCCGCCGGTCGCGAGGATTCCCCATCTCGTCATGGCAGGGACGCTAGCCGACCTCGCGAAAGATAGGCTCAGCCGGTGGTCGAAGAGTTCACTGTGCCACCCGAGATCGTCGACCACGCGCGACGGTTCTCGGCCGAGGGCCGCACACCCACGACACCCCGCCTGGCCGCCACGGTCCTGCTGTTGAGACCGACCCAGAGCGACGGCTTCGAGGTGTACGTGATCCGCAGGCTCGCCGCGATGGCGTTCGGCGGCATGTACGCGTTCCCGGGCGGCGGCGTCGACCCCGGCGACTCGAGCGCCGACCTCGGCCTCGACGGCAAGAGCCTGGCCGACCGGCTCGACACCGACCAGGCGCGCGCCCAGGCGATCGTCTGCGCGGCCGCCCGCGAGGTGTTCGAGGAGGCCGGCGTGCTGCTGGCCGGTCCGCGCACCGGCGCCGTCGTCGGCGACGTCAGCGGCGACGACTGGGAAGCGGCCCGGCGGGCCCTGGTCGCCCGCGAGATCGGCTTCGCCGAGTTCCTCGAGCAGAGAGATCTCGCGCTGCGGGCCGACCTGCTGGCGCCGTGGAGCCGGTGGATCACGCCGGAGTTCGAGCCGCGCCGGTTCGACACCTACTTCTTCGTCGCCGCGCTGCCGGGCGGCCAGGTGACCCGCGACGTCTCCGGCGAGGCCGACCACACCATGTGGATCAGCCCCGCCGACGGGGTCGCGCGGGCCCAGCGGGGCGAGGTCGCGATGCTGCCGCCCACCGTGATGACGCTCAAGCAGGTCGCCGCGTGCGCCGACATCCCGGCGGTGTTCGCGGCGGCGGCCGGTCGCGAGCCGGCCGTCGCCATCACCCCGACGCTCGACCTGACGGGCGAGCCCCGGTTCACGTACGGCTGAACACCGCCAGGTCGTGCCGCACGGCCTCGGCCGTGTAGGTGTCGGCCTTGAGGAGGTCGGCCGGCGGCCCGGTGAAGAGCACCTCGCCGCCCGCGGTGCCGCCCTCCGGACCGAGGTCGACGATCCAGTCGGCGTTCTTGATGACGTCGAGGTTGTGCTCGATCACGACCACCGAGTTGCCCTGGTTGACCAGCCGGTCGATGATCTCCAACAGGTGCTGGATGTCGGACATGTGCAGGCCGGTGGTCGGCTCGTCCATGACGTACACGGTGCCTGTCTTGTGCAGTTCGGTGGCGAGCTTGATGCGCTGGCACTCGCCGCCCGAGAGCGTGCTCAGCGGCTGGCCGAGCCGCAGGTAGTCGAGCCCCACGTCGTTGACCGCCGACAGGATCGTCCGCAGCTTCTTCTCGGTGAAGAACTCCGCCGCCTCGGCCGCGGTCAGCTCCAGCACGTCCGCGATCGACTTGCCCCGGAGCTGATAGCCCAGCACCTCCTCGGAGAACCGCCGGCCGCGGCACACGTCGCACGGCGACTTGAAGCCCTCCATGAACCCGAGGTCGGTGTAGAGCACCCCGAGCCCCTGGCAGTTGGTGCAGGCACCCTTCGAGTTGAAGCTGAACAGCCCCGCGTTGACACCGTTGGCCTTCGCGAACAGCCGCCGGATGTCGTCCATCAGCCCGGTGTACGTGGCCGGGTTGGACCGGATCGACGCGCCGACGGCCGACTGGTCGATCTCGATCGCGTCGGGGAACGTGCCGAGGAAGACCTCGTTGATCAGCGTGCTCTTCCCGGACCCGGCGACCCCGGTCACGACCGTCAGCACACCGGTCGGGATGTCGACGGTGACGTTCTTGAGGTTGTTGCGGCTCGCGTCGCGGATGGTCAGCGCGCCGGTCGGCGTGCGGGCCTCCTGCTTGAGCGGCAGCGCGTGCTTCATGAACCGGCCGGTCAGCGTCGGCGCCTCGGTCAGCTCCGCGAAGCTGCCGGTGAACACCACCTGGCCACCGTGCGCGCCGGCCTTCGGGCCCATGTCGACGACGTGGTCGGCCACCGCGATCACGTCGCGGTCGTGCTCGACGACCAGCACCGTGTTGCCCTTGTCGCGCAGCTTGACCAGCAGCTCGTTGAGCCGCCGCACGTCGTGGGCGTGCAGGCCGATGCTCGGCTCGTCGAAGACGTACATCATGTCGATCAGGCTGCTGCTCAGGTGCCGGACCATCTTGATCCGCTGGGACTCGCCGCCGGAGAGGCTGGTCGTCTCGCGGTCGAGCCGGATGTAGCCGAGCCCGATGGTGACCAGGTTCTGCACCCGGTCGATCAGGTTCGCCACGATCGGCCCGCCGGCAGGGGGCACGGTGCCGGCCAGCTCCCGCAGCGTGGCCAGCAGCTCGCTCGCCTCCATCGCGAGCAGGTCGGTGATGTGGAAGCCGCCTACCGAAGCGGCCAGCGCGGCCGGGGAGAGGCGGCCGCCCTGGCACAGCGGGCAGGTGCCGGCGGTGACGAAGCGCAGGAGGGACGCCTTGTTGCGCTCGGACATCGCGCCGATGTCCTTTTTGATGTAGAGCCGGGTGAACTTGTCGACCAGGCCCTCGTACGTCGTGTTGATCTTCCCGCCCTGCCACTCCACCGGCACCTTGCCCGTGCCGTGCAGGAGGACCGACATCTCCTCGTCGGTGTAGTCGCGCAGCGGCTTGTCGCCGTCGAACCAGCCCGACATCAGGTAGGTGCTCAGGTACCAGCCGCCGACCGCGAAGTCGGGATGCAGCACCGCGCCCTCGTTGAGCGACTTCGACCGGTCGAGCAGCTTGTCGAGGTCGAGGGTGGTGACGCGGCCGAGCCCCTCGCACTCGGGGCACATGCCCTGCGGGTCGTTGAAGGAGAACGCGTTGGAGTAACCGACGTACGGCTGCCCGACGCGCGAGAAGAGCAGCCGGATCAGCGGGTTGATGTCGGTGATCGTGCCGACCGTGGAGCGGGAACTGCCGCCCAGGCGCTTCTGGTCGACGATGATCGCCGCCGACAGGTTGTCGATCGAGTCGACGTCGGGCTGCCCGTAGCTCGGCAGGAAGTTGCGGGCGAACGCGGTGAACGTCTCGTTGAGCTGCCGCTGCGCCTCGGCGGCGATCGTGTCGAAGACCAGTGACGACTTGCCCGAGCCCGAAACACCGGTGAACACGGTGATCTGGCGCTTCGGGATCCGGACGGTGACGTCCTTGAGGTTGTTTTCGCGGGCTCCGGTGATCTCAATATGGTCGCTCAGCACCCGTACACTGTACGGAACGCGTCAACAGAGTTTCGTCACGAAGACCCGGGCCGCGCCGCCATCGCCCGGAACGACCGCGACCGCCTCGTCGGCACCGCGCCGGTAGGCATAGACCTTGTCGGTCGCGAGGACCTCGCGGCCCTGGTCGAGCGCGCCCGCCCGGGCCGGCGTCGCCGTGATGCGACCGGACGCGGAAGCCGTGTTGGCCTTGGCACCGCCCGGACACCCGACGACCGCGAACTGCTCCTGGTCGACCGACGCCGCGCCGAGCGCGGTCAGGATCCGCTCCGGCGCCCGCGTCGGCCCGCCGTAGAGATCGTCGATGGCCACGTCGTGGGGCCGGCAGCCGGTCGTGGCCGTCACCTGCACCTCGCCCGGGGCGATCAACTTGCCGCGCACCGTGACGAACTCGCCGGCGTCGGCGCGCAGCGAGCGGCCGTCGGCGCTGACCTCGACCGCGTACGCCGCGGGAAAACCGCCCGCCAGCCGCCGCAGCAGCCCGTCGTCGCCGGCGCCGGTGAAGAAGCGCACCATGCCGGTCGCGGTCGCACCCGAGCGCATCGGGGTGATCCGGCAGCCCTCCTGGATCGCGACGGGCGGGATCACCGGCACCGTGTCGTCGCCCGCCTGGCTCATCGCGTGCCCGAGCGCCGTCTCGATGACCGGCAGCGCCTCGGCCAGCGTCCGCTGCTCGCGCACGGTCGGTGCGTCGGTGCGGTGGGAGACGACGCCCAGCCCGCCCAGCACGAGGGCCCAGGCGGCGAGGCCGCCGAACACCCAGAGTCGTCGGCGGGTCGCGGTCACCGGCCCATGGTGACACGACGGCGCCCCGGCCGATGACCGGGGCGCCGCGTGTTACGACAGGGGGTCAGCCGACGCGTACGCCGGTCTCCGTCACGCCGCGGACGGCCGTGACCGTGGTGTCGCCGTTGCCGTGCCGGGACAGGGCCCGCAGCGTCCAGGTGCCGGGCGCCGCGAAGAAGCGGAACTGGCCGGCCGGCGAGGTGACGACCTCGGCGGCGAACTCACCGGTCGCGTCGAGCAGGCGCACGTAGGCGCCACCGACCACCGCGCCGTCGGTCGCCGTGACGATGCCGGTTATCACCGTCTCCTTCTCGAGGTCGACGCTGGCCGGCAACGGGGCGGCCTGGTCGGGTGCCGCGCAACTCTGGTCGACGGTCATGGTGGTCACGCCTTCCCCGGCTCGTCGCCGAGCGCGACCGGCACGCCGACGAGCGAGCCGTACTCGGTCCAGGAGCCGTCGTAGTTCTTCACGCTGGAGTGGCCGAGCAGCTCCTTGAGCACGAACCAGGTGTGCGACGAGCGCTCGCCGATCCGGCAGTAGGCGATCGTCTCCTTGCTGTCGTCGAGCCCGGCGGCCGCGTAGATCGCGCGCAGCTCGTCGTCGGACTTGAACGTGCCGTCCTCGTTGGCCGCCTTGGACCACGGCACCGACACCGCGGTCGGGATGTGCCCACCGCGCTGCGCCTGCTCCTGCGGGAGGTGGGCCGGGGCGAGGAGACGACCCGCGTATTCATCAGGTGAGCGGACGTCGACCAGGTTCTTGGTGCCGATCGCCTTGACGACCTCGTCGCGGAACGCACGGATCGCGGTGTCGGGCTCCTGCGCGGTGTAGGTGGTCTGCTCGCGCGCGGCGACGTCCTTGACCAGCGGGCGGGCGTCCAGCTCCCACTTCTTGCGGCCGCCGTCGAGCAGCTTCACGTCGCCGTGGCCGTAGAGCTTGAAGTACCAGTACGCGTACGCGGCGAACCAGTTGTTGTTGCCGCCGTAGAGCACCACGGTGTCGTCGTTGCCGATGCCGCGGGCCGAGAGCAGCGCCTCGAACTGCTCCTTGTTGACGAAGTCACGGCGGATCGGGTCCTGCAGGTCGGTCTTCCAGTCCAGCTTGATCGCGCCGGGCAGGTGGCCACCCTCGTAGGCGCTGGTGTCCTCGTCGACCTCGACGAAGACGACGCCGGGGGCGCCGAGGTTCTTCTCGGCCCAGTCGGCCGAAACGAGTGCGGTGTCGCGACTCATCAGTTCACTCCTGTGTGTGAGCGGAGATGGTGGTGAGTCAGCGCGCGGGTTCGTGGATGTCCGTCGCTCCACGCGCGCGACCCAAGGATTAGGGATCACGGGTACGAGCGACGGCGGCACTGCCGGACGGATGTAGGGAGCCTCAGCTTGCCGCCGTCAGATGACGGGGCAACACAGGCAGGTGGCCACGCGGCACAGGTCGACCGCGCGCCGTTTGGTGAGGAGCGTCCCCATGGGTACGAAGGCTACCAGCAGGGGAAGGCGAGGTCACCGAGCTGACCACCATCCGGGAGCCGCCGGCGGGTGACCCGGCTCACGAGGTGATCGGCACCTGGGTGGCGGTCGCCGCGACGGCCAGCCCTTCCGAGGTGGGCGTGACCTGCTTGAGCTCCATGTTGAAGGGCAGCGCCGGCACATCGAAGGAGATCGAGGTGCGCTGGATGAAGTTCCTGACGACCTCCTGGGCCAGCGGCACGGCCGGCAGGCCCTCGGCGTTGGCGTCCTTGAGCTGGATCTTGATCCGGCGGCCCTCGACCGACAGCTCGGCCGTGCCGTGGACCGTGAACCGCTGGTTGATCACGGGCACCTCGACCGGCGCGGTGACCTGCAGCTTGCCCTCGCGCTCGGCGAGCTGGAGACCTTCCTGGTTGATCAGCTTGGTGACCTCGGCGTAGCCGATCGTCGCGTTGCCGTCGACGGTCTTGGCGACGACCTCGCCCTGGCCGGTGCGCAGGGTGTCGATCGAGGCAGTGACGTCGCGCGCCACGAGGTCGAGCCGGGGCAGGGTGACGACGTTTCCGTTGACGTCGCCCTGCACGTCCGGCAGGCCGATCGTGATCTCCTTGTATTCGCCCGCCACGACCTGCGTGAGGAACGGGAAGCCGCCGACGGACACCTCGGGCGTCCCGGCCTGCACGTTCTGCGCGGCGACGTTCTGGCTGACCTGCTCGGCGATCTTCTTCTCGGCGAAGTTCGCGGCCACCCGGTCACCCACGACCAGGATTCCGGCGACGATGACCAGCAGCACCAGGAGCGCGATCAGCACGCGCCGCCCGCGGCGCCGGCGTGGGCGGGTTTCCTCGGCGTAGTAGGTGGTCGTCACCGTTCCTCCTCGTTGTCGGTTACCTCCTTACCCCAACGGGTCAAGTCAGGAACAACACCGTCATCACGTACGCGGCCGGCGCGGCGATGGCGAAGCCGGCCAGCGGACCCTGCATGTGCCGGGCGACCCAGAGCGTCGGGGGGTCCCCGGCCATCTGCCGACCCACCTCGGCCCAGTCGGCGGCCAGGTCGGCCAGCACGGCGACGGTCGCGGTGACCAGGCCGACCATGGCGGCACTGCTGGGGCTGAAGGTGTAGAGGTAGGAGCCGATGACGGCGCTGAGCAGCGTGCCGACCATCGCGCCGAGGATGACGCCGGCCGCGCCCCGGGGCACCTGCGGCGCGAGCCGGGGCTTCGGGTAGACCGCGTCCAGCAGCCGGGCGACCATCAGCGCGACCGCGCTCGCCACGACGCTCAGGAAGATCACCTGGGTGCCCAGCGGGATCCGGCTCAGCACGATCAGCGACGCGATGGCGACCACGCCGACGACCAGCAGCAGGGTGGCCCGCAGCGACTCGCTGATCTGGCGGCGGTCGTCGGGCCGGACGGCCTGGGCGGCCACGGCGGCCACGACGCCGACCAGCGCGATGAGGGCCAGCATGCCCAGCCCGGGCTCGCCGCCGCCCATCGCCGAGAAGTCGCTCCAGCCGGCCACCGCCAGGCAGATGCCGCCCATCACCAGCGGCACGGGCGGGCGGGTGGCCATCAGCCAGGCCAGCACGTAGAGCACCTGGACGCCGGCCAGCACGAGGGCGAACGGACCGCGGGCGCCCGGGCTGGTCGACTGGGCGCCGAAGATCAGGCCGACGCCGACCAGGCCCGCGAACACCGCGATGGCCACGGACAGCGCCGGCCGGACCGGCGTGACCTCTATCTCGTCGAGATCGTCGTCGGTGGCGGCGTCGGCGTCGGCCGTGGCGTCCGGGGAGCCTGAGGGGAACACGGCTCCGATCGTGCCAGACCGGCCCCGACCCGTGCCGACGGCGGTTCTCGATCAACCGAATGAACGCACGGCCACCGGGCGGTTACGGCGGTCTCATCGGTTAAGCTCGTTTCGACTCGCGGAGGGCGTTTACGCAGGCGTAACACGGCTGAGCGAGGCTGGCACCACCCCGTCAGCGAAGCCGGGTTCCCCGCCGCGGCCACCGCGCCGCGTTAAGACGGAGGTGACTGACGCGTGGAGATCCTGCTGTTGGTGAGCGCCCGCGCCGGCGAGCCGTCGAGCGTGCTCTCCGCGCTCGACCTGCTCCCGCACTCGGTCCGCACCGCCCCGCGCGACGTGCGCACCCTGGTCAGCGGTCCCAGCCCCGACGCCGTGCTGGTCGACGCCCGCTCCGAGCTGTCCGAGGCCAGGGCCACCTGTCGCATGCTGCACGCCACCGGCCTCGGTGTCCCGCTGCTCGCCGTGGTCACCGAGGCGGGCCTGATCGCGCTCAACGCCGACTGGGGCGTCGACGACGTGATCCTGGCCAGCGCGGGCCCGGCCGAGGTCGAGGCCCGGCTGCGGCTGGCGGTCGGCCGGCTGACCAACGCCACGAACGCCGCCAACGGGCTGATCCGGGCCGGTGAGCTCTCGATCGACCCCGACACCTACGCGGCCAAGCTCAAGGGCCGCCCGCTCGACCTGACCTACAAGGAGTTCGAGCTGCTCAAGTTCCTCGCCCAGCACCCGGGCCGGGTGTTCACCCGCGACCAGTTGCTGCGCGAGGTCTGGGGCTACGACTACTTCGGCGGCACCCGCACGGTCGACGTGCACGTGCGGCGGCTGCGGGCCAAGCTCGGCTCCGAGTACGAGTCGATGATCGGCACCGTCCGCCAGGTCGGCTACAAGTTCGTCACGCCGCCCACGCGCTCCCTGCCCGACAACGAGCTGATGCCGGTCTAGCGTCCCGCGCGTCCCGCGAAAGGCCACCCCGTAACCTCGGGGTGGCCTTCCTCGTTTGTCCTATTTCGCCACATTAAACACGAATAATCCATACGCTGGCGAACGTGAAGATCGGAGCGACCACCCGGACCATCGCGATCGTCACGGTCATCGTCTCGGCGATCCTCGGCAGCTCGAACCTGCTCGGCGACTCCGCCCCGGACGACCGGGACCCGCCGGCCCGTTCGGCCGCGCGGGTCGACGACAGGCCGGGCTCGGGCGGCTACGACCCCGACGCGGTACGCGGTAACCGGCACCGCGGCAGCGCTGATGACCGCCCCGCGCCACGCGCGACGCCGTCGAGCGGTGCGCGAGGCCGGCAGCAGGCGGACGGCGAGCCGGCGCCGCAGGCGGACTCCGCGCCGAAGCCCGACGTGCCGGGTGGTGTCCCGCCGCAGCAGGCCGGGCCGCCGCTGCCGGCCTTCTTCAACCAGCAGGTCGTCGTCGGGCCCGGCAAGCCGCCGCTGCTGCCCGACAAGGAAGGACCGTTCGGCAGCCGGCTGACGACCGGGACGCTGCAGGTCGCGCTCACCTTCGACGACGGCCCGGACCCGAAGTACACCCCCGAGGTGCTCGGCCTGCTCGACGAGTACGGCGTGAAGGCGACGTTCTGCCTCGTCGGCGAGATGGCGGCGCAGTTCCCGGACCTCGTACGCGAGATCGTCGACAAGGGCCACACGCTCTGCAACCACACCTGGAACCACGACGTCGAGCTCGGCACGAAGACCAAGGCGGTGATCCGGTCGGACCTGGCGCGCACCAACGACGCCATCCACGCCGCGGTGCCCGACGCCAAGATCTCCTACTTCCGGCACCCGGGCGGCGCCTGGACCCAGGCGGCCGTCGACGTGGCCAAGGAGTTCGGCATGTCGTCGCTGCACTGGACGGTGGACACCCAGGACTGGACCAAGCCCGGTGCGAAGGTCATCGAGAAGACGCTCGCCACCGACACCGCGCTCGGCTCGATCGTGCTCATGCACGACGCCGGCGGCGAGCGCGAGGGCACGGTGACCGCGCTCAAGGCGATCCTGCCCGAGCTGGAGAAGCGGTTCGCGCTCGCGGCGCTGCCGCCCGGCGTCGACGAGCCCCGGCTGCACGGCCGCGACCTGCCCCTGCACCGCGGCCAGCGCTAGCGACCCCGGGTGGGGCTACCGTGATCACGTGACCAACGTGATCCGCGTCGATCGGCTCGACCGTCTGGACGCCGGCGACGTCGCCGCGGTGCTCGCGCTGGCGGCGCTGGCCGGGGACGCCGACGGCACGTACCCGTTCTCTGAGCACGTCGTGCTGCACATCCGGCGCGGCGGCGAGCAGGCCGCCGTGCACCTGCGGGTCCGCGACGACGACGGCACGCTGGTCGGCTACGCGCACGTCGACACGACCGACGTGGTCGAGGGCGCGGCCGCGGAGCTCGTGGTGCACCCGGAGCACCGCCGGCACGGGCTCGGGCGCGCGCTGGTCGACGCGGCCATCGCCGCCACCACCGCGGCCGGCCTGCGGTCGCTGCGACTCTGGTCCCACGGCGACCACCCGCCCGCCGCCGAGCTCGCGGTGGACCTCGGCTTCGAGCGCACCCGGGTGCTGTTCCAGATGCGCCGCTCGCTGTTCGCGCCGCTGCCCGACCGCGAGCTGCCGCCGGGGGTCACCCTGCGCGCCTTCGAGCCGGGCCGTGACGAGCAGGAGTGGGTACGCGTCAACGCCCGCGCCTTCGCCCACCACCCCGACCAGGGCCGCTGGACGATCGACGACCTGCGGATCCGGATGGCGGAGCCGTGGTTCGACCCGGCGGGGTTCCTGCTGGCGGTCGACTCGGACACCGGCGCGATGCTCGGCTTCCACTGGACCAAGGTGCACGGCAGGGGCGGGCACCAGCACGATCCGATCGGCGAGGTGTACGTGGTCGGGGTGGACCCGGCCGCGCACGGTCGCGGTCTGGGTGGCGCGCTGACGGTCGCCGGGCTGCGCTACCTGCGCGGGGCCGGGCTGGACCAGGCGATGCTCTACGTCGACGAGTCCAACGCGCCCGCGGTGCGGCTCTACACGGGGCTGGGTTTCGCCGTCTGGTCGACGGACGTGAGCTACCGGCGGTCATGGGAGTGACCGGCCGTATTCAGCCAGCGCCCCGAGCAGGCTGAGGAACGCCGCCAGGCACAGCCACGTGCGCACGTGGTTCCAGCGCACCCAGGTCGCCTCGAACGCGACGCGTACCGGATGTGGGTCGGTCATCTTCGCGGGGTCGCCGTCGGCCACCAGCGCGTTGTTGAGCGGCACGTTGACCCGGAACGTGATGCCGAGCTGCACCGCGTAGAGGACGGCCGCCGCGGTGATCCACCAGACGGTCGGCTCGCCGGCGTTCAGGCCCAGCGCGACGAGCGTGAACAGCAGCGCGCCGCCGAACGAGAACGCGAACAGGCCATTGAGGATCTTGATGTTGATCTCGCGCATCGCGGTGACGAAGGTGCGGTCGTCGGTGGCGGCGAGGCCGCGCATCACCGCGACGTCGAACGTGTAGAAGAGGCCGGCGGCCAGGCCCGTGGCCAGCGCCGCGAGAGCGAGGAAGCCACCACGTACGGTCAGCAGTTCGGTCATGTGAGTCAGTCTCGTGGCCGCCGCGCGCCGTTGACCATCGCTGATCCGCTCGCGCGCATGCGCCATCGTCTTCGGCCGGTTCACGGAATCGACATCCATGGCTCAGCAGGTGGCCACGTTCACGGCCGGAGCTGTTCACCGCGCGTTCACTCGGGCCGGGTGAGTCGGCTACCTACTGCTCCTAGCTTCGCTGGTAGCCCCGGGGGCAGCACGCGTCCGGGCCTGACCGAGAAATCGTTTCGAAGGGATATCCCTCAGGTGAAGCTCCAGCGGCACGGCACCATCGCCTGTCTCGCTCTGACCGCGGCCCTCGCGCTCAGCGCGTGTGGCTCGGACAACGAGGCGCCCAGCTCGCCGGGCGCGAGCGGCGGCGCGACCACCGCGGCGGCCGACTGCGCTACGGGCACGCTCAACGCGTTCGGCTCGTCCGCGCAGAAGAACGCCGTTGACGAGTGGCGCAAGGCCTACCAGCAGCTCTGCACCGGCACCACCATCAACTACGAGCCCAACGGCTCGGGTGCCGGCATCCAGTCCTTCATCGCCAAGACCGCGGACTTCGCGGGCTCGGACTCGGCGCTCAAGGAAGACGAGCAGCCGAAGGCCGACGCGCGTTGCGGCTCCGGCCCGGCGATCCACCTCCCCATGGTGATCGGCCCGGTCGCCGTCGCCTACAACCTGCCCGGCGTCGACGGCCTGCAGCTCAAGCCCGACACCCTGGCGAAGATCTTCGCGGGCACCATCAAGAAGTGGGACGACCCGGCGATCAAGGCCGACAACGCGAGCGCCACGCTCCCGTCGACCAACATCCAGACCGTGCACCGGTCGGACGAGTCGGGCACGACCGACAACTTCACCAACTACCTGAGCACCGTCGCCGCGGCCGACTGGACCTTCGGCAAGGGCAAGGCGTGGAAGGCCCCGGGCGGCACCGGTTCCAAGGGCTCCGACGGCGTCGCCGGCTCGGTGAAGCAGGCCGAGGGCACGATCGGCTACATGGAGTGGTCGTACGCGGAGAACGGCGGCCTGTCCAAGGCCAAGATCGCGAACGGCGCCGGTGAGTTCACCGAGCTGACCGCCGAGGCGGCCGGCAAGACCATCGCGGGCGCCGAGGTCACCGGCACCGGCGACGACCTGAAGATGAAGATCGACTACGCGACCAAGGCCGCGGGTGCCTACCCGATCGTCCTGGTCACCTACGAGATCGTCTGCAGCAAGGGCACCCCGGCCGACAAGCTCGCGCTGGTCAAGGGCTTCCTGAACTACGCGGCCAGCACCGACGGCCAGAGCTCGCTGACCGAACTGGGCTACGCGCCGCTGCCGACCGAGGTGCAGACCAAGGTCCAGGCATCGATCAAGAACCTCGCCTGAGCGACTTAGGCACCTAGGAACCTCAACCGAACCGAAGACGAAACGAGCGAGCAGATGGCCGACAGGCACTCCCGCTCGGCCGACGTCAACACCGGGGGGCCGGGCGTGACAAGCAGTCACGCCCGGCCCGTCGGTGCAACGGCGTCGACCGGCGTTCTCGACGGGCGGTCGGGCGGCGACGCTCCGGTGCCGCCGGACTTCCGCCACAACGGTGGCGCGCTCGGCGGCGGCGGGTCACTGCCGCGCCGCAAGGGCTTCGGGGCCGAGAACGCGTTCCGCGGTCTCACCCTCGCCGCGGGCACGATGGTGCTGGTCATCATCGTCGCCATCACCGTCTTCCTGATCGCCAGGGCGGTGCCCGCACTCCAGGCCAACGAGGCCAACTTCCTCACGACCAAGGAGTGGTACGCCACCCAGACGCCGCCGCAGTTCGGCATCGCGGCCCTCGTCTGGGGCACCGTGGTCACCGCGGTGATCGCGCTGCTCGTGGCCGTGCCGATCGCGCTGGGCATCGCGCTCTGCCTGTCGCACTACGCCCACAAGCGGATCGCCACGATCCTCGGCTTCCTGATCGACCTGCTGGCCGCCGTCCCCAGTGTCGTCTACGGCCTGTGGGGAGTGATGGTCTTCATCAACCCGGTCAAGGACTTCTCCGTCTGGCTCAACAAGTACTTCTCGTGGCTGCCGTTCTTCAGCGGCGAAGCGCCGTACGGCCGCTCGCTGCTCCTCGGTGGCCTGGTGCTGGCGATCATGGTGCTGCCGATCGTCACCTCGCTGTCCCGCGAGGTGTTCATGCAGACGCCGACCGCCAACGAGGAGGCGGCGCTGGCGCTCGGCGCGACCAAGTGGGAGATGATCCGCACCGCGGTGATCCCCTACGGCCGCCCCGGCGTGATCGCCTCCGTGATGCTCGGCCTCGGCCGCGCGCTCGGCGAGACCATCGCGCTCGCGATGACGCTCGGCTTCCTCAACGTGATCTCGCTGGACGTCATCTCGAACGGTGGCAACTCGATCGCCGCCAACATCGCCAACGGCTTCGGTGAGGCCAACGAGATCGGCCGGGGCGCGCTCATCGCGTCCGGTCTGGTGCTGTTCACGATCACGCTCATCGTCAACATGATCGCCCGCGCGATCATCTACCGGCGTCGCGAGTTCACGGAGTCCGCCGCATGAGCACGACCACGTTGCCCGCTCCGGGCCAGAGCCCGACGCTGCACACCAAGCGGCTGCCGGCCGTCGCGTTCCTCGGCATCGCCGTCGTCGCGCTCGGCGTCTCGGCCGCGATCTGCTACGGCGCCGGCATCGGTGGCTGGGTGCTCACCCTGGTCCTCGGCCTCATCCTCTACATGGTCGGCGTCTACTTCGCGGTTCGCGCCGTCGAGGGCGCCCGGTCCGCGCGCAACCGCACCTGGAGCGCGCTGATCCACTCGGCCTTCGTGCTCGCGGTGCTGCCCCTGGCCTCCGTGACCTGGACGCTGATCTCCAAGGGCATGGAGCGGTTCGACGGCGACTTCTTCAACGCGTCGATGAACAACATCGGCGCCCGCGACCCCAACGGTGGCGCCTACCACGCGATCATCGGCACGCTGGAGCAGGTCGGCATCGCCGCCGCGATCACGATCCCGCTGGGTGTGCTCGGTGCGATCTACATCGTCGAATACGGCCGGGGCCGGTTCACCTTCCTGATCCGGTTCTTCGTCGACGTCATGACCGGCATCCCGTCGATCGTCGCGGGTCTGTTCGTGCTGGCGTTCTGGGTGCTGATCGTGTCGCCGTGGTTCAACGACGGCGCTCCGGCCTTCTCCGGCTTCGCGGCCGCGTTGGCGTTGAGCGTGCTGATGTTGCCGACGATCGTGCGGTCGACCGAGGAGATGCTGCGCCTCGTGCCGGCTCCGCTGCGCGAGGGTTCGTACGCGCTGGGCGTACCCAAGTGGAAGACGATCCTCAAGATCGTCATTCCGACGGCCCTGCCCGGCATCGTCACCGGCATCATGCTGTCGATCGCCCGCGCGGCCGGCGAGACGGCCCCGGTGCTGCTGGTCGCCGGCGGCAGCGCCGCGATCAACTTCAACCCCTTCACGGGGCAGCAGGGTTCGCTGTCGCTGTTCGTCTTCCAGCAGGCCGGCGACGCCTCCCGGTTCGCGCCCGCCCGGGCCTGGACAGGAGCGCTCACCCTGGTGGCGCTCGTCCTCATCCTGACCATCGCGGCCAAGCTCCTCGCCCGCCGCAACCGCATCCCCCGCTAGATCTGAAGGACTGACAAATGGCCAAGCGTGTCGAAGCGACCGGGGTGACCGCCTACTACGGTTCGTTCAAGGCGATCGACAACATCAACCTGAGCGTCGAGCCGAAGACGGTGACCGCGCTGATCGGGCCGTCGGGCTGCGGCAAGTCGACGTTCCTGCGCTCGATCAACCGGATGCACGAGGTCCTGCCGGGTGCGCGCGTCGAGGGCAAGCTGACGATCGACTCCGAGAACATCTACGACAAGGACGTCGACGTCACCGCGGTCCGCCGCATGATCGGGATGGTCTTCCAGCGCCCCAACCCGTTCCCCACGATGTCGATCTTCGACAACGTGGTCGCGGGCCTCAAGCTCAACGGCGTGCGCCGCAAGTCGGTGCTCGAGGACGCCGCCGAGAAGGCGCTGCGTTCCGCGAACCTGTGGGACGAGGTCAAGGACCGTCTCGGCAAGCCCGGCGCGGGCCTGTCGGGCGGCCAGCAGCAGCGGCTCTGCATCGCCCGCACGATCGCGGTCGAGCCGCAGGTGGTCCTGATGGACGAGCCGTGCTCGGCCCTCGACCCGATCTCGACGCTGGCGATCGAGGACCTGATGTTCAAGCTGAAGGACCGCTACACGATCATCATCGTCACTCACAACATGCAGCAGGCGGCCCGCGTCTCGGACCGCACGGCCTTCTTCTCGATCGAGCGCACCGGTGACCCGGGCCGCCTCATCGAATACGACTCGACCCAGAAGATCTTCAGCAACCCGGGTCAGAAGAAGACCGAGGACTACATCACGGGCCGCTTCGGCTGACCCGCGCTCGATAGGATCCCGGCACCGCCGACCGGCGTGCCGGGATCCTTCGCATACGGGGACGTGATGGCCCACCCGGAGCTTCTGCTCGCCAGGCTCGCCGCCATGGCCCTCGCGCTGGGGTTCGGCTTCGGCGGCCTCGTCGGCATCCTCGACAGCGGCCACCCGATCGCCGCGGTGGCCCTGCTCGCCGCCCTGGTGCTGCTGCACCTGCGCAACTGCGTCCGGCCGCCGGACGGCCGCCGGCCCGCCGGCTGGCGGTGGACCCTGGCGGCCCAGGCGGTGTTGACGGCCGTCGGCATGATCTGGTTCGCCGGCACCTGGTACGGCAACTCCGGCTTCCTGGCCGCCGCCGTGCTGCTGCTCGTCCGCCCGCCGCGCCTGGCCTGGGCCGGCTTCGGGCTCGTGGTGGCCGCCCAGTTCGTCGCCGCCCTGCCGGTCCGCCCGACCGTCGGTGAGGCCCTCTATCTCGCGGTCGGCCACGCGGCCTTCGTCGGGATCGCGCTGTACGCCGTCGCCCGCCTGGCCGACCTCGTCAGCGACGTCCGCGACACCACGCTCGCCCTGGCGGCGGCCGAGGTCGCCCGGGAACGGCTCGCCTTCGGGCGCGAGCTGAACGAGCGCGTCGGCGCGAGCCTGCGCGACCTGGTCGCCGACGGAGAGGCGATCCTGGCCCGCGCCGAGGGCGCCCGGCCCCGGCTCGACGCGGCGCTCGCGCGGGCCCGGACCGCCCTGAACGAGGCGCGCTCGGTCGCCCACGGCCACCGCGACGACGCCGGGTCGGCACCTCGCCGCGCGGCCGCCGACCTGGGCACGGGCAGCGTGGCGGCGCTGGGCATCGCGGCGATCGTGCTGATGATCGCCCCGACCGCGCTGCGCTACGCGGCCCGGGCCGACCTGTCCGCCGGCGAGTGGGCGTTGCTCGTCGCGGTCCTCGTCACCTTCGTCGCCCTTTACCTCTGGGCCTGCCTGCCGCCGCGGCCGCGCTGGTGGCTCCTGCCCGCCGCCGTCGCGCTGGCGACCGCCCCGCTCGCCGTCCTCGACTTCCAGGTCTGGCACGTCGCGTACTTCCTGCCGGGCCTGTCCCTGGTGCTGCTCCGCGGCCCGGTGCGCTGGGTCGTGAGCGTGCCGCTGATCGGCCTGGACGCGGTGCTCTATCTCTGGGACGCCAACCTGGGCGACCCGACCGTGCTCGGCCTCATCTACGAGGCGGTCTGGTCCGGCGAGCGGGCGCTGCTGGTGCTCGCCCTGGCCAGCATGGCCGGTCTCACCGCCCGCCTGGTGGCCGCGCGGGCGGAGCTGGCCCGGGCCGCGGTGGTGCACGAGCGGCTGCGGTTCGCCCGGGACCTGCACGACCTGTTCGGCTACAGCCTGTCGGTGCTGGTGCTCAAGAGCGAGCTCGCGGTGCGGTTGCTCGACCGCGACGCCGGCCGCGCGCGGGCCGAGCTGGCCGCGGGCGTCGAGGTGGCCCGGCAGGCGCTGGCCGAGCTGGAGTCGGTGGCGGTCGGATACCGCGCGATGACGGTGGAGGCCGAGTCCCGCACGGCCCGCGCGGTGCTGACCGACGCCGGGATCGAGGTCACCGGCGAGGTGGCGTCCGGGCCGCTGCACGAGGAGATCGACACGGTGCTGTCGATCGTGCTCCGCGAGGGCGTGACCAACCTGCTCCGGCACAGCACGGCCCGCCGGTGCCGGTTGACGCTCGAGCGCGGCCCCACGCAGGTCTGCTTGTCGCTGGTCAACGACGGCGCGGCGGGCACCTCCACGGGCGGGCGGGGCATGGGCCTGGACAACCTGGCCCGCCGCGTCGGCGCGGTCGGCGGCCGACTGTCCACGGTGTCCGAGGACGACGAGTTCCGGCTCGTCGTCACCGTGCCGCTAGAGCCAGCCCTGGTCGGTGGCGATGCGGATCGCGTCGACGCGGTTGCGGGCGTCCAGCCGGGTGATGGCCGACGAGAGGTAGTTGCGCACCGTACCCACGCTCAGGAATAGCGTTTCCGCGATCTCCTCGGGCCCGGCGCCGGTCGCGGCCAGGCGCAGCACGTCGATCTCGCGTGCGGGCAGCGGGTTGTCCGGCGTCTCCAGCGCCGCGAGGGCGAGCTGCGGGTCGATCACGCGTCCGCCGGCGGCCACCTCGCGGATCGCGTCCACGATGGTCCCCGGCACCGCGTGCTTGAGCAGGAAGCCCGCCGCACCGGCGGCCAGCGCGCGCCGCAGGTGACCGGGCCGGGTCAGCCCGGTGAGGATCACCGGGCGGCAGCCGGGCACCTGGTCGCGCAGCAGCTCCGCCGCCGAGATGCCGTCGAGCGCCGGCAGGTCGATGTCCAGCAACGCGACCTCGGGCCGCGCCTCCAGCGCGGCGGCGACGACCTCGTCGCCCCGCTCGACGGCGGCCACGACCGTGATGTCGTCCTCGAGCTCCAGCACGGCGGCCAGCGACTCGCGCAGCAGCCGGACGTCCTCGGCGATCATCACTCGGATCATGGTGTGAATTCCTCATACGGAGTCGCTGAGCGGCGCACTACCGGCCGATACCGCTGGACCGGAACTCTATCCACATCGGTTGACCAGCACTCGAAGGAGACGAACGATGCGCCGGATCATCGCCTCGACCTATGCCACGCTCGACGGGTTCATCGACAACCCGCACCTGTGGTCGATGCGGCACAACAGCCCCGACGCCATGGCGTACGCCCTCGATCTCGCCCTTGGTTGTGACGCCCTGCTGCTGGGCCGGGTGACCTACGAGGGCATGGCGCAGGCGTGGCCCGCGATGGGCGGCAACCCGTACGCGGACCACGTCAACAGCATCGCGAAGTACGCGGTCTCGTCGACCCTGCGCGAGCCCGCCGCCTGGAACAACTCCGCGATCATCCCGGGCGACCAGGTGCACAAAGCCGTGACCGACCTCAAGCACCAGCCGGGCAAGGACATCCTGATCTGGGGCAACGGCCGGCTCACCGACGACCTCGCCGCGCACGGCCTGCTCGACGAGTACCGCGTCTGGATCTATCCGGTCCTCAAGGGCAGCGGGGAGCCGCTGTTCCGGCCGGAGAGCGTCACGGCGCTCGCGCACGTCGGCACGACGACCTTCGCGTCGGGCGTGGTCGTGCTCACTTACCGCCCGGGCTCAGCCGCCGACGCGGACGAGGCGGGCGGACAGGTGGGGTGACATCGGCTGGCCCAGCGCCGCCATGTCCTGGGCGTAGAGGAGAGCGCCCTCGACGATGCCGTAGAGCCGGTGCCCCGCCGTCACCTCCTTGGCCGTCGGCGCACGCAGGACAAGGTCCGTGGCCATCTCGACCCGGGTGCCGTCGATCTTGCCGATGTGCATCTCCATGATCCCGGTCGGTGTCGTGATCAGGACCTCGAGCTCACCGGTCGGCCGGCCGTCGACCAGCACCGGGCGCCACCACCCCGACTCGCGGCCGGCCGGCTTGACCGGGAGGTTCTCCTCGCTGATGACCCAGGCGCGGGACTCGTAGTAGAGGAACGGCCGGCCGTCATGGGTGATCTTGATTTCCTGGCCGTAGTCGAAGTCCTCGATCGTCGGGAACCCGCCCCGGCCGCGCCCGCGCCACAGGCCGATGTACGGCAGCAGGGGCTGCAGGGCCGGGTGCAGGTCCGGTCCCTCGCGGAGGTCGTAGGTCTCCACGAAGGGATACGGCTCCACCGGCGGGGCGTTGAGCCACGGCGGGGGAGCGATCGGGTTCTCGTCGGTCACCATCTGCCCCTTGCTACGCGTGCTGCCAGGTAGACCAGGCCACCGGCCAGCGCGCCGAAACCCGCCACCAGCAGGCTTACGAACCCGATCTCGGTCACCACGCGAACGATCCTATGCTGAGCCGATGGCTCGTACGTTGATCGTCAAGGTCACCGCCGGGGCGGACGCGCCGGAGCGGTGCGCTCAGGCCTTCACCGTCGCCGCGACGGCGGTTGCCGCCGGGGCCGACGTCTCATTGTGGCTGACCGGTGAATCGTCGTGGTTCGCGCTCCCCGGCCGGGCGGAGACGTTCGACCTGCCGCACTCGGCGCCGCTGCAGGACCTGCTCGCCGCGATCCTGGCCGCGGGCCGGGTGACGCTCTGCACCCAGTGCGCGGCCCGGCGCGAGATCACGGAATCCGACGTGATCGAGGGCGTACGCATCGCGGGCGCGGCGGCCTTCGTCGAAGAGGCCCTGGCCGACGGCGCGCAGGCGCTGGTCTACTGATGGGCCGCGACTGGGTCGACTGGCACAGCGGCTACGCGGACCCGGACTTCCGGCTCTCGCAACGCCTGCGCACGGTGCGGGAGCAGATCCGGCAGGCGCTCGACACGGCACCGCCCGGCCCGATCGCGGTCGTGAGCATGTGCGCGGGCGACGGCCGCGACCTGCTCGGCGTGCTCGCCGACCACCCGCGCGCCGCCGACGTCGACGCCCGGCTGGTCGAACTCGACCCGATCCTCGGCGAGCGGGCGCGGGCAGCCGCCGCGGACCTGCCCGCCCGCGTCGAGGTGGTCACGGGCGACGCGAGCTTCACCGACGCGTACGCCGGCGCGGTCCCGGCCCATCTCGCGTTGTTCTGCGGCGTCTTCGGCAACATCTCCGACGTCGACATCGCCGCGACGATCGCCGCCGCCCCGGAGTTCGTGGCGCCGGGCGGGGTCGTGATCTGGACCCGCCACCGGGAAGACCCGGACCTGGTGCCGCACATCCTCGACTGGTTCGCCGAGGCGCGCTTCGAGCCGCTCTTCGTCTCACCGAAGGACGCCGGCTACGGCGTGGGCGCCCACCGCTACACGGGCGAGGGCCGCCCGCTCACCCCGGGCCGCCGCCTCTTCACGTTCGAACGCTGACCCAAGATCAGGCCGGCAGCGGCGCATGGGTTCGCGACGCTTTGCTCTGCACCCATATCCGCACCACCCCGGTTGACCTGCGGTGCGTATATGGGTGCAGAGCAAAGCGGGGGCACAAAACACCGCGCCCTCCCCGAAATCGGGAAGGGCGCGGATAAAGAGCGCAGAACCGTCAGGCGCGGGCCTTGCGGGGGAGCAGGAAACCGAGCGCGAACGTCGCCGCCGTCAGGCCCAGGGTGATCAGCGTGACCCGCTCGACCCCGACGTCCAGGTGGCCGAAGAAGACCGTGCCCAGGACCGCCACGCCGAGCGCCGCGCCGAGTTGCTGCAGCGACTCCAGCATTCCGGACGCCGAGCCGACCTCGTGGTCGCGGACCTCGCCCATGATGATCCCGAACAGCGGCACGAAGATCATGCCCATCCCGATGCCGTAGAGCGCCAGCGGCGCGATCAGCCGGCCGACGCCGACGCCGCCGGAGAGCTGCAGCACCAGGTAGAAGCCCGCGATGCCCACCATCATCAGCGCCAGCCCGATGTGCAGGATCCGCCGGCCGAGGCGCACCAGCGCGCTGCCGAAGCCCGAGCCGACGAACGCGCCGACCGCCCACGCCGACATCGTCAGGCTGGCCTTCATCGGGCTGTGGCCGAGCACGAGCTGCAGGAACATCCCGACGGCCAGCGAGAAACCGGCGATGGCGCCGAAGAAGACGATCACGAAGAGCACACCCGACGTGTACGACCGGCGGGTGAAGACGCTCAGCTCGACCAGCGGGTGGCGGCCGGAGCCGGCCCGGCGGAGCTGGCGCAGCGCGAACATCACGAACACCGGCACCGCGGCGGCGACCATCGCGAACGACCACAGCGGCCAGCCCAGCTCGCGGCCCTGCACCAGCGGGTAGGCCACCAGCAGCATGCCGACCCCGGCGGTCACGGCGCCGGTCACGTCGAGGCGGGTGCGGGTCCGCGGGGTGCTCGCGACCGGCAGCGCGGCCCGCCCGGCCAGCAGCGCGAACAGGCCCAGCGGCACGTTGATCGCGAACACCATCCGCCAGCCGGTACCGAACAGGTCAGCGTCGATCAGCGCGCCGGCCACCACCGGGCCGAGGATCGTCGAGAAGCCGATGACCGGGCCGAACGCGCCGAACGCCTTGCCGATCTCGTGGGGCGGGAAGAGGTCCCGGAGCAGCCCGAAGCCCTGCGGGATCATGATCGCCGCGAACAGGCCCTGCACCACCCGGGCGACGATCAGGCTCTCCGGCGACCAGGCCACCGCGCACAGCAGCGACGCGATCACGAAGCCGACGACGCCGACCAGCAGCACCCGCCGGCGGCCGAACATGTCGCCGAGCCGCCCGCCGGTGAGCAGGCCGACCGCCAAGGCCAGCGTGTACGACGCCGCGATCCACTGCAGGCTCGTGTAGGTGCCGCCCAGCGACGCCTGGATCGCCGGGGCGCCGACGTTGACGACCGTCGTGTCGAGCAGGTTCATGATCGTCGCGGCCAGGATCGCGAACAGGCCGAGCCACTTGCGCGGGTGACCGGTCCGGGGCGTCGCGGCGGTCGCGGGAGGGCTGGTGACGGTGCGGTCGAGGACGTCGGTGCTCACGGCAACCTCCGAAGCGAAGCGGATCGGAATGAACTGTTCCGCTAGCAACATAGCAGAGCGGAACGATCCGTTCCAGAGGTATGGGCCAGGAAAACAGAACAGAACTCTTCGTTCCGCGTACGTGGTAACGTCAGGTGTCATGACCACCGTCCCGCTCAGCGGCCGGCGCGCTCAGGCCGCACGCAACGACGCCGTGATCCTCGACGCGGCGCGCGAGGTGTTCGTGGCCGATCCGGCCGCCCCCATCGCCGCCGTCGCACACAAGGCCGGTGTCGGGATCAGCGCGCTCTACCGGCGCTACCCGAGCAAGGAGGAGTTGCTCTCCAAGCTCTGTCTCGACGGCCTGCTGATCTACGTGGGCATCGCCGAGGAGGCCAACGCCGCCCTCGACGCCGGTGCCGACCCCGCCGAGACGTTCGTGACGTTCATGCGCCGGGTCATCGACGCCGACACCCACTCGCTGACCCAGAAGCTGGCGGGCACCTTCCAGCCGACCGACGAGCACAACGAGGCCGCCCAACACGCGGGCCGGCTCAACACGCACCTGGTCGAGCGGCTGCACGAGGCGCGGGTCGTCCGGCCCGACATGGCGGTCGCCGACCTCGGGCTGGTCTTCGAGATGATCGCCGTGATCCGGTTCGGCGACGACGAGCGCCGCTCCCAGCTCCGGCACCGCTACCTGGCCCTGCTCCTGGCCGGCCTGCTCCTGCCCGACGCCGCGCCGCTGCCGGGCCCTGCCCCCTTCCCTGGCGAGTTCGCCGGTCGCTGGGTCAAGAAGGATTAGCCGGGCGAACTATCATGCGAAGGTGTCGGACACCTCGCTTGCTGAAGTCCTCCGGGCGCGGGGGCTGCGGCTGACCGCGCAACGGCAACTCGTGCTCGAAGCCGTCTACGACCTGGGGCACGCCACGCCCGAGCAGGTGCACAACGCCGTCCGCGAGACCGCCGCCGGTGTGAACATCACCACGATCTACCGCACCCTGGAACTGCTCGAGGACCTCGGGCTGGTTACCCATACGCACCTCTCGCACGGGTCACCGACCTACCACGCCGCCGGTGGCCACCAGCACGTCCACCTGGTGTGCCGGTCGTGCGGCGAGGTGCAGGAGATCGATCCGTCGGTGCTGCAGCCGCTGGTGGACCAGCTTGCGGCGGAGCGCGGGTTCCGGGTCGACGTCGGGCACGTGGCGCTGTTCGGCGACTGCGGCGGATGTGAGGGGCAGGACCAGGCATGATCGACGCACCCGGTGCGATCGCGGTCGAGGCGATCGACGAGGAGAGCCCCGACGCCGGGGTGGCCGCCCACTACGGCGACCCGGTCCGCGAGCAACGCCTGCTCGCCACCGACGTCGGCCTGGTCGACCGGTCCAACCGGGGCGTCATCGCCGTGCCGGGCGAGGAGCGGGCCTCCTGGCTGCACACCCTGACCACCCAGCACCTCGCCGAGCTGACCGCGGGCCAGGGCAGCGAGCTGCTCGTGCTCTCGCCGCACGGGCACGTCGAGCAGCACGCGTTGGTCGCCGAGGACGGCGCCACCACCTGGCTCGACACGGAGCCGGGCGCGACCGCCGGCCTGCTCAAATATCTCGAGATGATGCGGTTCTTCTCCAAGGTCGACCCGCGCGACGCCACCGCCGACTACGCGATGTTCGCCCTGGTGGGCCCGCGCGCGGTCGAGGCGGCCGCAACCCTCGACCCGAGCCTCGCCGACCTGCGCGCCCCCGACGCCCTGCCCGTGCCGGGCGCCAAGTTCACCAAGGGCGACGCCCCCGACCGGCCGACGACCGTCTACGACGTGCGTGAGCTGCCCGACGGCGGCTGGGCCCGGCGCACCGCGCTCGGCGTCGACGTCCTCGTGCCCCGCGACCAGTTCGCGGCGACCACCCGGAGGCTCCTCGACGCGGGCATCGCACCCGCCGGCCTCTGGGCCTACGAGGCCATCCGGGTCGAGCACCGGATCCCGCGGCTCGGCTGGGAGACCGACCACCGCACGATCCCGGCGGAGGTCGACCTGGTCGCTCCGGCCGTGCACCTCGACAAGGGCTGCTACCGCGGCCAGGAGACGGTCGCCCGGGTCCACCACCTCGGCCGCCCGCCGCGCCGCCTGGTGCTGATCCACCTCGACGGCGTGAGCACCGACCAGCCGCCGGCCCGGGGCACCGAGGTGACGGTCGACGGCCGCACGGTCGGCTTCGTCGGCACGGCCGTCCGCCACCACGAGCTCGGCGCGGTCGCCCTGGCCGTCCTCAAGCGCAACGTCGCCGACGACGCCTCGCTGCACGTCGGCGAGTCCACGGCCGCGATCGACCTCGGGTAAGCACCGGTTCTAGGATCGCGCCATGACAACAACGACGTTGATCACGGTGGCGCCGACCGGGGCCGAGTCGACCAAGGCCGACGTGCCCGCCCTGCCCGTCACCATCGACGAGCTGGTGGTGACGGCCAAGGAGTGCGCCGCCCTCGGCGCGTCGGTGATCCACGTGCACATCCGGGACGAGCACACCCGGCCCACGCTCGACCTGGGCCGGCTGCGCGACACCGTCACCGCCCTGCGCGAGTCGACCGACCTCGTCGTGCAGCTCTCCAGCGGCGGCGCGGTCACCGACCCCGAGGCCGACCGGCTGCGCGTGCTCGACGCGGCACCTGACATGGCCTCCTGCACGATGGGCACGGTCAACTTCGGCGACGATGTCTTCCTCAACCGCTGGGAGTTCATCGTCGACCTGCACACCCGGATGCAGGAGCGCGGCATCGTCCCGGAGTACGAGATCTTCGACCTCGGCCACCTCGCCGCCCTCGAACGGCTGCTCGGCAAGCACGGGCTGCCGGCCGGCGGGCACGTGCACGTCGACTTCGTGATGGGCGTGCCGGGCGGCATGCCGGGCACCACCGCGGCCCTCGTCTCCTGCGTCAACGAGCTGCGCAACCTGCCCGCCGGCACGACCTTCTCGGCCACTGGCATCGGCCGCACGACCATCCCGGTGATGCTCGCCTCGCTGTCGGCGGGCGGCCACCTGCGGGTCGGCATGGAGGACACGATCTCCTACGCGAAGGGCCGCCCGGTCGAGTCCAACATGCAGCTCGTCGCCCGCGCGGTCGGCTTCGCGCAGCTCGCCCAGCGCCCGCCGATGACGCCGCTCGACGCGCGTGACCTGCTGGGTCTCCAGACGAGCAAATGATCAACAGGGGTACGGTCGCAGCCATGGGCAAGTTCTACGAAGGCGGCGTACGCCTGACCGAGGTCGTCCGCTCCGGCTTCCCGGAGGGCTACCACCTCGGCTCGGTGGTGGTGCTCGACGCCGCGGGCAACACCGTCGCCGCCGCTGGTGACGTCGAGTCGCCGATGTTCCCGCGTTCGTCCAACAAGCCGATGCAGGCCGTCGGCATGCTCCGCGCGGGGCTGCGGCTGACCGACCCGGCGGACCTGGCCCTCGTCTGCGCCAGCCACTGGGGGCAGGACATCCACGTCACCCGGGCCGGGGCGATGCTGCGCTCCGCCGGCCTGGACGAGTCGGCCCTGCGCTGTCCGCCGGACATGCCCCTCGACCCCGAAGCGGCGGCCGACGTGATCCGGGCCGGCGGCGGCCCCGCCCGGATCCAGATGAACTGCTCCGGCAAGCACAGCGGCATGCTGCTCACCTGCGTGGCGGCGGGCTGGCCGACCGAGGGCTACCTGCTGCCGGAGCACCCGCTGCAGCAGGCGATCGCCGCCGCCGTGGCCGACATCGCCGGCGAGGAGATCGTGGCCTCCGCGACCGACGGTTGCGGCGCACCGCTGCTCGGCATGTCCCTGACCGCCCTGGCCCGGTCGTTCGGCCGCATGGTCGGGCAGGAGCCGGCGGGACCGGTCGCGGCCACGCCGCACGCCCGCTCGGGCGCGCTCGCCGACGGGCCGAGCGGCAGCGACCACCTCGAGGCGGTCGCCCATGGGTCGAGCGACAGCGACTTGAGGACGGTCGCCGACGCCATGCGGGCCCACCCCGAGCTGGTCTCCGGTCGGGGAACGACCGAGCACCGCCTGATGACCGCCGTACCCGGGATGCTCGTGAAGGCCGGCGCCGAAGGCGTCATGGCCGTCGCGGTGCCGGGTGCCGGCGCCGTCGCGATCAAGATGGACGACGGTGCCCACCGCGGCAACCGCCCGGTGCTGGTCTCCGCGCTGCGCCGGATCGGCGTCACCGGAGACGCCCTGGAGCAGGCCGCCGACGTGCCCGTGCTGGGTGGCGGCGAGCGGGTCGGGGAGCTGCGCAGCCTCTGGTGACGGCTGTCACATTGCTAACTGCGGTTAGCGTTTCGCTTGCAGGAGCTAGCAAGCGGCGCTAGCGTTTTTGGCATGCCCTCGAAGGATCTGCCCCGCGACGTGGGGGGCTTCATCCGCGATCTGCGGCGCAACGCGCAGATCTCGCTCCGCCAGCTCGCCGAGCAGGCGGGTGTCAGCAACCCCTACCTGAGCCAGGTCGAGCGCGGGCTGCGCAAGCCCAGCGCCGAGGTGCTCCAGCAGCTCGCCAGCGCCCTGCGGGTCTCCACACCGGTGATGTACCTGCGCGCCGGCCTGCTCGAGGAGAAGGAAGGCCAGGGCGTGCTCACCGCCATCGCCGCCGACTCCGACCTGACGATCGCCCAGAAGCAGTCGCTCAGCCAGATCTACGAGACGTTCCGCCGCGAGAACGCGCGGCACGCCGAAGCGGAGGCCGAGTCGGTCAAGCAGGCCGCCGCCGCGAGCGAGGCGGCCGCCGCGGCCGCGCGCGCCGCCGACGCCGCCGCCGAAGCGGCCGGTCGTGCCGCCGGTGGCCCCACGCAGGCCCCGACCGGCTGGCCCGGCGACGCGGAAGAAGCCACCCCACCACCGGCGGCGAAGAAGAGCGCCAAGCCGGTGGTCAAGAAAACGGCCAAGAAGGCCGTGAAGAAGGCGGCACCAAGGGCCGCCGAGGAGGAGAACTGATGTCCCAGCCGAAGACGACCCGCATCCCGGCCCCGTTGTACGCGGCCGCCGGCGCCGGGGAGATGGCCTACCGTCAGCTGCTCAAGCTGCCGACGTACGCCAACGACCTCAGCGACAAGGCCGCCAACAACGGCGCCGAGTGGCGCCAGCAGGTGATCACCACGACCACCGAGCTGCGCGACCGGGCCAGTGCGGCCTACCGGCAGGCCAACGAGCGCGCGGTCAAGCTGCGCCGCGAGGACCTCGACATCGACCGCCTGCGTGACCTGGCCATGCGCAACGCCGGCCAGTTCATCGTGACCGCGCAGGACCTGCAGGAGCGGGCGATCAAGTTCTACGGCGAGCTCATCGAGCGCGGCGAGAAGGTCGTGGGCACCGGCATCGTCGAGGCGGCCGACACCGTGCAGGCCGACATGATCGAGACCGGCAAGGAGACCCAGAAGCCGGTCGCGCCGAAGGCGGAGAGCAACGGTCACGGCAGCATCGCGACCGCCGAGTCCAAGCCGGTCGTCAAGAAGACGACGACGACCGCCCCCACCACCCCCGCGAAGAAGAACACCAACAGCACCAAGTGAACCGCTGAAAAGGGGACCGACCTGGCCGGGTCGGTCCCCTTTCGCGTACCCGCCGCCGGGTCAGTCGGCGATCCGGACCCGTACCCGCCGGTTCGCCTTGCCCTTGCTCTCGACCTTGACCACCTGGACCCGACCGATCGCCCGGGTCGACGCGACGTGGGTGCCGCCGTCGGCCTGCACGTCGAGGCCGACGATGTCGACGATGCGGATCTCCTGCTCGTCGGCGGGGATCAGGTTGGACTGGGTGCGGATGATGTCGGGCAGCGCCAGCGCCTCGGCCCGGGGCAGCACCTTGACCGCCACCGCGCGGTCGGCGGTCACCTCGGTGTTGACCAACTCCTCCAGTTTCGCCTTGAAGTCCGGCGGCACCTCCGGGAGGTTGAAGTCCATCCGGGCCTCGCCGGGCTCCATGTTGCCGCCGGTGACCAGCGCGCCGAAGTCGCGGAACACGACGCCGCACAGCACGTGCAGGCCCGAGTGGGTGCGCATGAGCATCGTCCGCCGGTCGTCCTCGACCGCGCCGGTGACGGCGGTGCCGGCCGGCGGCAGCGGGTCACCCTCGGCCGGCAGCAGGTAGAGGTCGTCGCCCTTGCGGGTGCCGACGATCCGGGTCTGCGTGCCCTGCCAGAGCAGGGTGCCGTGGTCCGGCGGCTGGCCGCCGCCACCCGGGTAGAAGGCCGAGCGGTCGAGGACGATGCCGTCCTCGGGCGACGAGTGCAGCACGGTGCACTCCCACTCGCGCAGCGTCGGGTCGATCAGGTCGAGGCGGTGTGTGCGGCCATGCTCGGAAACGCCCATGACCGGGCAGACTACTCCGGGGCGTTGAGAAAGTCGGAGATCCGGGTACGCAGGTCCGCGCGGTCCGTCCAGACCACTCCGGGCCGGTCGTAGACGTGCAGCGTGGCGTTCGGCAGCGCGCCCGCCAGCCGCTCGGCGACGTCGACCGGGTGCATCTCGTCGCCGACGCAGGCGATCACCAGCGCCCGGGCCATGACCGCCTGGAGCTTCGTCGCGTCGACGAGCGCCGTCTGCTCGGCCAGCGAGGCCAGGTCGGTGGCCAGGCCGTCGCGCATGAGCTGGTCGATCCGCTGGCGGAGGTAGGACCAGACCGCCGGGGTGCCGCGCAGGTGCGGCGGGATCTCCACCGAGATCGCGTCGGCGACCGCGGCCACGTCGCCGGCCTCGACCGCGGTGGCGAGGGCGGCCAGCCGGGCCTTGACCGCGGCCGGGCGGGGCAGGTCGAGCACCGCCGGCAGGAAGAAGACCACCCGGTCGAAGCGGTCCGGGCTGTCGGCGACCAGCCGGCTCAGCGCACCGGCGCCAAGGCTGACCCCGAGCGCCCGGGTCGCGCCGCTCAGGTCCGAGACGGCGCGCAGGTCACGGGCCAGATCGGCGTACGACCAGGGCCCGGGCGGCGCGTCGGAGCGGCCGTGGCCGCGGAACTGGAAGTAGACCTTGCGCCCCTCGACCGCGCTGCCCAGCGGGCGGGTGACCGCGATGCCGCTGGCCAGGCCGTGCGCGAACACGGTGGTCGGTGTGCCGGTGCCGGTGACCAGGCGCTCCAGCCGCACGCCGTGCGGGGTCGCGACGAGTTCCGTCTCGGGCTCGGGCAGCGTGGGGCGCCCGTTGCGTGGGGCGCTCGGGCCGGGGCCGTAGGTCCGCGGGCCGCCGTCCGGAGGCGGCGGCCAGCGGAAATCCCTCACCAGAAGCCTTTGCCGTCGGTGAGATCCTTGAGGCCGACGCGCACGTCGAGCAGATAGACGAGAGCCGCGCCGATGCCGATCAACCGGAACAGGCTGAACGTGCCGAACGACGGCAGCAGGGACAGCAGCAGGCAGATGCCGAGGATGGCGAGCCAGCCGCCCTTGGGGAGCGATCCGATCGCGGGGAACGCGTCGGTGCGTTGGGTCAGGCAGTGCACGAACGCCACACCGATCAGCACCAGCGAAAGAACCATGATCAATATACCGATGGCACCGACGACGTTGTCGTAAAAGATGGGCGCGCTGCTGGGCATGGTGTAACTCTACCGATGCCTGGACCTACGGTCGGCATGGAGAACCCGGGCAACCTTCTGTGGGCTGGGCTGGTTTCGTCTCAACGTGGTGCCGCTATCGAGACGACTGGATGGGCAGGCGCGGGTAAGTAGGTCGAATCAGCCGTCGTTCGTGGTCGCCTATCTGTCGATGCCGGCCGCTGGCCGCATCTCGTGTCCCGTTGGTTCCTTTGGTCCCGTTGGTTTGGCTCTTTGGTTTCTTTGTTTTTTGGTTTTAGTGCTCTGGGATGTAGCGCCAGGGTGGGTCGCTGCCGGGGGCGTCGTCGGCTACGTAGACCTGGGTGAGTTTTTGGTCTCCGTTGGGGCCTGTCCAGCGCCATTCGTGGGTCAGGGGGCTCGGGGGTAGGTCGTCGGCGAGGGGTACCTCGATCTGGGTGCCGTCCTGCGGGCCGCCGATGATCGGAATCCAGACGTTTGCCATGAACCGATCATCGCCGGGTGGTTGTCGGGTGCGCAGGGAATCTGGTTATCCGGCCGGGTCCGCGAGGAGGGCGGCCAGCGTCTTCGGCGCCTGGATGCGGTAGCTCTCCGTCAGCAGCTCGCGGACCTCCGTCCAGTCGGTGGTCGGGTCGAGGGCCAGGCCGACCACGTTGTGGCCCCAGTCGGCGCGGAAGTAGGGCGGGCCCGCGTGGGCGAACGCGCCGACCTCGTCGTCGGGGGCGCGGAAGGTCATCACCACCAGCTCGCCGGTGGCGCCGAGCGAGCTTGCCCGCTCCGGGTTGCGGCTGGGGTCGATGACCAGCGCGTGGGCGAACGTCCGCGCGCGGATGCGCCAGCGGACCCCGACCCAGGCATCCTGCTCGTGGGCCTCGGGCAGGCCCAGGCAGATCGGCCGTAGTCGATCGAGGATCGCGGGTGGCAGGTCACCGGGCGCCGACATGGGGGAACCGTAGCGACGGGGTACGACAGTTCCGCGTAGCCTCGCCCCCATGCCGAAGGTCACCCTCCGCCCGGCCGCCGAGGACGACGCGCCCGCGGTCGCCGAGATTTGGCAGCGCGGCTGGTCCGACGGGCACCTGGGCAACGTGCCCGACGCCCTGGTCGCCGTGCGCACCCCGGAGTCGTTCGTCCTGCGGACCGTCGAGGGCCTGCCCCACACGACGGTCGCCGTGATCGGCACCGCGGTAGCCGGCTTCGTCATGGTCGTCGACGACGAGGTCGAGCAGGTGTACGTCGCCGCCGCCCACCGCGGCTCCGGCGTCGCCGCGGTGCTGCTCGCGGAGGCCGAGCGCTTGGTGGCGGCCGAGGGCTACCGCGAGGCCTGGCTGGCGGTAGCCCCGGGCAACGCCCGCGCCCGCCGCTTCTACGAACGCCAGGGCTGGTCGGACGCGGGCCTCTTCGACTACCCAGCCCACACCGCCGACGGCCCGATGCCGGTCCCCTGCCACCGCTACGTAAAAGCGGTCTAGAAACGGAAACGCCCCGCCACCCGAAGGCGACGAGGCGCTCCCTACCCCAGTTCTGTTCTTGTGCGGGCCCGCCACCGAGCGAAGGCTCCGAGGCCGACGGCGGCGATCCCGAAGGTTAGCAGCCCGAAGATGTCGGACCCGGTTGCCGGCAATGGCTCAGGCCAAAGCGGCGATCTTCACAGGGCCTTGCCGGTAATCGTCCAGGTGGTGGTGACGGCGCCGCCCTGGCAGTCATTCGGAGCGGCCTCGTCCAGGTACACGCCGGTGATCGTCAGCGTCTCCGTCCCGCCGTTCGCTGCGACCGTGACCGGAGCCGGAATCGACGGAGTCGCGAACACCTTCAGATAGGTGCCGCACGTGGCCTGCACGCCACTGTTGTTGAAGACTGCGGTTCCAGCGATATCGGCGGAGGTGACCTTGACGGGCACCTTGTTGTTGTTGGTGACCTTCACGATGACCTGGGCCGGGTGCAGACCCGTCTCCGGGTTGTAGTCGGTGGCGCCCGCGTCCACGTTCGGCCAGAGGGTGTCATCGTCGCCGAAGTAGTCGATCTTCGGCGCGTCCACACCAGAGCCGACGACGAGGGCGGACATGTCGGCGGTCGTGCCGCCGGCGCTGGCGGTCGACTGCTCGGAGAACACCGCCCATGCGGTGCCGGCGGCGGCTGCGACGCCGACGAAGGCGAGGGTGGCGGCGAGGATGCGCTTCGAACGCTTCTGCAACGGAGGACTCCTTGTTGGTGCCGGCGTCCGGGCCGGCGTGTGTTCAGGGCGGGGATCACCAGACAAACCGGGATGTTTCTGGCCGGTTGCGGCGACGTAGGAAACTCTGCCCGATCCGGCACGAACTGCGGGATAGAGAACACGGTTTGTGGTTGTTCGCCGACAAGCGATCCCGTGGGTCGGACTGGACGACCCCGAATAGGTGACAACACGAAAACGCGATGAACGCTCGCTGCCAATAGCATGGGAAACCGATTCTGATCATTTCGGGAATGCGCGCCGCGCACCCCCCGCCGACAATCTCCGCGCTATGGCACCCAGAAATCGCGATCAGCCGCCATCCCCGCAAACCCGCAGGTCAGACCCGGTTCGTGTCGCCCTCGCGCGGTAGACGGCCCGTCATGTGGTAGCCGGACGTTTCCGCAGTTCAGAGCGTTGCCCCCGACCCAAGAACATGGATGAAACCACTGAAAACCGGCATAACGGGCCACCCGAAGGAGTTAAGCCGTCAGGGCCATTCTCGGCAATTTGCGAACAGATAACCAGGGACGAGTGCTTGTTGAGCGGAAAGCGCGCGTTCCGGCACAGTTGACAGCGGCGCCGGACCGCCTCCACCGGCCGGCGCCGACAAATCTTTCGCACAATGTTGAAAGGTCGCCAGCCATGCACAGCGTCGCCAAGCGGGCCGCCACCGTCGCCATCGGTGCGGCCGTCGCGTTCGGTGCGTCGAGCGCGGCCTGGGCCTGGTGGACGGTCGAGGGCGAGGCCACCGCGACCGGCTCGACGGGCTCGATCAAGCCGATCGAGGTGGGCTCGGCGTCGGTCCAGGGCCTCTACCCGGGTGCCGAGAAGGACCTGCGGGTCGAGATCTACAACCCGAACCCGTTCCCGGTCGTTATCGACAAAGCCAGGGCGGTCGCGCGGACCGAGGCGGACCGCTGCGACCGCGACGCGATCAGCGTCGAGATCCCGGAGCGGCCGGTCCGGGTCGAGCCTGGCCGGAAGTCCTACACGTTGGAAGACGCGGTGCGGATGCGCGCGGACGTCGGTGGCTGCCAGGGCGCCGACTTCGAGGTGACCATCCGCTACTCGGGCCAGAACGCGGCCTGATCGCCGTCGGCGGGTGGCGCGTGCTGGTTCGGCCGCGCCGCCCGCCGCGCCCAGAAGAGGAACGTAGGAGCGTCCATGCGCAACATGTCCCAGCGCACCGCGATCATCACGCTGGTCGCCGTCATCGTGACCGGCGTCGCCAGCGTGGCCTGGGCCGCCTGGTCGGTGACGGGTTCCGGGACGGCGACGGTGTCGGCGGCGGAGGTGACCGCCCTGCAGGCGACGGCGAAGCCGACCGGGAGCCTGTTCCCGGGCGGCACGGCGCACATCGAGGTCAGCGTCACCAACCCCAACGAGTTCGCCATCGAGGTGCAGTCGTTCGCGCCCGCACCGGAGATCGTCGTCGACCCGGAGCACGCGGCGGCCGGCTGCAGTTCCGGCAACGTGAAGCTCAAGTCGGCGAAGAAGCTCGCCCAGCGCGTCGAGGCCGACGGCCGGCAGACGTTCGTGGTCGAGGACGCGGTCGAGATGGTCTACAACGCGCCCGAGGCGTGCCAGGGTGCCTCCTTCGAGATCACGCTCGCGCTGGCCGGCGTCGGCCTCCCGGACTGAGCCCGTGCGCCGACCGTCCCCGCACGATCCCGGTTCGAAGCCGATCCGGATGCCCGCCCGCCCCATCCGGACAGCCCTGAAGGTGAAACAAGTGAAGCGTCTGATCGCCACGTCCCCCGCGGTGCTCGGCGGCATCGCGGCCGTCACGCTGGTCGCCGGCGCCGGTGCGGCGTTCGCCGCCTGGCGCATCCAGAGCGACGAGGTCGTGCTGACCGCCGAGACCGCCACGCTCTCCCCGGGCAACAAGCCGCAGGTGTCGGCGAAGGCCAGCGCCGTGACGGTGGCGTGGACGCCCAACACGTTCGGCGAGCGGAAGGTCGACAGCTACCGCATCAAGCGGTACGACCTGAGCGGCGCACCACAGCAGCCGCGGGGGAGTTGCGAGGAGAACGTCGCCAAGGAGACGTGTACGGACGCGGGCGTGCCGGTCGGTTCGTGGCGCTACACGGTGGTGCCGGTCAAGGGCGGCTGGACGGGCCCGGAGAGCGCCAAGAGCGACGCGGTGCTCGTCAGCGCCGACGGCCAGGCCGTGGTGGTGCCCGACCCGACGGTCGACAAGCCGGCCGGCCCGGCCGCGGGCCCGGCGATCGTCCAGGTGGGCGACCCCGGCACGCCCGCGGCGCCGCCCGAGCCGGGCGCCCCGGCAACCTGGACCCTGCAGCCCGGCGCCGACGGCGTGCTCGGCACGCGCGACACGCTCACCTACGCGGGCGGCGACCCGATCGCACCCGGGAAGATCATCGAAGGCTGGTCCGGCAAGGACCGCGCGGTCACGGTGACGGCCGAGCCGGGCCGGCCCAACGCCGTCCTGACCGTGGACGACGGGAACACTCGCGTGTTCGGGCCGCTGGCCGTGCCGGGCGGGACGGTGCCCGCCGCCGCGACCTTCGACGCGACCCTGACCGGGGAGAAGGGCCGGATCGTCGTCACGCTCGGGGCCGTCCGCACGCCGCCGGCGCCCACCGAGGAAGCGACGACGCCGACCCGGCCCGAGACCGACCCGACGCCCACGGAGGGGACCGTCGAGACTCCGGGCACCCAACCGTCCGACCCGTCGACCCCCGACACGCCGACCGCCACGGAGTCGGCCGGCACCGGCACCGGCCCGGTCGAGTCGGACCCGCCGGCAGGCGGTGGGGGAGACGGCGGCGGCACACCGGCCGGCGACGGCACCCCGAGCGAGCCGGAGACCCCGGCCGCCATCGAGACGACCGGCGCCGACACCCCGTCGGACGCCGAGGTGACGGTGACCCCGACGGCGAGCGGCGACCCGGCCACCGTGATCGTCGCCGCGACATGACCGCGCCGGTCGACGAGGAACCGACGACCCGGGAACGCACCGGCCGTAACCTCGGCCCCGCCCCGCGCGGTGTAGAGAACGTGCAGCTCACGCCGAAGAAGATCCTCGCGCTGGTCCTCGGGGTCGGCCTGCCCGTCGTGGTCGCCGCCGGCTGGGTGCTCGGCCAGCGCGGCGCGACCGGCGGCGGCGCGGCGGACGGCTCCGGGGCGATGGGCAACGCGCCGCGCGAGCAGGTGCCGACGCCCGCCGCCCGGTACGACGTCTACTCCGACGACGCGCCGCTCGTCGTGCCCATGGCCAGCACGGGTGCCGCACCCGGGCCCACCACCACGGCTGCCGGACCCAAGGCGACCCGGGCACCGCGACCGCACCCGACCAGCACGCCCACCGTGCTGCCCGAGGACCAGACGCCCAGCCCGGAACCGAGCCCGTCGGATCCGGAGCCCGAGCCGACGCCGGAGCCCAGCACCGGTAGCCCGGATAAAACCGGCTAAACCGCCCACAGCGCCCGGCGTCGGCCGTACCGTCAGCGCATGGGTCTGGTCTTGGCGATCGTCTCGGCGATCTGCTACGGCTGCGCGTCGGTGTTCCAGGCGATCGCGGCCCGCCGGGCACCGGGCTCCGAGAACGTCGACGCGCGGTCGCTGATCCGCGTCTTCGCCCAGTGGCCGTACCTGCTGGGCCTGGCTCTGGACGGCGCCGGCTTCGTGGCCCAGTTCATCGCGCTGCGCAGCCTGCCCATCTTCGTGGTGCAGGCCGCGCTGGCGGCGAGCCTGGCGGTCACCGCCGTGGTCGCGATCCCGCTGCTCAAGCTGCGCCTCGGCACGCTGCAGTGGTCCGCGGTCGCCGGGGTCTGCGTCGGTCTCGCGCTGCTCGGCATCTCCGCCGGCCACGAGAACGCCGACACGCCGTCGTGGCCGTTCCGGATCGGGCTGACGATCTCCGTACCCGTGCTGGCCCTGCTGGGTCTCGCCGCCCTCAAGCTCAAGGACCCGCTCCGGGCGGCCACCCTCGGCCTCGTGGGTGGCCTGTTCTTCGGCATCGTGGCGCTGGCCGCGCGGTCGATCTCCGACGTGGACTTCGTGGACTGGTTCACGGGGCCGGAGATCTACACGCTGGTGGTGGCCGGCGGGCTGGCGTTCGTCTTCTACACGATCGGCCTGCAGCGGGCCTCGGTCACCACCGTCACCGCCGGCCTGGTGATCGGCGAGACCGTGCTGCCGTCGGTCGTCGGGGTGATCGCGCTGGGCGACAGCACCCGGCGCGGCTTCATCCCAGTGGCGGCGGTCGGCTTCGCGATCGCGGTGGCGGCGAGCCTGATGCTGGCCAAGTACGGCAGCCTCGAGGAGTCGGAGCCCGCGCCGGAGACCGCCGGCACCGGCCCGGCCGAACTGCAGGCGGACTAGGACTTAGATCGGGCGGGCGCCCAGGGGCCGGTGCACGCCCGGTTCCACGCGGTAGGCGTCGGCCCCGGGCCGGGCGGTCACCGCCTCGACGAGGTCGGTGCCCACGTAGTGCAGGCCGGTGCCGTCGTCGGTCGCGTACCCGGCGGGCAGCGTGCCGTCGTCGACGAGCCGCTGGAACAGGACCTTGCGCGGCTGGTTGGTGGCGTCATGGTGGACGCTGTTGCTGTAGGGCAGGAAGCGCAGCGCGTCGGTCACCGGGTCGAGGTCGTCGGAGAACGAGTCGGTGGTGCCGCCCGCGTGCCAGCAGATGCTGCCGGCGCTGCCGCCGCCCAGCACCACGCCGGCGTCCCAGCACTCGCGCAGGATCTCGTCGAGGCGGTGCGCCCGCCAGACCGCCAGCAGGTTGACCACGCTGCCCCCGCTGACCCAGATCAGGTCGCGGGAGAGCAGGAACGACCGCACGTCGCGGACGTTGGGCTGCGGGAAGAGCTGGAGGTGGCTCGCCTCCGCGTCGTCGGCGGTGCGGAGCACCTCGTGCAGCGAGGCGATCGCGGCCGGGTCGTCGCCGACGGCGGTGGTGACGAAGCAGACCTTGGCGCGGGGCACGCCGGTCAGCGAGATCGCGTGGTGGAGCAGGGCGCTGCGCTGACCGGGCGGCGGGGCGACGGGCGAGACGGCGAAGATCTGCGGCGGGCGGGGCACGCGACCAGCTTAAAAAGCGAACCGGCGGGGCAGACGACGCCCACCCCCGTAAGCGTCGCCCGCTCTCCGCCGGTTTTCAGGTGGCCGGCCGTCCCCCAACGGCGGGCCACCACCCCCAACGCTTTCGCTCGGCTTCCCCCGAAACCCCTTGAGCGTGGCGCTGACTAGAACGCTAGTTCTTCGCGAGATCAGTGGACAAGCGAGAGCGCGTGTCTCGCCCATCACATCGGTCCTTACCGTTCGGTAGGTGTGGACTCGGGAAAGAGATGGGTGAATGCCTGAAGGTTCGCGGTGGACTCGCCGCGCTTGACGCGCCACTCCCATTCGCGCCGGATCGCCGTGCCGAAGCCGATTTCGAGCATCGTGTCGAACGATTCATCGGCATACGTGAGCACGGCGCCGAGCAGCCGGTCGAGCTCGTCCTCGGTGACGCCGGTGAGGCCCACCCGGCCGGTGAGGTACACGTCACCGACCTGGTCGATGGAGAACGCGACGCCGTACATCCGGGCGTTGCGCTGGAGCAGCCAGGCCCAGAGCTCCTCGCGCCGCTCGTCGGGCTGGCGCATGACGAACGCCTCGACGCGTAAGGAGTGCTCGCCCACGATGAGGTTGCAGGTCGTCTTGAGCTTGTGGGTGCCGGGCAGCGTCACCACGTAGGACAGCTCGCCCGTCGACTCGACGGCCAGCTCCCGCTCGGCGCAGACCCGCTCGATCAGCGCCGCCACCTCCGCGGGGCTCACCACGTGATCGCGCCCGCGCCCAATGCCGCCGCCTCGCCCGCGAGCCGGGCCGTCAGCCGCTCCCGATGCTCCGTCACCGCACCACCGTAGACCGCCAGCAGCCCGCTCGCCGTGCGCGACCAGGAGAACTCGCTGGCATGCCGGACGGCGCAGCGGGACAGCTCGACCCGCCGGCCGGGCTCGGCCAGCAGGCCGCCGAGCGCGCGGGCCCAGTCCTCCGGGTCGTGCCCGTCGACCAGCCGGCCGCTGATCTCGTCGCGGACGGCGGTGACCAGCCCACCGACGGCGGCGGCGACCACGGGGGTGCCGCAGGCCTGCGCCTCGAGCGCGACCAGACCGAAGGACTCGTTGTACGACGGCACCGCGACCAGGTCGGCCGCCCGGTAGACGTCGGCCAGGGCGGTGCCGGTCTGCGGCGGCAGGAACCGCACGGCGTGGCTGATGCCCAGCGACGCGGCGAGTTCGATCAGCGCGGTGGGCCGGTCGAGGCCGGTGCCGCTGGGCCCGCCGACGATCACCACGGTCAGGTCGCGGGCGATCTCCGGGTCGCGGGCGTGCAGCGCGGCGGCCGCGGCGAGCAGCACGTCGGGCGCCTTGAGCGGCTGGATGCGGCCGACGAAGGCGACGATGTGGCCCCGCTCGGGCAGCCCCAGCCGCTGCCGGGCGGCGAGCTGGTCGCCGGGGGTGAAGCGGTCGAGGTCGACGCCGGGCTCGACGACGCTGACCAGGTCGGGGTCCGCGCCGTACCGGTCGATCAGGTCGCGCGCCTCGAACGTCGTGTTGGCCACCAGCCGGTCGGCCTCGGCGACCACCTGCTCCTCGCCGACGACGCGGGCCAGCGGCTCGGGCCGATCACCGGAGGCGAGCTGGGCGTTCTTGACCTTGGCCAGCGTGTGCGCGGAGTGCACCAGCGGCACGCCCCAGCGCTCCCGGGCCAGCCAGCCGACCTGGCCGGAGATCCAGTAGTGGGAGTGCACGAGGTCGTAGTAGCCGGGCGCGTGGGCGGCCTCGGCGCGCAGCACGCCCGTGGCGAACGCGCACATCTGCGCCGGCAGGTCTTCCTTGGCGAGGCCCTCGAACGGGCCGGAGATCACGTGCCGGACCAGCACGCCGGGCGACATCTCGACCGTGTGCGGCAGGTCGCTGGAGGTGGCCCGGGTGAAGATCTCGGTCTCGACGCCGGCCTCGGCGAGGCGCCGGGCGACCTCGGTGACGTAGACGTTCATGCCACCCGCGTCGCCGGTGCCCGGCTGATCGAGGGGTGACGTGTGCACGGACAGCGTGGCGATGCGTCGGGGGAGGGGCCAGGGCCGGGGGCCTGCCTGCCGTACGACGCCGGATGGCGCCTGCACCACATCTGCTCCTTCCGCACGGGCCCGATATCGCCGGGCGCCCATGTGTAAACCTCTCCCCCGGGCGACATCTTCCCTATCCGCGCCCGGTTACGCCTACCCGGCGGTAGACGACGTGACGGACTTCATCCGCGAGTGAGGCGCGCCACGCGATGCGAGAGGATTGTCGGCATGCCGATCGCGATCGTCACGGGCGCCTCCAGCGGGATCGGGGCCGCCTCGGCCCGCCGCCTGGCCACCGAAGGGTTCACCGTCGTCCTCGCCGCCCGCCGGGCCGACCGGCTCGACGAGCTTGTGACACAGATCACCGACGCCGGTGGGTCCGCGGTCGCCGTGCCGTGCGACGTCACCTCCGACGAGTCGGTCGCGGGGCTGGCCGAGGCGGTGGCCGACCTGGCCGAGTCGCTGGGTCGCGAGGGCGGTGGCCCGGACGAGCGGGTCACGGTGCTGGTCAACAACGCCGGCGGCGCGCTGGGCCTCGACCCGGTCGAGCGTGGCGAGGTCGCCGACTGGCAATGGATGTACGAGGTCAACGTGCTCGGCACCCTGCGCGTCACCAAGGCGCTGCTGCCGCTGCTCGAGGCGTCGCAGGCCGGCACGATCGTGATGGTCAGCTCGACCGCGGGCTTCATCGTGTACGAGGGCGGGGGTGGCTACAGCGCCGCGAAGCACGGCATGACCGCGCTGACCGGCACGCTGCGGCTCGAGCTGGCCGGCCGCCCGGTGCGGGTGATCGAGATCGACCCGGGCATGGTGCGCACCGACGAGTTCGCGACGATCCGGTTCCGGGGCGACGCGGAGCGGGCCGCGCAGGTCTACGAGGGCGTCGAGATGCCGCTGACCGCCGACGACGTCGCCGACTGTGTCGCCTGGTGCGCGACCCGGCCGCAGCACGTCAACGTCGACCGCCTGGTTGTCCGGCCCTTGGCCCAGGCCGCGCAGCACAAGGTGGCAAAAGGGCCGATCGGCCTGCAAAGGCCGACCAGCTAGCACAGTGGGCGGCAGAGCTGAGCGCGCGCGTAGCAAGCGGCCGCAGGGGGTCGTCACCCGCGGGACCACGAATCCCAACCGGCTGCGCCGGGTGGACAACTGGATCGCGGCCTACGCCGGCCCGCTGCTACGGGACGCCGCCGATCCCCTGGTGGTGGACCTCGGGTTCGGCGCCACCCCGGTGACCGCGGTCGAGCTGCGGGCCCGGCTGGCTCGGGTGCGGCCCGGCGTGCGGGTGGTCGGGCTGGAGATCGACCCCGCGCGGGTGGCCGCGGCCGCGCCGGCTGCCGACCCGCCCGGGCTGAGCTTCGCCCGGGGTGGCTTCGAGCTGGCCGGGCTGCGGCCGGTGGTGGTGCGGGTGCTCAACGTGCTGCGCCAGTACGACGAGGCGCAGGTCGCGCCGGCCTGGGCGACGATGACCGGTGCGCTGGCGCCGGACGGGATCGTGGTCGAGGGCACCTGCGACGAGCTGGGCCGGCTGGCCGCCTGGGTGTGCCTCGACCGTGCGGGGCCGCGCTCGCTCACCCTGGCGGCCCGGCTGTCCACGCTGGACACACCGGCGACGCTCGCCGAGCGGCTGCCCAAGGCGCTGATCCACCACAACGTGCCGGGCGAGCCGGTGCACGACCTGCTGCGGGCGCTGGACGACGGGTGGCGGGCGGCGGCGCCGTACGCGACCTTCGGTGCCCGGCAGCGCTGGATGCGGGCGGTGGCCGCGGTCAAGGCCGGCGGCTGGCCGGTGCTGGACCGCCCAGCCCGCTGGCGGCTCGGCGAGATGACCGTGGCCTGGTCAGCAGTGACAAAATTCTCCTAACCGGACACGACACCTAAATCGCCACCGCCTCGTTGGGCCGTTCGACAACGACCCATCACACAGACGGGGAGGACAGGCTGTGCGTTACCGGCTGTCCCTCATTCTCGCCAGTTTCGCGCTGCTGGTCCCGGCGGTCGCGCTGAGCAGTGCCGCGGCGCAGGCGGCGCCCGCCGCGTACGCGGCACCCAACGACTGCGACACCACGACCCAGGGCTACAACTGCACGCCCACCGACACGCCGACCACGCCGGTCGACGAGCCCGTGACGCCGGAGCCCGTGCCGACGCTGCCGCAGACCGGTGCGGACGCCGGTGTGCTCGCCGGGGTCGGCGGCGGCGTGCTGCTGCTCGGTGCGGTCATCGCCGCCTGGGCCGCGTTCTACCGCCGGCGCCGCTTCGAGGCCTGAGTTCAACACCCCCAGCCCGGTGCGTACCCGGGGGTCCAGTGGGGGTCACAGAAGGGGGTCCGCGCGCCGCGAGGCGCCGCGGGCCCCCTTCGCTTCACAGGGTGCAGTTCACCAGGACCGGTTCCGGGTGCAGCGTGACGCCGAACCGCGCGTGCACGCCGTCGCGGATCTCCCGGGCCAGGTCGAGCAGCGCCGCGGTGCTGCCCTGGCCGCGGTTGGTCAGTGCGAGCGTGTGCTTGCCGGAGATGGCCACCCCGCCCCGGCCGCCGTAGCCCTTGGTGAAGCCGGACTTGTCGATCAGCCAGGCCGCGCTGACCTTGACCAGACCGCCCGGCGCGGGCCAGGCGGGCGGCTCGGCGCTGCCGGCGGCGCGGGTGCGCAGGCGGTCGGCGGCGGCCGCGTCGAGCACCGGGTTGGTGAAGAACGACCCCACCGACCAGGTGTCGTGGTCGACCGGGTCGAGCACCATGCCCTTGCCGGCCCGCAGCGCGCGGACGGCCGCCCGGGCCTGCGCCAGCGGCACCCGGTCGCCCTGGGTCACCGCCAGCGCCCTGGCGAGCTCGGCGTAGCGGACCGGCGCGGACTCGGTGGAGCGGGCCAGCCGGAAGTCGACCGAGAGCACCACCCAGCGGTCGCTGTGCTTGAACAGGCTGGTGCGGTAGGCGAACCGGCACTCCGGCGGCGTCATCCGGCGCACCGTGTCGTCGACCCGGTCGTAGACCTCGACGCCGGTGATCGTCTCGGCGACCTCCTGGCCGTAGGCGCCGACGTTCTGGATCGGGGTGGCGCCGGCCGAGCCCGGGATGCCGGAGAGGCACTCGACGCCCGACCAGCCGGCGTCGACGGTGGCCGCGACGAACTCGTCCCACGGCTCGCCGGCTGCCACCCGGACCACGACCTCGGCGGCGGTGGACGACACGACCTCGACACCGCGTGAGCGGATCAGCACCACCGGGCCGGGGACACCGTCGTCGGCGACCACCACGTTGCTGCCGCCGGCCAGAATCATGGCGGGTGCGGTCGCGCGTACCATTTGCACGATTTGATCCGGACTTTCGGCCACCAGCACCTGGCCCGCGGGGCCGCCCAGCCGCAGCGTGGTGAACTCGGCCAACGCCCGCGGAGCGAGCGGGTCGGCGGCGGTCGGGGGTTCGGCGCTAACGTCTGGCACGGTGTTCACCCTAGGCTGAGAGGCCCCGGCACATGTGGCGACGGTCCGGCCTGGCAACCAAGGAGCTCCCGATGACCAGACTGCACGGCACCAAGGACTTCTGGCTCGGCGGGCTGCGCGCGGAGGGGGCCGCCTTCGCCGCGGCGGTGGCCCAGGCCCCACCGGACCAGCAGGTGCCGTCCTGCCCCGGCTGGACGGTCACCGACCTGATCCACCACCTGGGCAGCTGCTACGAGTGGGTGACCCGGCTGGTCGAGCGGGGCGGCACCGAGCGGCCGGATCCGCGCCAGCACCCCGCCGACGCCCCGGCCGGCGAGGCGGCGCTGGCCTGGTGGCAGATGCGCTACGACAGCCTGCTCGCCACCCTGGACGCGGCCGACCCCGAGGCTCCGGTGTGGAACTGGGCACCGCAGTCCAAGAAGGCCGTCTTCTGGCACCGGCGGATGGCCCACGAGTCGGCCGTGCACCGCTGGGACGCCCAGATGGCGCTGGCCGCGAGCGAGCCGATCGAGGCGAAGCTGGCCGCCGACGGCATCTCCGAGGTGCTCGACAGCTGGCTGCCGGCCGGCCGACGCCGCAGCGAGGAACGCCCGCACGGCGTGGTGCACCTCTTCGCGGCCGACACCGACCAGGAGTGGCTGGTCCGGCTGCGCGGCGAGGGCGTCGCGCTGCTCGACACCGACACGCTCCTCGACACCGACGAGCCGCCGGCCCGCGTGCAGGCCGAGGGCACCGCGAGCGACGTGTTGCTGGCGCTCTACGGCCGGGTGGGCTTCGACGTGCTGGTGGTCAGCGGTGACCCGACGCTCCTGACGGCGTTACGCACGGGGTGACGCCGTGACCAGGGCGAAGAACGGAACGCGGGAGCGGCCGACGCTGGAGGCGGTGGCGCGCCGGGCAGGCGTGTCCCGGGCGACCGTGTCGCGCGTCGTCAACGGGTCGACGACGGTCGCCGAGCCGATCCAGGAGGCGGTCCGGCGCGCGGTCCGCGAGCTGGGCTACGTGCCGAACCTCGCCGCGCGCAGCCTGGTCACCCAGCGCACCGACTCGGCGGCGCTGATCCTGCCGGAGACGCCGACCCGGGTGTTCTCCGACGACCCGTTCTTCCACGGCGTCATCCGCGGCGTCTCCATGGAGCTAGACGCGGCCGACAAGCAGCTCGTGCTGTTGATCGCCGGCTCGACGGCCGGCCACGACCGGGTCGAGCGCTACACGATGAGCCGGCACGTCGACGGCGTCATGTTCGCCTCGATGCACGGCGCCGACCCGCTGCCGGCCGCGCTGATCCGGATGGGCATCCCGGTGGTCTGCAGCGGCCGCCCGCTCGGCCGGGCCACCGTCGAGGTGCCCTACGTCGACGTCGACCAGATCGGCGGCGTGGTCTCCGCGGTCCAGCACCTGCTCGCGTCGGGCCGCAAGCGGGTCGCGACGATCGCCGGGCCGCAGGACATGCCGGCCGGCATCGACCGGCTGACCGGCTACCGGCAGGCGCTGCGCGACTCCGACCGGCGCTCGATCGTGGCGATCGGCGACTTCACCCGGGAGTCCGGCACCGTCGCGATGCGCCAGCTCCTCGACGACGACCCCAAGCTCGACGCGGTGTTCGCGGCCTCCGACCTGATGGCCCACGGCGCGCTGCGGGTGCTGCGCGAGGCCGGACGACGGGTGCCCGACGACGTCGCGGTGATCGGCTTCGACGACATCGAGATGGCGCGCTACACCGAGCCGCCACTGACCACGGTGCGCCAACCGATCCAGCAGATCGGCCGCGAGATGGCCCGGCAGCTCATGCGGCTGGTGGCGGGCGAGGAGATCGAGCCGGTCACGATGCTGCCGACAGAGCTGATCATCAGAGAATCCGCCTGAACCTGCAACAGGCTCGACGGCCTTCACGTTCTTATCGGCGTGGATCGACGGAGTTCGCGTGGACGCTGATACGCGGCACGACTTCAGCGTCTTCGTCGCGAACCGGTCCGCGGGGCTGTTCCGGTTCGCGATGGGGCTGACGGGGCACCCGCAGCAGGCGGAGGACCTGCTGCAATCGGCCTTGGCCAAGGCTTACCGGCATTGGGGCCGGGTACGGAACGGCAATCCGGAGGCCTATCTGCGCCAGGCGATGTGCCGCGAGCAGATCGACTGGTTCCGGCGGCCCAGCTTCGGGCGGGAGCTGGCCAGCGAGCGGCTGCCCGAGCGTCGGGTCGCCGACGGGACCGCGGGCGTCGACCTGCGACTGGCGCTCCGCGAGGCGTTGAGGCGCCTGAGCCCGAGGCATCGGGCCGTGCTGGTGTTGCGCTATCTCGAGGACCTTCCCGACGAGGAGATCGCCGAGCTGGTGGGCTGCCGGCCGGCGACCGTGCGCAGCCTGGCCGCCCGTGGGCTGGAGCGGCTGCGGATCCTGTGCCCGGAGTTGGCGCCCGAGCTGATGGAGGAGCGGCGATGACCCGGGAACTGCGCCGCGCCCTGCGCGAGCTGACCGACGTGTCGCCGCCACCCGACCTGGCCGCCAGGTCGATCCGGCTCGCCGAGCGCCGGCGGCGCAACCGGATAGCGCTGGGGGCCGTGGCCGCCGTGGTGGTGGCGGTGTCGGTCGCGGTGCCACTCGCGCTCCGGCCGGACCGGCACAGCACGCCCGTGCCCATCGCGCCGACGCCGTCGATCAGCCCGGATGACTCGGCCTCCCCGCAGCCGGCGTCGCGGGTCGTGGTGTCCGCCTATGCGCGGGCAACGCCGGGGTCCGCCGGCGGTTGGCCACCGAACGGCGGCTCCTACGTGCTCGACCGGGCCACCGGCCAGTACCGGAAGATGTCGTACGAGGTTGCGGTGCCGGCCCCGGACGGGAAGCGGTTCTTCGTCGCTGACGCCGAGCGTGGGGGGATCATGGACGGCGCCGGCGGTCCCGTCCATTGGGTGGCCTCCTACGGCAGCCAGTCCCGTGGGGTGGAGTGGTCACCGGACGGCCGGCAGGTGCTGATCAGCTCGATCGGCAAGGACGTGCCCGGAGGCTTCACGGTGGTCGACGCGACGACCTTCGACGAAGGCCCGTTCGTGACCGTGCCCGATGTGCAGTCGCTCAACGCTCGCGGACTCGGCTTCTTCTGGAGCCGCGATGGCCGGACCGTCGGGCGTACCCTCTCCAGCTCGGGCGCCGAGTCGGATCCCGACCGGACCGTCGGCATCCGGTTCTACGACCTGAGCGGCAGGACCCTGCGAACGGTCGCGTTCGAGGGCACCGCGATTGTCCGGACCACCGCGGATGTGTCGCCGGACGGGCGCCGCGCGGTGGCTGTCGACGAGTCGCCGAACCGGCGGGTGAGGATCGTCGATCTGCGGTCCGGGGCCGTCACCCGGGAGTTCGCGGCGTCCGGGGTCGCCGGGTGGTACGACGACGACCACCTTGTGGTCCGCGACCGCGACGCGCTTGCGGTGGTCGACCTCACCGGTCAGGTGGTGCGCACGGTGCCCGGTTCGTCCGACCTGCTGTCCGGAGCGGTCGTGCACCTGGTGCCGGCGGCGGGTCTGCCGGCGGCGTCAGCCCGCTACGCGTTCTAGCTCACGGGCCGGGCGGGCCCGGCGGCCGGCCTCGCGGTCGCGGGCCGGGCCCGTCAGCAGATGGCCGCCCGCGGCGGCGACGCCGAGCGCGCCGACCACGATCCAGTGCCAGTCACCGAGGCGCTCCAGGCTGAGCCCGCCGAGGGCCGGGGTGAGGAACGCGGCCGCCGGGAAGGTCAGCGCGAACACCGACTGGTAGCGGCCGCGCAGCTCCTCCGGCGCCAGTTCGGCGTTGACCTCCGCGTTGGGCGGGGCGGCCAGCATCGAGCCGATCGTCCAGATCACCGCCGCGATCAGGTAGACCGCGAGGTGGTCGGCGAACGCCAGCGCGCCGAAGCCGACGCCGATCAGCAGGAGCGCGGCGGCCAGCACGGTGTGCTTGCGGCGCCCGTCGATCAGCGGGGGTACGAACAGCTGGCCGACCACGATCAGGGCGGCGCTGATCGCGACCACCGTCCCGTACGCGGCGGGGCTCAGCCCGTCGGACAGCATCGCCAGCGGCATGATCGTCGACGTCTGCGTGGACAGCACGGCGAGCAGCAGGGTCAGCCCGACGAACACCAGGTACGTGCGGTCCGTGAGGGCGGTCAGCAGGCCACCGTTCGTGGAGGCGGCGTCGCGCCGGCGGAACGTCTCCGGCACCTTCCAGGCGATCACGATCGCGGTGACCGCCGTCGCGCCGGCGTCCGCGAGGAACAGCACCAGGTAGCTGACCTGGGCGAGCACACCGGCCAGCAACCCGGCCGCGGCCATGCCCAGGTTGAACGACCAGAACTGCAGGTTGAACGCGCGCGACCGGCGCTCCGCCGGGACCACGTCGACGATCGCCGCGACGAACGCCGGCATCGGCATCGAGTGCACGATGCCGAGCAGCACGGTGAGCACCGCGATCACGGCCAGGTGGTGCGCGAAGGCCAGCGCCGCCATCAGCGCCGCCGCCACGGTGTGGGCCCAGAACAGGGTGGCGCGGCGACCCCAGTGGTCGGCGAGGACGCCGCCGAGCAGCGTGCCGGCGACGCCGCCGATGCCGTAGCCGCCGACGACCAGGCCGGCCAGGCTGACCGAGGCACCGCGCTCGTCGGTCAGGTAGACCGACATGATCAGCATCGCGAAGGCGCCGACCCGGTTGATCAGCATGCCGGACCAGAGGTACCAGTAGGTGCGGGGCAGGCCGCCCGCGGTGTTCCGCAACCAGGCCCGCACAGCCCGCCGCCCTCTCAGTTAAGAAGCCTTACGAAAGGACGCTACGAAGCCGACGAGGTCGGCGCCAACGTGTCGCTGATCACCCCGGGCGGCGCGGGCTCGACCGTGGCGCGCGGCGGCGCCGGCACCCGGGCGGCCGCGAGTGCCGCCGTGCGCCGCTCGCGGGCGGGGCCGGCGGCCAGGTTGATCGCCGCCGCCAGGAAGGCGACCAGGGCGCAACCGATCCACAGTGCACTGTTGCCCAGCAGGTCGCGCACGAAACCGCCGGCCACGGGCGCGGTGAAGCCGGCGATCGACCACGAGAGCGAGAAGACACCCTGGTAGCGGCCGCGGACCGAGGCGGGTGCCAGGTCGGCGATGGTCGCCGCCGAGGACGGCGAGTAGACCATCTCGCCCAGCGTCCAGACCAGCACGGTCATCGCGTAGAGCCAGGCGCTGCCGGCCACCGCGGTCAGGCCGAAGCCGATGCCCTGCACGATCGTGCCGACCGCGAGCACCCGGGCCCGGCTGTGCCCGGCGATCAGCTTGGGGATGAACAACTGGCCGAGCACGATCAGCACGCCGTTGAGGGCGATCACCCAGCCGAACGTCGACGAGGAGAGACCGTCGTCGGTCATCGCGATCGGCAGCATCGAGATGTGCTGGAGGAAGACGACCGCGGCGAGCAGGTTGACGAACGTGAAGATCAGGAACACCCGGTCGCGCAGCACCATGCCGAGGCCGCCCTGGGCGGCGTGCGCCGAGAGATGGGCCCCGGCGGGCCGGGTCTCCTTGATCTTGATGAACACGATCGCCGCGGTGATCAGCGTGGCGGCCGCGTCGATCAGGAAGAGCAGCAGGTAGTCGAGGTGGGCGGCGAAGCCACCGAGAATCGCGGCGGAGGCGAAGCCCAGGTTGATCGCCCAGTAGTTGAGCGAGAACGCCCGGACCCGGTCGCGGTCGGGCACGACGTCGACCATCATCGCCGCGAACGCCGGCCGGGCCGCCTCGGCGAACATGCCGAGCGCGAACGCCACCACGGCGATCATGACAAACGGGCGGGAGAAGCCGAGCAGCACCATCATCGCGGCGCCGCCGGTGTGCGCGAGCAACAGCGTCGGCCGGCGACCCACCCGGTCGGCCAGGACGCCGCCGACCATCGTGCCGATGCCGCCGCCGGCGCTCCACAGGCCGACGACCAGGCCGGCCTGGATGTCGCTGAAGCCGCGTTCCTTGGTCAGGTAGACCGTCAGGAAGATCAGGACGAAGCCGCCGAGCCGGTTGACCAGGGTGCCGCACCAGAGGTACCAGAAGGTCCGCGGCAGTCCACCCGTTGTCTCGCACAGCCAGCTTCGTACCACTCAAGGCCCCCCTTGGTAATGACCGTCAATCCGCGACGGCCTTACGCAACCTAAATTGCGGTGCCCACTCCCGTCACGCGGATTACCGCATGGCGGTCGTCACGCCGGGCGGTTGCGGGCTGCTCAGCTCGCTGCGCGAGGATGGCGGCATGACTGTGGGGACGTTGGTGCTGCTCCGGCACGGCGAGAGCGAGTGGAACGCGAAGAACCTGTTCACCGGCTGGGTGGACGTCGACCTGACCGACAAGGGCGAGACCGAGGCCCGCCGCGGCGGCGCGCTGCTGCGCGAGCACGACCTGCTGCCCGACGTGGTGCACACCAGCGTGCTGCGCCGCGCGATCCGGACCAGCGAGCTCGCGCTCGGCGAGGCCGGCCGGTCGTGGATCCCGGTGCGCCGGTCGTGGCGGCTCAACGAGCGGCACTACGGCGCGCTCCAGGGGAAGAACAAGAAGCAGACGCTCGAGGAGTACGGCGAGGAGCAGTTCATGCTCTGGCGCCGCTCGTACGACGTGCCGCCGCCGCCGATCGACCCGGGTGACGAGTGGGCGCAGACCGGCGACCCGCGCTACGCGGCCCTGCCGCCGGAGCTGATGCCGGCCACCGAGTGCCTCAAGGACGTGCTCGTCCGCACTCTGCCTTACTGGTACGACGCGATCGTCCCGGACCTGCTGGCCGGCAAGACGGTCCTGGTCGCGGCGCACGGCAACTCGCTGCGCGCGGTCGTCAAGCACCTCGACGGCATCTCCGACGAGGCGATCGCCAAGCTGAACATCCCGACCGGCATCCCGCTGCGCTACGACCTGGACGAAAACCTGAGGCCGATCACCACAGGGGGCGCCTACCTGGACCCCGAGGCAGCGAAGGAAGCCGCGGCCGCGGTAGCCAACCAGGGAAGGTAACCAACGGCAGTGACCCGTAGCGGTGACCCCAGGTGGGCCAACCGCAAACCGGCGGTCAGACCGCAAGCCGGACGACGCCCGGCCACGTGAGGGAGCGTAGTGGCGCGCTCGCGTGGTGCGGCGTCGTCCGGCCGAGCGAAGCAAGGGCCGGACGGCGCCGCACCACGCGAGCTACTCGGCGCCGCGAAGCGACCGAACCATCAAACCTGCTCGCCGGTTACCAGGTAGATGACGTGGTGGCCCGCGTTTACCGCGTGGTCGGCGAAGCGCTCGTAGAACCGGCCCAGCAGCGCGCCGTCGATCGCGGTCTCGGCACCGTACGGCCAGTCGGGGCTCAGCATCACCTTGAACAGGTCGACGTGCAGGTCGTCCATCACGTCGTCGTCGGACTCGAGCTCGGCCGCGCCCACCGTGTCGAGCTTCGACAGCACCTGGGCGATCTTGGCGGCCATCTTGTCGGCGACCTCGGCCTTGGCGGTGAACACCGGCCGGAGCTCGGCCGGGACCGCGGGGGACGGGTGGCGGCGCAGGGCGGTCTTGGCCACGTGCTCGGCCAGGTCTCCCATCCGCTCCAGGTCGGCGGCCACCTGCAGGGCGGTGATCAGGACCCGCAGGTCGCTGGCCACCGGTGCCTGGCGGGCCATCAGGTCGGTGACCCGCTCCTCGACCTGCTGGTAGAGCGCGTCGACCTCGGCGTCGCGGGCGACGACGTCCTCGGCCGCGGGCCGGTCGGCGTGCAGCAGTCCCTTGGTCGCCTCGCTCATCGCGGTGCGGACCGCCTCGGCCATGTCGACCAGCAACTGGCTGACGATGTGCAGATCGGCGCGGAACTCTTCGCGCAAGGCCATCTCGGTGCTCCTGAAGGACGGTGTGTCGGTCGCGGCTGGTGTGACCGGCGGGTAATATCCGGTCACGCTTCGACTTATGTCCGGTTCACCGTAGGTGTACGCCACAGAACGCCAGTGAACGGAACTGAGCCGGCCGGTGAACATTGTGCGATACGCGCCCGGTTTGCCCGGCCCGACCAGCCCGTTCGTTAACAATGACCCTACGATCGCCTCGTGGAATGGGCGATCGTGGCTGGCGTGTGCGTCAGTCTGTTGGCGGGCTTCGCCGCCGGATCGCTGATCCCGCGCGTCAGGCGGCGGGGATCAGCGCCCGTCGCCGCTACCCGCGCTGCTGGCGAGGGAAGGCAGGCGATGCACGATCCGCAACCTGGGCTGGGTCGAAAGAGCCTCGACTCGCTCCGGGTCGGCGTCGTGGTGCTCGACGGGGACGACACGGTGGTGCTGGTCAACCCGGCCGCGCGGGCGATGGGCCTGCTGCGCTCCGAGGGCACCCCGGGCAGCATCGTCGCGCACCCGATCATCCGTACCCTGGCCGGCCAGGTCCGTCGTTCCGGCGTCCGCCGCGAGGTCGAGCTCGACATGCCGCGCGGCGACACCGACCCGCTCGGCGTGCACCTGCGCGCCGTCGGCCTGGGCGGCAACTTCGTCGCGGTCGAGGCGGCCGACGTCACCGAGTCGCACCGGGTCAGCCGGGTGCGGCGCGACTTCGTCGCCAACGTCAGCCACGAGCTGAAGACCCCGATCGGCGCCCTCCAACTGCTGGCCGAGGCGTTGCTCGACGCCACCGACACGACCAACGTGGGCCCGCAGCCCGGCGCCGGCCCCGAGGAGGACGTCGCCGCCGCCCGCCGGTTCGCCGTGCGGATCCAGCACGAGTCCACCCGGCTCGGCCGCCTCGTCAACGAGCTGCTCGAGCTGACCCGGCTGCAGGGCGCCGACCCGCTGCCCGACCCGGAGCCGGTCGCGCTGGACTGGGTCGTCGCCGAGGTCATCGACCGCACCCGGACGACCGCCTCGGCGCGCGAGATCGAGGTCGTGGTCGAGGGCAAGCGCGGGCTCACCGTCTACGGCAGCGACAGCCAGATGGCCACCGCGCTGGCCAACCTGGTCGAGAACGCGATCGCGTACTCGAAGGAAGAGACCCGGATCACCATCACGACCGGTCTGGACGAGGACTCGGTCATGCTTTCGGTGACCGACCAGGGCATCGGCATCGCGCCCGACGAGGTCGACCGGATCTTCGAGCGGTTCTACCGCGCCGACCGCGCGCGCTCCCGGGCCACCGGCGGCACCGGGCTCGGCCTCGCGATCGTCAAGCACATCGCCACCAACCACGGTGGCCGCATCGACGTCGTCAGCACACTGGGGGAGGGTTCGACGTTCACCCTCCGGCTTCCGGCCAGTCCGCCGGACGCCGCCCTCCCGCTACCCCCCTCTATTGAGATCGTGTCCGGATCGCCTCAGTCGAGCTGATCCGAGCGGTAAGGAAGGAAAGTCCGTGGCCCGCGTGCTCGTGGTCGAGGACGAAGAGTCGTTCTCCGATGCCCTCTCGTACATGCTGCGCAAGGAGGGTTTCGAGGTCTCGGTCGCACCGACCGGCACCTCGGCGCTGACCGAGTTCGACCGGACCGGCGCCGACATCGTCCTGCTCGACCTGATGCTGCCGGAGATGTCCGGCACCGAGGTCTGCCGCCAGCTCCGCTCGCGCTCCCGGGTGCCGATCATCATGGTCACCGCCCGGGACAGCGAGATCGACAAGGTGGTCGGCCTGGAGATCGGTGCCGACGACTACGTCACCAAGCCGTACTCGCCGCGCGAGCTGGTCGCCCGCATCCGGGCGGTGCTGCGCCGGCAGGGCACGGAGACGACCGAGCCGGACGTCCCGACGCTGTCCGCGGGCCCGGTCCGGATGGACGTCGAGCGCCACGTGGTGACGGTCGACGGCTCGGCCGTGCAGCTGCCGCTCAAGGAGTTCGAGCTGCTGGAACTGCTGCTCCGCAACGCGGGCCGGGTGCTCACCCGCGGCCAGCTCATCGACCGGGTCTGGGGCGCGGACTACGTCGGCGACACCAAGACCCTCGACGTGCACGTGAAGCGCCTGCGCTCGAAGGTCGAGCCGGAGCCCTCGACCCCCCGCTTCATCGTCACGGTCCGCGGCCTCGGCTACAAGTTCGAGCCGTAGGCCTAACGCTTCTTGACCGGGCGGGCGGGCTCGGCGCTGCCCGTCTGGTCGCCGTTGGCGGCGATGGGGGCGCGGCGCTTCGGGTCGGCCGGGTGCGGGGCGACCAGGCCGCGGCGGGCGCGGGTCGCGCACATCTCCGCCAGCTTCGCGTAGGCCGCCTTGCCGATCAGGGCGATCAGCTCCGGCTCGTAGGACTGCCACATCGCCTCGCGGCCGACGTGGGCCTCCGGTGACGACGTGCACCACCAGTGCAGGTCGTGGCCGCCCGAGCCCCAGCCGCGGCGGTCGAACTCGGTCAGCGTGGTGATCAGGATCTTGGTGCCGTCGGGGCGCTTGTGCCAGTCCTGGTCGCGGCGCACCGGGAGCTGCCAGCACACGTCGGGCTTGTATTCCAGCGGGTGCACGCCGTCGCGCAGGGCCTGGGCGTGCAGCGCGCAACCGCCGCCGGCCGGGAAATCCGGGTCGTTGAGGAACACGCACGGGCCGTCGGGGCCCTGTGTCGCCGTGCGCCGGGCCGGGGTCTTGCCGTCGACCGTGTCCATCTCGGTGTAGTTCTTGAACCCGCGCCGGTAGTGCTGCCACGTCTCGGGCGTCAGCTTCTTGGCCGCCGCGCGGACCCGGGACTCGTCGTCGGAGTCGGTGAAGAACGCGCCGTGCGAGCAGCAGCCGTCGGCCGCCCGGCCCTCGATGATGCCGTGGCAGCCCTTGCCGAAGATGCACGTCCAGCGCGAGAGCAGCCAGGTCAGGTCGGCGCGGATGAGGTGCTTGGGGTCATCGGGGTCGAAGAACTCGACCCACTCGCGCGGGAAGTCGAGGTCCACCTCGCGGCTGCGGGGATCGTCCGGCGAGTCGACGAGGACGCGAAGCTGGCGGCGTGCTGGCACCGAACAAGCCTACGCCCGGATCACGAACGCGCCGGCGTGCCGCACGGCGCGCCGGGCCCCGTCATAGGGTGCGGGCATGAGGCTCGGCGTGCTCGACGTGGGATCCAACACCGTTCACCTGTTGCTGGTGGACGCGCACCACGGCGCGCACCCGTGGCCGGCACACTCCGAGAAGGCCGTGCTGCGGCTGGCCGAGCAGATCGGGCCCGACGGCGCGCTCACCAAAGCCGGCGCCGACGCGCTGGTCAAGGCCGTCAAGGACGCGCAGGCGAGCGCCCGCCGGCTGCGCGCCGACGACCTGCTGGCGTTCGCCACCTCCGCGGTCCGGGACGCCACCAACTCCCAGGACGTGTTGCACCGCGTGCGCAAGGAGACCGGCGTACGCCTGCAGGTGCTCTCCGGCGCCGACGAGGCCCGGGCGACCTTCCTCGCCGTGCGCCGCTGGTTCGGCTGGTCGGCCGGCCGCCTGCTGGTGCTGGACATCGGCGGTGGCTCGCTGGAGATCGCGGCCGGCATCGACGAGACGCCGGACGTCGCGATGTCGCTGCCGCTGGGTGCGGGCCGGCTCAGCCGCGAGCGGCTCGGGGTCGACCACGACACCTCGACGCCGCCGTCGCCCAAGGCCGTCGACGACCTCCAGGCGTACGTGGAGAAGCAACTCGACCACGCCGGCTCCAAGCTGGCCGACGTCAAGTGGGACCGGGCCGTGGCGACCTCGAAGACCTTCCGCACGCTGGCCCGGCTGGCCGGTTCGGCGCCGTCCCGGCAGGGGCTCTGGGAGCCGCGCGCGCTGCCCGCCCAGGGGCTGCGCCAGGTGCTCGGCTTCGTCCGGCTGATCCCGCCGCGCCAGGTCTACGAGTTGGAAGGGGTCAGCGCCAGCCGGTCGCACCAACTGCTGGCCGGTGCGGTGGTCGCCGAGGCGGTGCTGCGGCGCCTGCAGGTGGACTCGGTCGACATCTGCCCCTGGGCGCTGCGCGAAGGCGTGATCCTCCGGCGCCTCGATCAGCTTGAATCGGCTTAAACTGGCGATTTTGGGGTGGCTCGTCCGGGTGGCCGAGGACACCTAGGACTACCCTGACAGTCGTGACCTCGCGCACCCCCGTACTGCTGTCAAGCTCTTCGGTCTTCCCCGAGCCGACCGCGGCCGCTTTCGAGATGGCCGCGCGTCTGGGCTATGACGGCGTCGAAGTGATGGTCTGGACCGACGCGGTGAGCCAGGACGCCGGCGCCCTGCGCGGGCTGGCCGCCCACTACGGCGTGCCCGTCCTGTCCGTCCACGCGCCCTGCCTGCTCGTCACCCAGCGGGTCTGGAGCTCCGACCCCTGGGAGCGGCTGCGCCGCGCGGCCGAGCTCGCCGAGGCGGTGGAGGCGCCGACCGTGGTGGTGCACCCGCCGTTCACCTGGCAGCGCGACTACGCCCGGTCGTTCCAGCCGGGGCTCGAGCGGATCGCGCACAAGCACAGCGACCTGACCTTCGCGATCGAGAACATGTTCCCGGTACGCATGGCCGGCCGCGAGTTCGTGCCCTACCAGCCGGGCTGGAACCCGACCGAGACCGGTTTCGACGCCTACACGCTCGACCTGTCGCACTGCGCGGCGTCCCGGGTCGACGCGCTGGCCATGGCCGACTCGATGGGCGAGGGTCTCAAGCACGTGCACCTGGGCGACGGCAGCGGCGAGGGGCGCGACGAGCACCTCGTGCCCGGGCGCGGCAACCAGCCCTGCGGCGAGCTGCTCCAGTCACTGGCCGGGCGTGGCTTCCGCGGCTCGATCGCCGTGGAGGTCAACACCCGGGGTGCCAAGAGCCGCTCGATCCGCGAGGCCGACCTGGGCGCGGCGCTCGAGTTCGCCCGCGCCCACCTGCCGGCTCCGGCGAAGGTCTAGACCGCGGCCAGCGTGGCCCGCTTGCGCGCGCGGTGCGCCGCGACGTGCGAGCGGGTGGCGCAGCGTTCCGAGCAGAACCGCCGGCAGTTGTTGGACGACGTGTCGAGGTAGACGTTGCCGCAGCGCTCGTCGGCGCACACCCCGAACCGGGCGCTGCCGTGGGTGCACAGCCAGACCGCGAGGCCCCAGACGGCGGCCGCCAGGTATTCGGAGCTCGCCGACGAACCGCGGCTGGTCACGTGCATGTGCCAGTCGCTGGCGTCGTGGCCGGAGATGCGGGGCTGCACCGGATGGTCCTTGAGGAGTGCGTTGATCTCCTCGACGGCTTCGGTGTCCTCGCCGGCGCTGCCGTACCGGAAGACGTCGCGCAGTCTCTTCTGGGCGCGGCGGAAGGTAGTCACGTCACGCTCGGTGACGGCGTCGCACATCCACGCGTTGTCCGCGATGAACACGGCCCGCAGGTCGTCGATGCCCTCCATCGGGGCGTTGACCAGGTCAACGGCGGTGCGCGCATACGCATCGAAGTTCACCCGACAACCGTAGACGACGCGGCACTCCGGTGCCTCGTCCGTCGGGTCACTCCGCGACCGTGCCCTTCCGCTTAGTGATCATGGTGAGCTGCCCAGCTCGCCGCGAGAGTCCCGCGCACGGGCGTTACGCTGCCGTCATGCTCCGTTCGGTCATCCTCGCCGCCTCCCGGTCATCCCGGGTCGAGCGGCTCGTCGAGACGGCTCCGTTGACCCGGGACGTCGTCCATCGGTTCATCGCCGGCATCACCGCCGATGACGCTCTGCACGCGACCCGCGACCTGGTCGGTGACGGGCTGGCGGTCACGCTCGATCACCTCGGCGAGGACACCGTCAACCCCGGCCAGGCGACGGCCATCAAGGACGAGTACCTCTCGCTGCTCGCCGCGCTCGCCGGGGCCAAGCTGACCCCGGCCGCCGAGGTCAGCGTCAAGCTCTCCGCCCTGGGCCAGAAGTTCGACGAGCAGCTCTCGTACGACCTCGCGCGGCAGATCTGTGCCGCCGCGGCCAACGCGGGCACGACGGTGACCCTCGACATGGAGGACCACACCACCACGGACTCCACCCTGGAGATCCTGGCCAAGCTGCGGCTCGACTACCCGACCACCGGCGCCGTCGTGCAGGCCTACCTGCGGCGCACCGAGGCCGACTGCCGGGAGCTGGCCACGATGGGGTCCCGGGTGCGGCTGTGCAAGGGCGCCTACAAGGAGCCCGAGTCCGTCGCCTTCCAGTCGCCGCTCGACGTCGACAAGTCGTACGTGCGCTGCATGAACATCCTGATGTCCGGTGAGGGCTACCCGATGCTGGCCACCCACGACCCGCGGCTGATCGCGATCGGTGAGGACCGGGCCCGCTGGTTCGACCGCGCGCCCGACGAGTTCGAGTTCCAGCTCCTGCACGGCGTGCGCCCCGACGAGCAGCGCCGGCTGGCCGGCGAGGGCTACACGGTGCGGGTCTACGTGCCGTACGGCGACGACTGGTACGGCTATATGATGCGGCGGCTGGCCGAGCGCCCGGCGAACCTCCTGTTCTTCGCCCGCGCCGTCAAATCGCGAAAGTAACTCGGCCGTACGGCTGATCCCCTGATCGGGTGTCCGGCCGTAATCTCGCCCGGATGGCTGAGGAGACAGGTGCGCCGGCTGCACCACGCCGGCGGAGATCCTTGTGGCTTCCCCTCGGCCTGGTCGCCGCGCTCGTGCTGTGCGTCGCCCCGGTCGGGGTCGGAGTCATGGTGTTCCGTGGGCTCGACTCGCCGGCCTGGCCGGCGGCGCCCGGCCCCGGCGTCGCGCCGGCCAGCAGCCCGGTCGCGGGCGACCCCGACAGGGTCACCGCCGCCTGGCTGCGCGAGCGGATCGGCACGGCGCTGGCCGCCCAGGGCACCGCGCTGCTCGCCGGCGACCAGGCCGGGTTCCTCGCCGCGGCCGACCCGGCCAGCCCCGCCGGCGCCACGCTGAAGGCCCAGTTCGCCTCGCTGCGCGGCATGAAGGTCACCCGGTGGGTGCCCTCGGCCGACTCGATCCCGTCGTCGGTCGGGGCGCGCCGGTGGCGCACGCTGGTCGAGGTCGAGCACTGCTTCGTCGAGCCCGACTGCAAGCCGATGACCATCACGTACGGCACGGTCTGGACCGACACCACCGCCGGGCTGAAGCTGGTCGGCATCGAGCCGTCCATGTCCACCTACGACGGCCCGCGCCCGTGGGAGGTCGACCAGCTCGTCGTCGCGACCGGCAAGCGGGTCATGGTGGCCACCACGCCCGCGTTGCGCAAGCAGCTGCCGACCGTGCTGGCCGAGGCCGAGAAGGCCGCGGTGGTCGCCGACCGCTACGCCGTGGGCGGGCCGCCGCCGGCGCACTACGAGGTCTTCTACGCCGGCACCGCGCAGTGGAAGCGTTGGTTCGGCGGCAGCCGGCCGTCCTGGACAGCCGGCTACGCGCTGCCCGTCGGCGGCCGCCAGGTCGACGTGGTCATCAACGCGGCCGCGCCGCAGCGCAACAACCTCGACGACCTGCTCCGGCACGAGATGACGCACGCCTCGACGATGCCGCCGAACGGGTTCCCGACGTCCGCCTGGTGGCTGGTGGAGGGGATCGCCGAGCTGGCCGCGTCCGGTGGGGCGGCGCCGCAGTCCTACGAGGGCATCCAGGAGGTCCGCAAGGTCGTCCGGGAGCGCGGGTGGGCCGGGCCGCTGGAGGACCTGAAGATCGCCGACGGGGCGGCCGACTGGGAGGTGGCCGGCGCCTACGGCATCGGCTACCTGGCCGTGCGGCAGCTCGCGGAGCGGTTCGGCGAGCCCGACGTGCTGGCGTTCATGAAGGCCCTCACCCATGAGCGGATGTCGATCGACGAGGCCAGCCGGGAGGTTTTCGGCGAGCCCTGGTCTGTGCTGAATGCGCAGTGTGTGGCCGCTGTGCGCGCTGCGGTTCGCTGACCCGGCGCCCCGGTTCGCCGATTCGGCGACTCTGCGGCCCGCATCACGCCCGATCGAGGCCCGCAAAATGTCCCCTTTAGGGGTAAATTTCGGGAAAACTCGGTGAGTTGGCTTGACGGATCATGATCAAACCCGCGAAGGCATCGCGCCGGTAACAGCGGCACCGCTACCGTACTAGTTACACGCGCGACTGACGGCGCGCGCCGGGGATGGATTGGTTGGTGAGCCATGGCAGGATCACCACAAGCCGACAGGCTGTCGGAGGTCAAGTTCCTCACGGTCGCCGAGGTGGCGACATTGATGCGGGTGTCGAAGATGACGGTCTACCGCTTGGTGCATTCGGGTGATCTCACCGCGGTGCGCGTCGGTCGATCGTTCCGGGTTCCCGAGCACGCCGTGAACGAATACCTACGCGGCGCGTTCCAAGAGTCCGCATAAGAGTGACCAAGGAGCCGGCCACGGGGCTGCGCAAGCCCCGTGGCCGGGGTCGCCTTGGTCGCCGTGTCGGGCGACGCGTACCCTGGATCGCGATTGCGACCCCGCTGTGCTGCTCATGCGTCCACGAGCCGGGTCGGGTCCGATGTCAGATCGTCGTCGGCCTTCACTTCCCCGTGTCGTCCGGCGCATGTCGCACGTTCACTGGGAGAGGGCTGTCGTATGGGCTCGGTGGTCAAGAAGCGCCGCAAGCGTATGGCCAAGAAGAAGCACCGCAAGCTGCTGCGCAAGACCCGCGTCCAGCGTCGTCGTCTCGGCAAGTGACGCGAACCCGGGCCTGACGTCGCGACCCGGGCCATCGGCCCGGGTCCGTCGAGGTCATCGGCCCGGGCGCGTCCGCGCGGCACCCTCCTGATCCTTGACCGGAGGCCAACGTGAGGTCGCGACCGACAGGCTCGGTTGTCGTCACCGGCGTCAGTCGGTTCCTGGGCGCGCACGTGGCCGCCCGGCTGGCCGCTGACGACCGGATCGGCCGCGTGGTCGGGCTCGACCCGCACGCGCCGCCACCCGAGTTCGCCCACCTGCTCGACGGTGTCGAGCAGGTGCGTGGTGACGCCGGTTCGGCCAGCACCGTGATCGCCGACCTCGAGGCCGAGGCGGTGGTCCACCTCGCGCTGATCACCGCGCCCGACCAGCGGCACGGCGGGCGGGCCGCGATGAAAGAGCAGAACGTCATCGGCACGATGCAGCTGCTCGCGGCCTGCCAGCAGGCGCCGCGGCTGCGCAAGCTGGTGATGCGCTCCTCCACGGCCGCCTACGGCGCGTCGTTCCGCGACCCGGCGGTGTTCACCGAGGACACCGAGCCCCGGGAGGTGCCGCGCGGCGGTTTCGCCCGCGACATCCTCGACATCGAGGGCTACGTCCGCGGCTTCCGGCGCCGCCGCCCCGACGTCACGGCCACCGTGCTGCGTTTCGCGCCGTTCATCGGCTCGAACGCCGACACCACGCTGACCCGCTACTTCGCCCGCCCGGTGGTGCCGACCGTGCTCGGCCGCGACCCGCGCCTGCAGTTCCTGCACATCGAGGACGCGCTGGAGATCGTGCACCGGTCGGTGGTCGACGACCACGCCGGCACGTTCAACGTCGCGGGCGCCGGTGTGCTCTCGCTGTCCCAGGCCATCCGCCGGGCCGGCCGCATCCCCGTGCCCGTGCTCGAACCCGGCCTGTCCGCCGCCTCCAACCTGGTCCGCAACCTCGGCCGCAGCGGTTACGGGCTCGACCAGGTCGACCTGTTCGTGCACGGCCGGGTGGTCGACACGACGCGGCTGGTCGAGGAGTTCGACTACACCCCGCGCAGCACCGCCGACGCGTTCGACGACTTCGTCTCCGGCCACCGCGGTGGAGCGGTGCTCGCCCGGGAGCAGTTGGCCATCGCGGAGCGGGCGATCCTCGACGGGATCCGGCAGGCCCGCGCGACCGTGCAGGAGAAGGCATGAACGACGACCACCGGCCCGACCGGCCGCCACGCAAGTCCACGCGCAAGGCCGCCCGCCGGGCGCCGGCGCAGAAGACCAACGGCACCGTCCGGCCGACGATCCTGCCGACCACCGAGTTCGTCGTCGACTCGCCGTCGACCAACGGCGCCGCGCGCAACGGGCACAAGGCCCCGCCGCCGCCGGCGGTCCTCGACCACCCGGGTGACGTCTGGGACGACCGGGTCGCCCGCGGGCTCGCCTTCCTGCGCCGCCGGCTGGCCGGTGACTACGAGGTCGACGAGTTCGGCTTCGACCCCGAGCTGACCGACAAGGTGTTCCTGCCGCTGCTGCGGCTGCTCTACCGCGACTGGTTCCGCACCGAGGTCTACGGCGTCGAGAACCTGCCGGCCAACGGCCCGGCCCTGGTCGTCGGCAACCACTCGGGCACGGTCGCGCTCGACGCGCTGATGCTGGCCACCGCGCTCAACGACCGCACGCCCAACCACCGGCACCTCCGGCTGCTCGGCGCCGACCTCGTCTTCCGCATGCCGATCGTCTCGGAGCTCGCCCGCAAGTCCGGCGGCACGGTCGCCTGCAACCCCGACGCCGAGCGGCTGCTGCGCACCGGCGAGCTCGTGGGCGTCTTCCCCGAGGGCTTCAAGGGCGTCGGGAAGCAGTACGCGCAGCGCTACAAGCTCCAGCGCTTCGGCCGGGGCGGTTTCGTCTCCGCGGCCCTGCGCACGGGCACCCCGATCGTGCCGGCCGCGATCGTCGGCGCCGAGGAGATCTACCCGATGCTCGCCGACATCAAGCCGCTGGCCCGGCTGCTCGGCCTGCCCTACTTCCCGGTGACGCCGACGTTCCCGTGGCTCGGCCCGCTGGGCATGGTGCCGCTGCCGAGCAAGTGGCTGATCGAGTTCTCCGCGCCGATCCCGACCGCGCACCTGCAGGACCAGGCCGACGACCCGCTGGTCGTGTTCAACCTGGCCGACCAGGTGCGCGAGACGATCCAGCAGACCCTGCACACGCTGCTCGAGCGGCGCCCCGACCCCTTCGGCCGCTGAGGCGAAAGCAACGGTCCGTTGTTAACGGTTTCCGTATAGGAACGGCCCATTCTTAACCTCGCGCTCGGGCCCACTGTTAAGAACGGACCGTTCCTATGGCGAAAGCGTTAACAACGGACCGTTCCTTCAGCCGGCGCGGCGCCGGCGGCGGGCCGCGAGGACCGTCGTGATCGCGCCGGCCAGCAGCCCCGCGGCCAGGGTCGACGGCACCGCCACCTTGGCCGCCTTGCGGCCCGTACGGAAGTCGCGCAGGTCCCAGCCCTGCTCCCGGGCGGCCCGGCGCAGCGCGGCGTCGGGGTTGACGGCGACCGCGTTGCCGACCGCGGAGAGCATCGGCAGGTCGTTGATCGAGTCGCTGTAGGCGGAGCACCGCCGCAGGTCGAGCCCCTCGACGTTGGCGAGCTGCTGGATCGCGTCGGCCTTGGCCGGCCCGTGCATGAGGTCACCGACCAGCCGGCCCGTGTAGGCGCCGTCGACCACCTCGGCGACCGTGCCGATCGCGCCGGTCAGCCCGAGCCGCTGCGCGATCACCCGGCCGATCTCCACCGGCGCGGCGCTGACCAGCCAGACCCGCTCACCGGAGTCGAGGTGGAGCTGGGCGAGCGCCCGGGTGCCCGACCAGATCCGCGGCGCCATCAGCTCGTCGAAGATCTCCTCGGTGAGCCGCTCGATGTCGTCGACCCGCCAGCCCTCGATGAACGCCAGGGCCACCTTCTTGGCGGACGACACGTCGCCCGCGTGCTCGGCGGCGAGCAGCCGGTAGCGGGCCTGCTGCCAGGCGAACCGGGCGAGGTCGGTGGTGGTGAAGTAGCGCCGGGCGGCGAGCCCGCGGGCGACCCAGTAGATCGAGGCGCCCTGCAGCATCGTGTTGTCGATGTCGAAGAAGGCGGCCGCGCTCTTGTCGACGTCGACCGCGAGCGCCGCGTCGAGCTCGGCCTCGGCCCAGCCCGCGGTGTGGCCGTGTGCGTCCGTGCTGATGGTCAGCTTGTGCTCGGATGCCACGCGCCACCTCCCGATCGCCTGCGCCGCCTCCAGCGAGGGTATCCGCCCGATGACGCCCGTTGCGCGATCGAGGCGCCCCCCGAGGTGGGGAACGCCCCGATCGTGGTAGTTCCAGCGGTCTGCCCGACTCAGGGCACGATGCCGCCGAGCAGGTCGCCCAGATCCTCGACCAGGTTGCCGCTCTTGCTCGGCGCCGGGGTCGGCGAGGCGGGCGCCGGGCTCGAACCCGCGGGCCGCTCGGCGTCGCCGGTCCCGGCCGGGGCGTCGGACGTGTCCGGCCGCGGGTCGGTCTTCTCCGGCCGGACCTCGTCGTTGGCCCGCTCCTGCTCACCCGACTGCGGCTGGCCGGCCGGCGCGTCGGCCGGAGCCTTGCCCGGTGCGCACGCACCCGCCAGCGGGCCGAGCGCGTCGGCACCCTCCGCGACGGCGCCGCACTCGAGCCCGCGACGCAGCTCGTCGGCCCGCTTCTCGACGGAGAGCAGCAGACCGACGGAGGTCAGCGCGCGTTCGTGCCGGGCACCCGTGGTGGTGCCGAGCAGGTCGCCGACCTTCGTGCGCTGCTGCTTGAGGAACGCCTCGACGGCGTCCAGGGCGGCCGTGTCGTGCCGCTCCATCGCCGTGGTCGTGAGCAGGCGTACGCCTTCGGTGGTGTTGGCGTCCATGTCGTCGAGCGCGTTCGCGAACCCGTCGCTCTCCCGGACCGCGGTCGCCTCGGCGAGGCGGTTGCGGGCGAAGTCGAGGAACAGCTGGCCCTTGGACAGGTCGGAGCTCGCCAGCGCGAGCTGGGCCCGCTCGGTGGACCGCTTGACCCCGTAGAGCGCGTCGCCCGGCACGGCGTTCTCGCTCGCCGCCGACATCCCCGAGATGGCGATCGCGCCGACGGCGACGCCGGCCAGGATCGCCCCACGGGTACGCAGCCGGCGCGCCCGCTGCTTCGGCGCGTGGGCCGCGGCGCGGAACGCCTCCAGGTCGACGGTCGCGCCGGTGTCGGCGATGTTGCCGATGCCCTCACGCTCCGCCGCGGCCACGAGCATCGCCCGCAGGCCCATCCGGAACTCGGGATCGACGTCCACGTCGATCGCGTGCTTGAGCGCTGACACCCGATGCCCGACAGCCACGACATCGGCAAGATCATTATCGACCGGAGACCGTACGTGGTGACGACGGCCGCCGTGGGCCTCGTCGAGAAGCTGGGCGAAGCGCTCGGCACGCCGTCGGTGGAAAAGCACGGAGTTCACCGCGGGCACCCCCCTTCGCTGATTACGACAGTGATGCCGGGATGGAAGCCCATCGCCGGACGCATCGAGTTCAACGGTCGTAAGGCACGAATAGTTACGGGGCGCCCGCCACGCGTCACGGTTGGAACCCGTCGGGCAGCAGCCGGGCGAGGGCTCTGACCGCACGGTACTGCAGGGCCTTGATCGCGCCCTCGTTCTTGCCCATGGCCCGCGCGGTCTCGGCGACCGAGAAGCCCTGCAGGAACCGCAGCACGATGCACTCCTGCTGCTCGGGGTTGAGCTGCTTGACGGCGGTGAGCAGCGCCACGTTGGTGATGTGGTCGACCACGGCCGCCTCGGGGCTGCCCTCGGGACCGCGGTCCTCGCGGTCGGCGTCGAGCACGTCGCCCGTCGTCACCTCGAGCCGGTAGCGCCCCGACTTGAAGTGGTCGGCGACCAGGTTGCGGGCGATCGTGACCAGCCAGGCGCCGAGGTCGCGGCCCTGCCAGGTGAAGCTGCCGATGCGCTTGAGGGCGCGCAGGAACGTGTCGGAGGTCAGGTCCTCGGCGAGCTGCCGGTTGCCGACGCGGAAGTAGACGAACCGGAAGACGGTGTCGACGTAGCGGTCGTAGATCAGCCCGAACGCCTCGGCCTCGCCCGCCTGGGCCCGCTCGACCAGCGTCCAGACCTCGGTGGCCGGGTCCGACGGGTCGGGGCGCGACGGATACTGCGGCGGAGCGCCGCCCGAGCCGCCGGTGCGCTGCTCGGTGATCGGCGGCACGGCCGGCAGGACGGTCGTCTCGCCGGCCTCCGCGGGGCTCTGGCCGGGGCCGGGCTGGGCGGGCATGGTCGGCCGGTTGGGCGTCCCGACGCGGCCGCCGTTGACCTGCTTCGCGTTGCTGCCCGGGCCGACCGGGCGACCGGGCAGGTCGGTGTGCGGTCGGTTGCGGGTCCGCCGGGCGCCCCCGTCGGCGACGGGACCGTCGCCACGCCAGGTGGATCCGTCACCTCGGATGTCGAGGCTCCGCATCTCGTGCAGCGTGCGGCGCAGGGCCGTGAGCCCGGCGTCGAGGGCGAGTCGCGCGTCGCGCACCTCGCGGCTGCACAGAACGCCGTCGGCATAGCTGTAGGCCGTCACTTGCCGCCCTCCTGGCCGCGTGCACGCGGACATAGGTGCTTATGCAACGCATGTATGGGCACAGCGGCCTCCTCGGGGATGAGGGGTGTGACTCACATACAAAAGGGGTGAGCCGACCCAAAGATGATAGGGCCAACATCACCCACGTGTGGGGAGTCCGTTACACAGAGCCGAAGTATTTCCCGATAGCACCTGAACGTGTCGCACATCTTGTCCGTTACCGGACCTACGCCACCTGGCCGGGCGACGGGCGCCACCTGCGGAAAGCGCGCGACACGCCGAATCGCGACACGCCGATGTATGCCGGCGCCTCTAACCGATCGGCGACACGCGGGTGGCCCGTCGGCTCGTGCGTACAGTCCCGTAGGCGGGATCGCGACGCACAGTCGCACGACCACGTGCGTGCCACGGTCGGCGACACTGTGCCAGACTCGGCGACCGTGGTGGACCGCCGTTCCGACACACTTGCCGACCGTGTGGCGGCAGCCGCTGTCGCGACACCTGACAAGCCCGCGCTCGTCTGGCACGACACGACGGTGAGCTGGCGCGAGCTCGACCGCCGCGTCGACGCCGCCGCGACCGCGCTCACCGGGCTCAACCTGTCGACGGGCGCTCGGGTTGCGCTCGCGTTGCCGAACTCACTCCGGTACGCGGTGACGTTCTTCGCCGTGCTCCGCGCCGGGCTGGTCGCCGTGCCGACCAACCCGCAGTACACCGCCCGGGAGCTGCGCCACGTGCTGGCCGACTCCGGGGCGTCCGTGCTGGTCGCGACCCCCGACGTGGGCCGGCTGGTCGAGGGCGTACGCGCGGACCTGCCGGAGTTGAGCCGCATTCTCGAGAAGCTGCCCGAGGACGCGACCGGCCCGGCGCCCGCGCCCGTCGGTGGCGACCTCGCCGTGCTGCTCTACACCTCCGGCACCGAGGGCCGGCCGAAGGGCGCCATGCTCAGCCACCGCGCACTGCTGGCCAACCATGAGCAGATCGACGGGATCACGCCGACGGTGCTCGGCCCCGGCGACACCGTGCTGCTCGCGCTGCCGTTCTTCCACGCCTACGGCCTCAACTCCGGCCTGGGCGCGGTCGCCTACCACGGTGCCACCGGCGTGGTGGTCGACCGCTTCGACCCGGCCGACGCCGTCGCCGTGATCGCCCGCCACCGGGTGACCGGGCTCGTCGGCGTCCCGTCGATGTACCAGGCCTGGTCGCTGCTGCCCGGCCTCGGCGAGGCCATGTCCAGCGTGCGGGTCGCCGTGTGCGGCGCCGCGCCGCTGGACGCCGAGACCTCGGCCCGGTTCACCCGGGCGACCTCGCACGCGCTCTTCGTCGGCTACGGCCTGACCGAGACCGCGCCCGTCGTCACGTCGACGCTGGCCAGCCCGACGCCGAAGGCCGGCTCCATCGGCCGGCCGATCCCCGGCGTGGAGGTGCGGCTGGTCGCGCCCGACGGCAGCGAGGTCTCGGAGGTGTCCGACCTGGACGGTGACGAGTTCGACCTCGAGGTCGGCCCGCCCGAGACCGACCCGGGCGAGATCGTCGTGCGCGGCGCCAACCTGTTCTCCGGGTACTGGCCCGACGGGAGCGGCGGGCCCGACGCCGACGGCTGGTGGGCCACGGGCGACATCGCGTACGCCGACGCCGACGGCGACCTGTTCCTCGTCGACCGCCGCGGTGAGCTGATCATCGTGAACGGCTTCAACGTCTACCCGCGCGAGGTCGAACAGGTGCTGGAAGCCCATCCGGGCGTGGCCGAGGCGGCGGTCATCGGGGTGCCGCATCCCTTCACGGGGCAGACCGTCAAGGCGTTCGTGGTGCGTACGCCGGGCACCCACGTCGAGCCCGAGGACCTGCTCGCGCACGCCGAGGAGCACCTCGCCCGGTTCAAGACGCCGACCGCGCTGGAGTTCGTCACCGAGCTGCCGCACTCCGCGATCGGCAAGGTGCGCAAGGCCGAGCTGCGGGGGTCCGACGATGCCTAGGATCACGTTGCTGACGCGGGTCGACTGCCACCTGTGCGACGACGCGCGGGCGGCGCTGGACCGGGTCGCCGCGCGTACCGGATCGGGTTGGACCGAGGTCGACGTCGCGAGCGACATCGAGCTCGAGCGGGACTACGGCGACCGGCTGCCGGTGGTGCTGCTGGACGGCGCGGAGCACGGTTACTGGCGGGTCGAGGAGGACCGGCTCGTCCGCGACCTGTCTGGGTAGAGTGCCTCGGGTGACGCGTACGCACCTGGTCTGGGACTGGAACGGCACCCTGCTCAACGATTTCGACCTCGTCCTGCAGGCGACCAACCACGCGCTCGCGACGGTGGGCGGGCCACCCGTGACCGCCGACCACCACCGGCGGCACTTCGTCCGGCCGGTCGCCGACTACTACGCGATGGTGCTCGGGCGGGCCGTCGACGCCGACGAGTTCGACCAGCTCGACGCGATCTTCCACGACGCCTACCGGGCCCGGCTGACCACGTGCGCGCTCGCCGACGACGCCGTCAACGCGATGCGCTCCTGGGGCGGCACGCAGTCGCTGCTGTCCATGTGGTTCCACGAGGACCTGGTGCCGGCCGTGACCGCGTTCGGGCTCGACGGGCGGTTCCGCCGGGTCGACGGGGTGCAGGTCGCGCTCGGCGGTGACCGGGCGTTCAAGGCGGGCCACCTCGCGCGGCACATCGCGGCGCTCGAGGTCCCCGGTGAGTCGGTCGTGCTGATCGGTGACTCGCTGGACGACGCCGACGCGGCCACGTCCGTCGGCGCCGGCTGCGTGCTCTACACGGGCGGCTTCACCGACGAGGACCGGCTACGGGCCTCGGGACAGCCGGTCGCGGCGACGCTGTCGGAAGCCGTGGAGCTGGCCTCAGCCGCGTAGGTAGGCCAGCACCGCGAGCACCCGGCGGTGCTGCTCCTCGTCGGGCGGAAGCTGCAGCTTGGTGAAGATGTTGCGCACGTGCTTCTCCACGGCGCCGTCGCTGACCACGAGCTTGCGGGCGATCGCGGTGTTGGACATGCCCTCGGCCATCAGCCCGAGCACCTCGCGCTCCCGGGCGGTCAGCTCGCGCAGCGGGTCGTCGCGGCGCCGGCGCACCAGGAGCTGGGCGACCACCTCGGGGTCGAGCACCGTGCCACCGCCGGCCACCCGGCCGAGCGCGTCGAGGAACTCCGTGATCGCCGCCACCCGGTCCTTGAGCAGGTAGCCCACCGCGCCGGCCCGGTCGGCCAGCAGATCGTCCGCGTACGAGACCTCGACGTACTGCGAGAGCACCAGCACCGGCGTGCCGGGCACCTGACCGCGGGCCTCGACGGCCGCCCGCAGGCCCTCGTCGGTGTGGGTCGGCGGCATCCGCACGTCGACGATCGAGACGTCAGGCTTCTCCCGGACGATCGCCTCGACCAGGCTCGGGCCGTCACCGACCGCGGCCACCACCTCGTGACCGTGTTCGGTCACCAGCCGGACCAGTCCTTCGCGGAGGAGCACGGCGTCGTCAGCGATCACAATGCGCACCGGTCCGAGCGTAGTGGAAGGGCCCCCGTCGGCAGGGGGCCCTTCAGTTGCCGCTCAGACCGGCGGACGGTCGGTTGCCGCTCAGACCGGCAGGCTCGCCTGGATCAGGGTCGGGCCGCCGGCCGGGCTGGTGACCGTGAGCCGGCCACCCGCCGCGTGCACCCGGTCGGCCAGGCCCGCGAGGCCGTGCCCCTTGGAGACGTGCGCGCCGCCCTCGCCGTCGTCGGAGATCTCGACCCGGACGTCCTTGCCCTCCCGGCTGACCACGACCCGGCAGATCTGCGCCCGGCTGTGCTTGGCGACGTTGGTGAGCGACTCAGCGACCACGAAGTACGCCGCGCTCTCGACCGCCGGGTCCAGCCGGCCGCCGCCGGTGCCGAGCGCGGGGTCGACCGAGAGCTCGATCGGGATCACCCCGCGGCTGGCCAGGGCCGCCAGCGCGCTGGGCAGCCCGCGGTCGACCAGAATCGGGGGTGCGATGCCCCGGGACAGCGAGCGCAACTCGTCGAGCGTCTCCCGCGTCTGGGTGAGCGCCTCCTCGATCGTGCGGCGGGCGGCCTCGGGATCGTGGTCGAACTGCTGCTGGGCCCGGCCGAGGTCCATCGCCAGCCGGACCAGGCGCTGCTGGGGGCCGTCGTGGATGTCCCGCTCGAGCTTGCGCAGCGCGGTCGCCTCGGCCGAGACGGCGGCCCGGCGCTGGCCCTCGAGCGTGGTGATCCGGTTGCGCATCTCGGCGACCCCGGTCAGCATCCCCTTGCTGAAGCTGGCCTGGAGCAGGGCCACGCCGCGCACCACGATCGGCAGGCTGAGCAGGAAAAACAGCCCGATGGCCGTGTAGAGGAGCAGGCGCGGGCCGGTGCCGCTGCCGAGCCCCAGCAGGGTGTTCAGGTCGACCTCGTCGGGGCTGCGGGGGATCGCCCAGTCGTAGGTCCAGTAGGTCAGGCCGCCGAGGGCGCCGGCCCACCACGTGATCGTGACCACGAACGAGAAGATCGACAGGACGAACTTCACCAGCGCGTGTACGACGTCGAGCCAGGACTGGCTGTCGCCGACGATCGCGAGGACCCGGCGGAACAGGCCCGCGTCGGGGGGCGCCGCGCGGTACTCCGGGCGGACGCGGGGGATGCGCAGCACCGGGCCGATGGCGAGCCGTTCGAGGTCGGCGAAGAAGCGGGCGAGGAGCAGGGCGCCGGCCATCACGGGCAGGCCGATGCCGGTGACGATCAGCCCGGCGCTGAGCACCACGCCGACCAGGGACGCGACGAAGCCCGCGATCGCCAGCGGGAAGCCCACGATCACGTACGCCGAATCGGTGAGCAGTTGGCGGACGATGCCCCGGGGGGCGGCGACCGCGGGGCTGGGGACGACGGCGGTTGTCATGCCTTCGACGCTAGGCATCGGCCCTGCTTACCCCCATCCCGTCGGCTTGCCTCTTCAGGGTAGGGCTGTCCGTACCACGCTCCACCAAGAGCAATCTGGAATTGGTGGCCCAGGTCCCATTTACGCAATAATCATGACCAGGGATCGGCGGATATCGAGTGACCAAGATCGCGATTTGTGCACGACTTCACAAGCGCCTAGGCTGTAACCCCGTCGAATCCCGTTAACACAGCCGGTCTCCGCACCTCACTGTGGGGGGCCCAGCACGCGGGCCCCGCTCGCGGGCAATCCGGACGATCGCCACACGGAGTCGCATGAGCCAGCACCGCCCTGGGGGCCCCAACGGACGGGCCGGCGGCGTACCCGCCCTGCCGGACCTGCCTGAGGCCACGGTGGCACGCCTGCCCGAATACCTTCGCGCGCTGCACAACCTCGCCGAAGCGGGCAACGACACCGTCTCCAGCGAGGAGCTCGCCGGGGCCGCCGGCGTGAACTCGGCGAAACTGCGCAAGGACCTGTCACACCTCGGGTCGTACGGGACGCGTGGTGTCGGTTACGACGTGGCGCTGCTGATCGACCAGATCGAGTTCACCCTGGGGTTGACCCAGCGCCGGGGCGTCGCGCTGGTCGGCGTCGGTAACCTCGGTCACGCCCTGGCCGGCTACGCGGGCTTCGCGAGTCGCGGGTTCCGCATCGCCGCGCTGTTCGACGCCGACCCCGCCCGGGTGGGCGAGCTGATCAACGGCCTCCATGTGCGGCACATCTCGGACCTCGCCGACGTGGCGGTCGCCGAGTCGATCGCGATCGGGGTGATCGCGACTCCCGCCGCCTCGGCCCAGGACGTCGCCGACGCGCTGGTCGCGGCCGGCGTCACCAGCATCCTCAACTTCGCGCCATGCGTGCTTTCGGTGCCCGATGGAGTCGATGTCCGCAAGGTCGACCTGGCGGTCGAGCTGCAGATCCTCTCCTTCCACGAGCACCGCAAGTCGTCGCTGACCGCCCTGCCGGGCGGCCTGGGCGGCGGCCCGGCAGGGCTCGTGTCGGCGGCCGAGCCGGAAGAGGCGGTGGGCACGTGAACCTGATCGTGGTGGGTGCTTCCTACAAGACCACGCCGGTCGCGATGCTGGAGCGCATCGCGGTGCCGGCGGCCGACCTGACCGAGACCCTCGACCAGCTCGTCGCCCAGCCCTACGTGCGCGAGGCGGCGGTGCTGTCCACCTGCAACCGGGTGGAGATCTACGCCGCGGTCAGCGGTTTCCACGGCGGCCTGGGCGACATCTGCAACGTGCTCGGCGCGCGCGCCGGTCGGGCGCCGGCCGAGCTGGCCAACCACCTCTACGTGCACCACGACGCCGCCGCGGTCGAGCACGCGTTCCGGGTCGCCACCGGGCTCGACTCGATGGTGATCGGCGAGGCGCAGATCCTCGGCCAGCTCCGCGACGCGTACCACGCGGCGACCGAGGCCGACACCGCCGGCCGCACCCTGCACGAGCTGATGCAGCAGGCGTTGCGGGTCGGCAAGCGCGCCCACGCCGAGACCGGCATCGACAAGGCCGGCCAGAGCGTGGTCACCGCCGCGCTCGACATCGCCGCCACCCACTTCCCGGGCGGCCTCGCCGACCGGCCCGCCCTGGTGGTCGGTGCCGGCGCGATGGGTGCCCTCTCCGTCGCCACGCTGTCCCGCACCGGCGTCGGCCCGGTCTCCGTGACCAACCGGGGCGCCGACCGCGCGGTGCGCCTGGCCGCCGCGTACGGCGCGACCGCCGTGCCGATGACCGACCTGGCCCACACGCTGGCCGAGGTCGACCTGGTGATCGCCGCGACCGCGTCCACCGAGCCCGTGCTCACCCGGGCGACCGTCGAAGCGGCCCTGCGCGGCCGCACCACGCCGCTCGTCCTGCTCGACCTGGCCGTGCCGCGCGATGTCGAGCCCGAGGTCGCCGGCCTGCCCGGCGTCGTCGTGGTCGACATCGACACGCTCGCCGCCGAGCTGCGGGCCGGCCAGCACGCCTCCGACGAGCTGGCGGTCGAGGGCATCGTCGAGACCGAGGTCGAGTCGTTCGTCGGTTGGCTGCGCGGTGCCGACGTGGCACCGACCGTCGCCGCGCTGCGCACCCGGGCCGACGAGGTGGTCGCCGCCGAGCTGAGCCGGCTGCGCCAGCGCCGCCCCGAGCTGACCGAGGAGCAGCGGGCCGAGGTCGCGCACTCGGTGCACCGGGTGGTCCGCCGCCTGCTGCACTCGCCGACCGTGCGGGTCCGGCAGCTCGCGGCCGAGCCGGGCGGCGACCAGTACGCCACGCTGCTGCGGCAGCTGTTCGACCTCGAGGTCCCGCAGACCGCCCAGGTCGACGACGTTCCCCCGTTGGGAGATGACGCATGAGCGCACTGCGGTTGGGCACGCGTGCGAGCAAGCTCGCGCTGGCCCAGTCCCGCCTGGTCGCGGCCTCCGTGACCGCGGCCACCGGCCGTCCCGTGGAGCTGGTCGAGATCACCACCGCCGGCGACCGGTCGAACGCCCCGGTCGCCCAGCTCGGCGTCGGCGTGTTCGTGTCCGCGCTGCGCGACGCGCTGACGGAGCGCCGGATCGACCTCGCGGTGCACTCCTACAAGGACCTGCCGTCGGCCCAGCCCAACGCGCTGCACATCGCGGCCATCCCGCTGCGCGAGGACCCGCGGGACGCGCTGATCGCCCGCGACGGCCGGACCCTGACCGACCTGCCCGACGGTGCCACGGTCGGCACCGGGGCGATGCGTCGGATCGCCCAGCTCAACGCTTTGCGGCTGCCGCTGCGGGTGACGCCGATCCGGGGCAACGTCGACACCCGGATCAAGCGGGTCACCGGCCCGGAGGCCGACCTTGACGCCGTCGTACTCGCCCGCGCCGGGCTCGCCCGGCTCGGGCGGCTCGACGAGATCACCGAAACGCTCGACCCGATGCTGATGCTGCCCGCACCGGCACAGGGTGCGCTGGCGGTGGAGTGCCGCCACGACGACCATGACCTGGTCGAGGAGCTCGGAGCGCTCGACGACGGACCCACCCGCGCCGCGGTCACCGCGGAACGGGCGTTGCTGGCCACGCTGGAGGCCGGGTGCAGTGCCCCGGTCGCCGCCTACGCGGAACTCGCGGAGGGCGAGGACGGCGACGAGATCTACCTGCGCGGTGCGGTGATCAGCGCGGACGGCGAACGCGCCATCCGGCTGTCGCGCACCGGAACGCCCAGCGCCGCCGCGGAGATCGGCAAGGCACTCGCCGCCGAACTCCTCGACCGTGGTGCCGATACCTTGTTTGGGAGCACAGAATGACCCGCACCCGTAAGCCCGCAGGCCACATCTCGTTCGTCGGGGCCGGACCCGGCGACCCGGGCCTGCTGACCCGCCGGGCGCACGACGCGTTGGTCGAGGCCGACCAGGTCGTCTACGACCGCGGCGTGCCGGAGACCCTGCTCACGGCGATCCGGGCCGAGGCCAAGGACGACGCGCAGTTCACCCCGGCCGAGGGCGCCTCCGGCGACGTCGCCAAGGTGCTGATCTCCGCCGCGCGCTCCGGGCTCTCCGCCGTGCACCTCGTCGCCGGCGACCCGTTCGGGCACGAGTCGGTGGTCAAGGAGGTGCAGGCCGTCGCCCGCACCGCCGTCCACTTCGAGGTCGTGCCGGGCGTCGGCCAGGCCGAGGGCGTGGCGACCTACGCGGGTGTCCCGCTTCCGGGCCTGCGTACCGCCGCTGACGTCGACGACGTCTCGTCCCTCGACTTCGAGGCACTGGCCACCGCGGTCGCCCGCGACTCGCTGGCCCTCGCGGTCGACGCCGGTGACCTGGCCGCCCTCCGCGACGGCCTGCTCTCCGCCGGCCTCGACGGCACCACGCCGGTCGGCGTGACCGGCGACGGCACGGGCGAGACCCAGTTCACCACCACGTCGACGGTCGACAGCTTCGTCGCCGCCGCGCTCGGCTTCACGGGCCGGGTGGTGCTCACCCTGGGCGCGGGCGTCGCGCACCGCGACAAGCTGAGCTGGTGGGAGAACCGCCCGCTGTACGGCTGGAAGGTGCTGGTCCCGCGCACCAAGGAGCAGGCGGGGGCGATGAGCGCCCGACTGCGCGCGTACGGGGCGATCCCCTGCGAGGTGCCGACCATAGCGGTCGAGCCGCCGCGCACCCCCGCCCAGATGGAGCGGGCGGTCAAGGGCCTGGTCGACGGCCGCTACGCCTGGGTGCTGTTCACCTCGGTCAACGCGGTCCGCGCGGTCTGGGAGAAGTTCGGCGAGCACGGCCTCGACGCCCGCCACTTCGGCGGCGTGAAGATCGCCTGCATCGGCGAGGCCACCGCCGACGCCGTACGCGCCTTCGGCATCCAGCCCGAGCTGGTCCCGGCCGGCGAGCAGTCGTCCGAGGGCCTGCTGGCGGAGTTCTCCCCGCACGACGAGGTCCTCGACCCGGTCGGCCGGGTGCTGCTGCCGCGCGCCGACATCGCCACGGAAACCCTGGCGGCCGGCCTCACGGAGCTGGGCTGGGAGGTCGACGACGTGACCGCGTACCGCACGGTCCGCGCGGCCCCGCCGCCGGCCGAGATCCGCGACGCCATCAAGTCGGGCGGCTTCGACGCGGTGCTGTTCACCAGCTCCTCCACGGTCCGCAACCTGGTCGGCATCGCCGGCAAGCCGCACACCCGCACGGTGGTGGCGGTCATCGGCCCGAAGACGGCGGAGACGGCCACGGAGTTCGGCCTGCGGGTCGACGTCCAGCCGGCCCACGCCTCGGTCCCGGACCTGGTGGAAGCGCTCGCCTCGTACGCGGTGGAGTTGCGCGAGAAGCTGGCGGCCATGCCGGCCAAGCAGCGCCGCGGTTCCAAGGTCCAGGGCCCGACCGCCCTCCGGTTCCGCTGATGGGTTTCCCGAACGTGCGCCCACGCCGCCTACGGGTCAACCCCGCGATGCGGCGCCTGGTCGAGGAAACGAAGCTGGCCCCGTCAGAACTGGTCCTCCCGATGTTCGTCAAGGAGGGCCTGACCGAACCACGCCCGATCACCTCGATGCCCGGCGTGGTCCAACACTCCCGCGAAAGCCTACGAAAGGCAGCCGCGGAAGCGGTCCGCGCGGGCGTAGGCGGCCTCATGCTGTTCGGAGTCCCGATCCACAAGGACCCGGAGGGTTCGGGAGGCCTGGACCCGAACGGCATCCTCAACGTGGCGATCCGCGACGTCATCTCCGAGGTAGGCGACAGCACGGTAGTCATGGGCGACCTCTGCCTGGACGAGTTCACGTCCCACGGCCACTGCGGCGTCCTGGACGCCCAAGGCAGGGTAGACAACGACGCGACGCTGAAGGCATACGCCACAATGGCGGTAGCTCAAGCGGAAGCAGGCGTACACGTGGTGGGCCCATCAGGAATGATGGACGGCCAGGTAGGTGCGGCCCGCCAGGCCCTGGACGCCGCAGGCCACCAGGACGTAGGAATCCTGGCCTACGCGGTCAAATACGCATCGGCTTTCTACGGCCCATTCCGCGAGGCGGTCGAATCCTCACTGGAGGGCGACCGCCGCACGTACCAACAAAACCCAGCCAACTTCCACGAATCGCTACGCGAGGTAAAATTGGACGTGGAAGAAGGCGCGGACATGGTCATGGTCAAACCAGCACTAACAAACCTAGACATAATCCACGCGGTCCGCAAAGAGGTCACACTCCCGGTAGCGGCCTACCAAATCTCAGGCGAATACGCAATGGTAGAAGCAGCGGCAGCGAACGGCTGGGTAGACCGCGAACGCGCCCACCTGGAAACACTAACCTCAATCCGCCGAGCAGGCGCCCAAATAATCCTGACCTACTGGGCAACGGAAGCAGCCACCCTCCTCCGCACCCGCTACTGACAACACCCCGCGCCGTGACGACCGCACAAAGCTCCCCGCGGTCCGACGCAGAAAGCCCGCCTGGCTGCTCCTCACACGCCGGCCCCTAGCCCGCCCGCAATTGGGCAAGGACCGCCCGCGCCCGCTGCGACCTACGCTCACACTCTCCCGACATCTGACGACACGACACCTGTCGAGAGAATCGAGACGCCAACGGCCGCCCAGCCAGCGTGACCGACGCGCGCCAGCACGAGCCGACGGTGCGCCGCGAAACCGCGCGACGCGCTGACTTCGCAATCCGGCCGGCGCACCGACCTCCTCGCGCACCGACCGGCCGGAAAACGCGAACCTTCGCTCCCACGCAGCGGAGCGATCCCGCAACCCCGAAACACCATGTCTGGGCCCGCCCTCCACCCAGCCACCACAGCAAGACGGGACCGGCAAGCCATCCGCGGCACCCCGGGCAACTGCTCCAACCGCTCGCGAACCCCACGCCCCGCGCCCGCCACCCACCCGCACCGCCAGGCTTTGCTCTGCACCCATATACGCACCACCCCTGCTGACCTGCGGTGCGTATATGGGTGCAGAGCAAAGTCAGGTGGTTATCCACAGGCTGGGGGGTGGGGGTGTTTTGGGGTGGGCGCCGGCGGCATGCTTTCGGTATGGCGCTTGAATCTGGTGGGTTGGGGAGTGCGGTTTCTGGGTTGTTGCGGGCCGCGCGGCGGCGGGCTGATCTTAGTCAGCGGCAGCTTGCCAAGAAGGGGAGGGCTAGTCATGGGACTGTGGGGCGGATTGAGTCCGGGGAGCTTGTTCCCAGTCTTGCCATGATGGAGCGGTTGCTTGCCGCATGTGGGTTTCGGATCGTTGTTGTGGATCAGCGGGAACGGAAGCTGCAACCCATGGTCGATAGCGATAACACCCTCGATGGGGCTCGGCGGCGGTTTCCCGCTCATCTTGATGTGATTCTTGATCCGCTGTTCGGTGAGTGGTGGGGCGATATTTATGGGCTTGCTCGGCCGCCCGAGACATTTTATCGCGATCGGGGGCGGCGGGATCGGCAGCGCCTCCGTAGTCAGTGGGAAGTGCGGGTCGCGCGGTTTCGGCGGGTTGAGGCACCTTATACCGAACCTGGTTTTTACGGTATGAAGAGCGGCCCGGCCGTGGGGGCCGGGCCGCTCGTTTCAGTCAGTACCTAGTCGTCGTTGCGGATGGTGCCTAGGCCGATCGGGTCTGTGAGGACCAGGCCGGGGATTCCTGCTACCACCAGCGTCAGGGTTTCGTTCTGTTCGCGTTGGCGGTCGCCCTTGATCGTTACGTCCACCGTCGTCGACGTTGCGCCGGCGGGGAGGGTGCGGCAGCCGATCACCGGGTCGTAGTCGGTGCCCGCGCGGGCCGTCAGGCCCAGCGTCGTGCCGCAGAGGAGGATCGGCTGGGAAAGCGGGCGGGAGAGCGAGACCGTGAAGGTCAGGCGGGTGGTTCCCGTGTTTCCTTCCAGGACCGTCGCGTCCGAGACGCGCAGTTCCGCGCGGGACGTGAAGCGGGCCACCTGCGGGTCGTGGTCGCTCGAGCCGCGTGAGCCGTCGCCTGCGTGGTTCGCCGCCCAGTCGGCGTTGATGTGGGCCGCGCGCATCTGGATCAGGTCGTCGTGCAGCGGTGCGTTGACGAACAGGTGGTCCAGCGTCTGGGCCTGGCCCTCGAACGAGTACGAATACGCGCTCGACGGGACCTCCGCCACCAGGTTCTCCCACAGGTTGTGCAGGCCCTGGTCGTAGAGCGGCGCCAGTTGGTCGCCGGGGTTCGACTGCACCGGGTCGTCCGGGCGGGGGAAGACGTTCAGGTCGCCGCCGTACGCCACGCGGGCGTTCGGCTCCGATGTCTCGATCGCCTGCACCACCGCCGCGCCGTAGGCCGCCTGTTCGCGGCGCTGGCCGATGCGGCCGTCCGGGCCCGACGAGTAGTGGTTGCTGATCGCCCACAGCACCGAGCGTTCCGTGCTGCCCGGGGCCGCCGCCACCAGGAACTTGGCCACCTGCGGCGCGCGCGTGTAGACCTTCGAGCCGTCCACGCCCGTCGAGGTGTCGACGTCCGCGGGGAGGTCCGCGTTGAGCGACTTCGGGTTCTGGACGTCCGTGTTGTACGGCAGCGCGTCGCCCCGGTAGGTGACCGCCGGCGTCGCGCCCAGCACCGCGTCGGACGCGTCGGCGGGAGCCAGCGAGACCCGGTCCGTGCGGTACAGGAACGCCGCCGTGATGCCGCGGTCGTCCGCGCCGTCACGGTCATAGGCCGCCGCGTACGCCGGGCCGCCCTTCGCCTTGATGGTCAGCGCCAGTTCCTGGATCGTGTCCGGCGCACCGTCGGCGTCGTCGGTCGTGCCGCAGGACAGCGCGTTGCCGGCGACCGTGCAGATGTCCTGGTCCTCGGCCTCCTGCACCAGGATCACGTCGGGGCTGTGCAGGTCGTTCGTGATCTGGTCGGCCAGCGCCGCCAACTGGTTGTCGTAGTCGGCCTGGTCGACCGGCACGTAGTCGAACGGCGGGCTGACGCCCGGGCAACCCGTGTTGCCGAGGAAGTCACAGCCGTCGAACGGGTCGTCGCGGAAGTCGTAGAGGTTCTCGACGTTGTACGTCGCGACCGCGTACTCCGTGCTGCGGTTGGCGGCCTTCGGCGGGTTGTTCTTCGACGGGTCGGCGCCGCCCGCGAAGGAGACCTGCTCCGGCTGGATGCCGTACTTGTCGAACGAGAAGTAGAGCCCGCCGACCGCGTCGCCCGTCAGCTTGTCGAAGGTGTGCGCCGGCGGGAGCAGCGTCGTGCTGTCGCCGGAGCGGTCCTTGACGCCCATGGAGCCGAACATGATCCGGTTGCCGTTCTCGTCGTCGAACCGCGCCGGGTCGTTGTCCAGCGGGTGCGAGTCACGGAAGACCCGGCGGGCGTACGGGTCGGCGCGGTCGAGCAGCGGGTCGTCCTTGTCGACCACCCACACCTCGGAGTCGGCCGTGCTGGTGAACACGTCGCGGCCGCTGACCGCCTGCGCGCCGGCCGCCACCCGCATCCGCATGCCCTCGTGCCGCTCCCAGAACCGGTCCGCGGTGGCGAGGTCGGTCGACGGCACCGCGTCCGTGACGGTCACCGAGACGTCACCGGCCAGCTTGGACACCAGCGAGGCGCTGGCGATCTGGGTCAGGTTGAAGTACTCGGTGACCCGGCCCCGGACGACGATCTCGTCGCCGACGACCGGCTGGTAGCCGCCGATCAGCGTGGTGAACGTGCTCGTGTAGACGAAGATGCCGTCGGAGGTCAGCGGGTCGCCGTCCTCGGTGCCGGGGCGGCTCTGCAGGAAGAAGCCGTACTGCAGCGCGCCGGCCGACGTGCGGGAGAGCGTGCGCTGGGTGACCACGCCGCGGATGTCATACAGCAGCGCGCTGTTGCCGCTGGCCGGGGCGAGCGGCGAGCGGTCCAGCTTGCCCTGCTCCGCGTCGGTGGTCTGGCCCTGCACCTCGCCGACGGAGAGCGTCCGGTTGACCTGGACCGTCAGCGTGCAGGACGCGGTCGTGCCGTCGTCGTCGGTCGAGGTGACCCGGACCTGGTAGCCGCCCGCCGGCAGGTCGGCGCTCGCCGCGAGCGTGGCCGTGGCGGTCGCGCCGCCCGTGAAGGCCGTGCGGGTGATGCTGCCCGTCGCCGGCGTCGGCGTCACCGAGGTGATCGCGAGGTCGGTGATCGTGTCGTCGGGGTCGGTGGCCGTGACGTCCCGGGTCGCCGCCGTGCCGACCGCGGTGTAGAGCGGACTGCCGCAGGTGAGCACCGCGGGCGCGTCGACCGGGCCGCCGCCGGTGGAGTGGCTGCCGAGGCCGTCGAACGTGTCGGAGGCGAAGCCGTCCCACTGCGTCGCCGGGTCGAACGCGTCGCTCGGGTCCGTGTCGCCCGCCTCGACCGTCGACGTGCGACGGATGGTGTTGTCGGCCGTGCTCGTGAGGCCGGTGCCCCACTCGGTGCCCGGGTCGACGCCGACCTGGCCGAGCGAGTCGACGACGGCGCCGCCCTTGCTCAGCACGACGGCGTCGTCACCGTTCCACAGGCCGCTGCCCGTGGTCGCGTCGGCCTGGGCCAGGATCGCCGCGGCCGAGGACGCGTGGGCGAACACGAACACGTCGCCGGCCGCGACCGTGCCCGTCAGGTCGGCGTTGAAGGTCGCCGCGGTGGCACCGTTGAAGTAGACCGAGAGCCGGTAGCCGGCCAGGTCGACCGGTGCTCCCGTTCCGTTGTAGAGCTCGACCGCCTTGTTGTTGGACGAGCCCTCGACGTATTCGGAGATGATCAGGTCGGTCGGTGCCGCGGATGCCCCACCGGACACGCCGAAGATAGCGGCGGTCGTGGTGAGGGTCGCGGCCACCAGGACGGCGGACGCGCGCTTAGAGCGCAAGGGAGCCTCCGGGGTGGTGGGGGCAGAAAGAGAAAACCATTCAGGGCTGTCTAGCAGCCCTGAATGGCGATCACGTGTCGGCTAGCTGACTAAGCGCCGTGTTCGAGTCTGCGCAGGACGTCGGCCACGTCGGCGCCGTACTCGTACCACTCGCGGTCGGCCTGGAAGCCCAGCTCCGCGTTGACCTTGAGCATCGACTCGTTGGCCTGCGCGTTCCACGTCTGCACCTCGGCCAGCTTGGGCTCGGCCGAGCGCAGCTCGAAGAGCATGCGCGCCTTGATGGCCCGGTCGATGCCGTAGCCGCGGTGGTCCTGGGCGACGATCGTGTCGTACTGGTCGGCCCGGGTGGGGTGCTGCGCCGGCACGACGACCTCGGTGAGCCCCGCGACGTCGCCGGTCTTCTCGTGGATGGCGAGCACGATGTAGGGCTTCATGCCGCGGCGGTGCAGGCAGTCGAGGCTCGCCCGGAGCCGTTGCGGGTCGTAGGAGCTGGGGCGCAGGTCGAGGTCGCCGTCGTCGATGTCGCGCAGCTCGGCCTTGGCCTTGGCGTAGGCGTCGAGCAGGTCGTCGGGCGGCCCGCCCGGGCAGAACTCGAGCCGGTAGCCGGCCCCGATGCCGCGGGCCATCTCGCCCAGCGTCAGCCAGTCGACGGAGTTGAGCCGGAGCACGCTGCGGGTCTCGGTGTATTCGCGGACGAAGCCAACGGATTCGAAGAACGTGACGGCCGGGGTGCCACCGACGACCTCGGCGCCGATGACGGAAAAGCCTTCGTGAAAGGTCTTGCGGGCGGCCTGGGCGAGCATTTCGCGGGCGAGGCCGGCGCGCCGGGCCTTGGGGTGGATCAGCAGCTCGACCACGCCGATGTCGCCGAGCAGCAGCACGTTGGCGTGCCCGAGGACCTTGGCCGGCTTGCCCTGCTCGGCGGGCTCTTCGGCGAGCCAGGAAATGCGTCGTTCACCCGGCATCGTCTCGGCCAGGTATTCGCGAAGATAACTCTCCTGCCACAGTGGGTCATCCGGGAGGTCCGCCATGAGCACGGCATTGAGGCTGTCCAGCATCGCGCGTAGCTCGTCGGCGGAGGCGGTTCTGGGATCCCACTCGCGCACCATCACCTGTCTAGCTTGCCGCTAACCAGTCCGACGCGAAAGGCCTTAGTTCTCCAAAGTGCCTGTGCGATTACGCTACGTGCGGCTCTTGGTGCCGTACTCGTTGGCCGCCGCGAACACGTCCCGGACGTATTGGTCCACGTTGTTGTAGCTGCGGATGGCGGACGACCAGTCGCCGGGCCGGTTGAGGTCCCAGGAGTTTCGACACAGATAGTTAGCTGTCGCCAGGGCCGCGTCGTCGAGGTCGTTCGGATCCTTCACGCCGTTGTTGTCCGCATCGACGCCGGATGTGGCCCACGTGGTGGGGATGAACTGCATCGGACCGATCGCCCGGTCGTACGTCGAGTCGCCGTCGAGCTGGCCGTCGTCGGTGTCCATGATCCGCAGCCGGTTGCCCTGGCCGTCCAGTGGCAGGCCGATGATGCGCGGGAAGGTCTGGCCGTCGGGAGTCAGCGTGCTGTTGTTGGCGGTGCCGTGCCCGGACTCGACCTTGCCGATCGCGGCGACCGTGGTCCACGACAGGTTGCACGACGGCGTGGTCTGGGTGACGACGAGTTCGGCGTAGCCGTACGCGCGCATGGCGGTCGCGCTGATGCCGACCTTCGCGCCGATCTGGGTGGCCCACCCGGTCAGCACGTCGGCGGGCTGCACGGCGCCGCCCACCGGCGGGTTGTTGCCCGGCGCGGTGGTCGTCGGCGTGCCGGTCGGGATCGGCGGGAAGCCCGGGTCGGACGGCACGGCGTCGGTCGGGAACGGGAAGCCGGGGTCGGCGGAGAGGGACGGGTCGGCGCTCGGCGTGCTCGCCGGGCTCGGGTGGGCGGCCGGCGGCGCGTTGGCGGGGAGCACCACGGCACCGGCGACCGCGGTCATGCCGACGAGCGCGAAGAGCAGCGCACCGGGCAGCACCAGCCGGCCGCTCGGGCGGCGGGACCAGTCGGCGAAGGCGGTCGCACCGGACCGGATCGCCGCCCCGCCGAGCAGGCGGCGGGTGACCGGGCGCTCGATGCCGGGCGGCGGCCGCTTGGCCGGGTCCCACGGCTCGTCGAGGTCGATGTCCACTTTGGTGGGTGAAGGTGCCGGCGGGTCCGCCACTTCGGACTTTTCGGCCTCGGGCGGCGGAGCGGGCGTGCCGCCGGGCGCCGCGGCAGCCGGCTCGGCGGCCGGTGCGTCGCTCGGCGAACGTTGGTCCGGCACGGAAGCGCGAAGCTTCGCCGCAGCCGTCGGTGTCTCCTCCCCGGCACCCACGAGCACGAGCCTACCCAGGCGGGTGCGGGTTTCGGTAAGGCGGAGGCCGTACCCTGTCTGGCATGCCCCGGTATGAGTTCCGCTGCCGCGCTTGCGGCAGCACCTTCGAGGTCAACCGCCCGATGGCCGAGGCGTCCGCGCCCGCGCAGTGCCCGGACGGCCACGCCGACACCGTCAAGCTGCTCTCCACAGTCGCCGTCGGCGGCATCGCCGGGGCATCGCCCGCTCCGTCGGCGGGTGGCGGCGGAGGCTGTTGCGGCGGCGCCTGCGGGTGTTGACCCCCGTTCGCTGACCCCTGTCGATCATCCGTTGGTCTGATCAACACTGACCAACGGTGCCGCAACCACCCACCGGACACCTCGTTACTCAGCCGTGTAACCGCGGCCGGACACCCGTGGTTAACCCCGGCGTGGCACGTTCCTCCAGGTGGGAGCGGGTGATCGACCTTGGGCCCCGCCGGGCCGACCGAACCTACGATGCGCCGGCGGACCGGAGTGCGGCAGCATGGACCCGACTTCCAGGGGGGCGGAGGTTCTAGGCGTGCCGGGACGAGTTCACCTTCCCAGTGGGTTGGTGACTTTCTTGTTCACCGACATCGAGGGCTCGACGCGACTGGCCCAGATGCTCGGTGCGGGTTACCGGCCGGTGCTCACGGAGCACCGGCGGATTCTGCGCGCCACCCTCGCCGCCAACCGTGGCGTCGAGCTGTTCACCGAGGGCGACTCGTTCTTCATCGCGTTCGACGACGCGGCCGCCGCGCTGGACGCCTGTGTCAGCGCGCAGCGCGCCCTGGCCGACCACGACTGGCCGGCGCCCGAGGCCACGCCCCGGGTCCGGATGGGCCTGCACACGGGGCACGCGGTCCCGCTCGCCGGTGAGTACGCGAGCCCCGAGGTGCACCGGGCGGCCCGGATCGCGGCCGCGGCGCACGGCGGCCAGGTGCTGCTCTCCGCGGCGACCGCGCACCACGCCGCGCCGCTGCCGGCCGACGCGTCGCTGATCGACCTGGGCCTGCACCGGCTGCGCGGCTTCGACGACCGCGAACGCCTCTTCCAACTCGTCGCACCGGGCCTGGGCCGCGACTTCCCGCGCCCGCGCACGGTCGACGAGGCCGTGCACAACCTGCCGACCCAGGTGACCCCGTTCATCGGCCGGCAGACCGAGCGCGCCGAGCTGTCGGCCCTGCTGCGGGAGAACCGCCTCGTGACGGTCGTCGGCGCGGGCGGTGCCGGCAAGACGCGGATCGCGGTCGAGGTCGCCGGGCCGCTCGTCGACGCGTACCCGGACGGGGTCTGGTTCGTCGACATTGCCACGGTGACCGACCCGGGCCTGGTCGCGTTCGCGATCGCCGCGGTCTTCGGCCTGCGCCCCGAGCCCGGGCGGCCGATGATCGACACGCTGGTCGACTACGCCGCGGGCAAGCGCATGCTGCTCATGCTCGACACCTGCGACGCCCAGCCCGGCGCGTCCGCCGAGGCCATCTCCCGGTTGCTCACCGGTGGCAGCGCGCTGCGCGTGCTGGCCACCAGCCGGGAGCCGTTCGGGCTGCCCGGTGAGGTCGTGTGGCGCATCCCTCCGCTGTCGACGGAGCCGGCACCGGGTGGCGGGCCGAGCGACGCGATGGCGCTGCTGCTCGACCGCACCGCGGCAGCCCGCGGCGGCCGGCGCGGCGGGCTCAACGAGTCGATCGAGCTGCACCGGGTGGTCGCCCGGCTCGACGGGCTGCCGCTGGCGATCGAGCTGGCCGCCGCCCGCCTGCGGGTGCTCTCCGCGAGCCAGCTCGCCGAGCGCCTCGACGACGTGCTCGGCACGCTGGACGCGGGCCGCGAGGACGCCGAGGGCCCAGCGGCATACGGGGATTTCCCGAACGCCGGCAACCAGGAAGACACCGTCGACCTCAACGCCGCGGCGCTCGGTGAGGCGCGCAGCGCGCAGACCCGGGCCGCGTTGCGCTCGGCGACCCAGCGGCACGCCACGATGCAGGCGACGGTCACCTGGTCCTACCGCACGCTCGGCCCGCGCGCCGCCCGGCTGCTGCGCTGGCTGTCGGTCTTCGCCGGCCCGGTCGACCTCGCCACCGTCGAGTGGCTGCTCGACGACGACCCGCTCGACCCGCTGGCGGTGCTGGTCGACAAGTCGATGATCCAGGTCGAGCCGCACGGCACGGGGAGCAGCTACCGGATCCTCGACCCGATCCGCGCGTACGCGGCCCGCCGCCTGGTCGACGCCGGCGAGGAGCAGAGCGCCCGCGACCGGCACGTCGCGTGGTGCGCGCACGCGCTGCAGCGGGTCTTCCACGGCGCCGACGGCCGGCCGGTGACCCTCTCGCTCGCCGCGCTCGACCCGCTGGCCGACGAGGTGCGGGCCGCGCTGCGCTGGACGGCCACCGGCGGCAGCGCGCGGATGGGACTGCGCCTGGCCGGCGGGCTCGACCAGTGGTGGCGCGAGCGCGGGCTCGCCCGCGAGGGCCGGCTGTGGCTGTTCCGCCTCTACGGCCGGATCGCCGAGACCGGTGAGCCGATCCCCGACGCGGAGCTCGCGGCGGTCTACCACATGCACTCGCAGCACGCCGCTGCCGACGGCGAGTTCGCCGAGGAGCTGCGGTTCGCCCAGCGCGCCGAGGTGGCCGCGCAGCAGGCGGGCGACGCGGGCCTGCTGGCCCGGGTGATCGCCGGCCGGGCCGGTCCGCTGATCGACATGGGCCGGTTGGCCGAGGCCGAGCGGGCCAGTCGCGACGTGATGGAGTGGGCCGCCGAGAACGGCGTCACCAGCGACGCGCTGGTCGCGGTGCTCAGCCTGGCCGAGCTGCTCTGGCAGCGCGGCGCCCTCGACGAGGCGGCCGAGTTGCTCGGCGCGGCCCGCCCGCTCGAGGCCGCCCGCCCGGCCGAGCGGGGTCGCCGCACGGTCGACATGCTGCTCGGCATGGTCGCGCTGGCCCGCGGCGACCTGGTCGCGGCGCACGACCACCTGGTCGTCGCGCTGCGCTCGCGGATGGCGTACGGCTTCCGGAGCCGGGCCTGCGACAGCCTCAACGCGATGGCGGTGCGGTGCGCCCAGGGCGGCGACCCGAAGACCGCGGCCCGGCTGTTCGGCGCCGCGCAGGCCACCCGCACCACGACGCGCGGCGCGGGCGGGCTGTTCGCCGCGTACTGGTCGCGGGAGCAGGAGACGACCCGGTCGGCGCTGGGCGACACCGCGTTCGACACCGCGTACGCCGCCGGTGCGGAGCTCACGCTGGAGCAGGCGGCCGGCATGGCGCTCGCCGTCGAGCACCCCGACCTGGCCGCGGGTTCGAGCCGCTTCGCCGCCGAGCCCGAGACGTCCGGCCCGCTCGACGGGGCGCCGATGCCGCAGCACGCGCCGGATCCGTTGCGGCCGGGGGCCCGCCACCGGCCCGACCCGTCCCGGGAGGGCGACGAGACCACGGTGTCGTTCCGCGAACCGCGGGGAGGCCGGCCGGCCGGCGGCGTCGACCCGCAGCCGCCGCACCCGCGCCGCTCGCGCACCTACCGCGGCGCCCTGATCGGCGACGGCGAGGCTGACCGCAAACCGTAGCTGACGCCCGCGCGGAATCGACACCCGCCGGGGGGCGCGGCAGCCGCGCGGCTTCGTTACGGTGTGGGCGTGCGGGAGACGGCGTGATCCACTTTCCCAAGGTACGCCAGAGTCCACTCCGGGCGCTCGGCGTGCGACTGCTTGCCGCGGTCGCGCTGGTCGTGCTCATCGTCGTCATCGTGTACGTCGACCGTGGCGGCTACCGCGACGTCACGGAGACGCCGCTCTCGCTGCTCGACTGCGCGTACTACGCCGTGGTGACGCTCTCGACCACGGGTTACGGCGACATCACCCCGGTCAGCGAGTCCGCCCGCGTGATCAACGTCTTCGTCATCACGCCCGCCCGCGTGCTCTTCCTGATCATCCTGGTCGGCACCACCCTCGAGGTGCTGACCGAGCAGTACCGCACCAACCTGCGACTGACGCGGTGGAGGAAGAAAGTGAAAGACCACGTGATCGTCTGCGGGTACGGGACGAAGGGGCGCAGCGCCGTCAACGCGCTCCTGGAGAACGGCCTCGACAAAAGCCGGATCGTGGTCGTCGAGCGCGACCAGACGGCACTGCGGTCGGCGATCGCCAGCGGCCTCGTCGGCATCGAGGGCTCGGCGACCCGCTCCTCGACGCTGCTGGACGCGCACGTCAAGGACGCCAAGTCGGTGATCATCGCGACGCACAGCGACGATGCGGCCGTGCTGGTGACGTTGACCGTGCGGCAGTTGACCGCCGGCAAGGTGCGGATCATCGCCGCCGCCCGTGAGTCGGAAAACGCGCCGCTGCTGCGGCAGAGCGGCGCCCACCACGTGATCGTGTCGGCGTCCACGGCCGGCCGGCTGCTGGGCCTCTCGACCTCCGCGCCGCCGCTGATCGAGGTCGTCGAGGACCTGCTGACGCCGGGCCAGGGCATGGCGCTGGCGATGCGCTCGGCCGAGCGGCGCGAGGTAGGCCAGGCGCCGCGCGCCCTCGACCCGCTGGTGATCGCGCTGGTCCGCCGCGGCAAGGTCGTCTCGATCGCGGAGCCGGCCGGCCTCACGGTCGAGACCGGCGACATGCTGGTCTACGTCCGTGACGACCGGCCGTCCACGGTGGCCGGAGCCTAGAGGATCGTCCAGGTGTCGCCGCTGGTCAGCAGGCCGGCGAGCTGGTCCTCGGGCGAGCCGGTGGCCTTTGCCTTGGCCGTCTCGGTCTGCTCCCGGACCCGCTCGTCGTAGGACGACCGCTGGACCTGGCGCAGCACCCCGATCGGTGTGTTGCGCAGGTCGAGGCCCGGCAGGCGGGACAGGGCGAACGCGTACGCCGGCTCGGCGACCGTCGCGTCGTGCACCACGATGTCGGCCGGGTCGACCGAGGCCGTCTCGCGCACCTCGAGGCCGAAGCCGCCCGGCGGGTGCACGACGCAGCGCTGACCGTCGGCGCCGAACGTGATCGGCTGGCCGTGCTCGAGCCGGATCAGGTACTCATCGCGGGTCGACGGGTCCTTCAGCGTCTCGAAGGCGCCGTCGTTGAAGATGTTGCAGTTCTGGTAGATCTCGACGAACGCGGAACCCTGGTGCTCGGCCGCGGCCCGCAGCACCGACTGCAGGTGCTTGCGGTCGGAGTCGATGGTCCGGGCGACGAACGTGGCCTCGGCGCCCAGCGCCAGCGAGAGCGGGTTGAACGGCGAGTCCGCCGAGCCGACCGGCGTCGACTTGGTGATCTTGCCGAGCTCCGACGTCGGTGAGTACTGCCCCTTGGTCAGGCCGTAGATCCGGTTGTTGAACAGCAGGATCTTCAGGTTGACGTTGCGGCGCAGCGCGTGGATCAGGTGGTTGCCGCCGATCGAGAGCGCGTCGCCGTCGCCGGTGACGACCCAGACCGAGAGGTCGGGCCGGCTCACCGACAGGCCGGTCGCGATCGCCGGCGCGCGGCCGTGGATCGAGTGCATCCCGTAGGTGTTCATGTAGTACGGGAAGCGGGACGAGCAGCCGATGCCCGAGACGAACACGGTGCGCTCGCGCGGGATCTGCAGCTCCGGCATGAAGGACTGGACCGCGGCGAGGATCGCGTAGTCACCGCAGCCGGGGCACCAGCGAACCTCCTGGTCGGACTTGAAGTCCTTCTGGGTCAGCTTCAGGGCGACGGGCTCAGCCATTTTTGACGACTTCCTCGAGCATGGACTCCAGTTTCGCGGCCGTGAACGGCAGGCCGCTGACCTGGTTGTAGGGGATGGCGTCGACGAGGTAACGCGCCCGGACCACGTGGGCGAGCTGGCCCAGGTTCATCTCCGGGATGACCACGCGGTCGTACGCCTTGAGCACCTCGCCGAGGTTGGCGGGCATCGGCGACAGGTGCCGCAGGTGCGCCTGGGCGATCGGCAGCCCGCGCTGGCGCAGGGCCCGGCAGGCCGCGCCGATGGGGCCGAAGGTCGAGCCCCAGCCGAGCACCAGGGTGCGGGCGTCGCCGTCGGGGTCCTCGACCTCGAGGTCCGGCACCGGGATGCCCTCGATGCGGGCGGCCCGGGTGCGCACCATGAAGTCGTGGTTCGCCGGGTCGTACGAGATGTCGCCGGTCTTGTCGGCCTTCTCCAGACCGCCGATCCGGTGCTCGAGGCCCGGCGTGCCGGGGATCGCCCACGGGCGGGCCATCGTCACCGGGTCGCGCAGGTAAGGCAGGAAGGTCTTGCCGTCGTCGCCGTTGGGCTCGGTCGCGAACTCGACCCGCAGGTCGGGCAGCGAGTCGACCTCGGGCAGCAGCCACGGCTCGGACCCGTTGGCCACGTAGTTGTCGGACAGCAGGATCACCGGCGTGCGGTAGGTCAGCGCGATCCGGGACGCCTCGAGCGCGGCGAAGAAGCAGTCGGACGGCGACCGCGGCGCGACCACGGCCACCGGCGCCTCGCCGTGCCGGCCGAACAGCGCCATGTTGAGGTCGGCCTGCTCGGTCTTGGTCGGCATGCCCGTCGACGGGCCGGCCCGCTGCACGTCGATGATCACGAGCGGCAGCTCGAGCGCGACGGCCAGCGAGATCGTCTCGCCCTTGAGCGCGACGCCGGGGCCGGACGTGGTGGTGATGCCCAGGCTGCCGCCGTACGAGGCGCCGAGCGCGGCACCGATCGCGGCGATCTCGTCTTCCGCCTGCATCGTGGTCACGCCGAACCGCTTGTGCTTGCTCAGCTCGTGCAGGATGTCGGACGCCGGGGTGATCGGGTAGGCGCCGAGGAAGACCGGCAGGCCCGAGCGCACGCCGGCGGCGACGAGGCCGAGCGAGAGCGCCTGGTTGCCGGTGATGTTGCGGTAGGTGCCGGGGCGCATCCGGGCGGGCTTGACCTCGTAGCGGACACCGAAGTCCTCGGTGGTCTCGCCGAAGTTCCAGCCGGCCTTGAACGCCGCGATGTTGGCCGCGACCAGCTCCGGACGGGAGGCGAACTTGCGCTCCAGGAACCGGATCGTCGACTCGTAGGGCCGCGAGTACATCCAGGAGAGCAGGCCCAGGGCGAACATGTTCTTCGCGCGCTCGGCGTCTTTCTTGGAGACCGCGTGGTCGGCGAGGGCGCCGATGGTCATCGAGGTCAGGGCGACCGGGTGCAGCGCGTAGCCGTCGAGCGAACCGTCCTCGAGGGGGTTCACCGCGTAGCCGACCTTGGTCAGGTTGCGCTTGGTGAACTCGTCGGTGTTGACGATGATGTCGGCACCGCGCGGCAGGTCGCCGATGTTGGCCTTGAGCGCGGCCGGGTTCATCGCGACCAGTACGTTCGGGGCGTCACCCGGGGTGAGGATGTCGTAGTCCGCGAAGTGCACCTGGAAGCTCGACACACCCGGCAGCGTGCCGGCAGGGGCCCGGATCTCGGCGGGGAAGTTCGGCAGCGTCGAGATGTCGTTGCCGAGCTGGGCGGTCTCCGAAGTAAACCGGTCGCCGGTGAGCTGCATGCCGTCGCCGGAGTCGCCAGCGAAGCGGATGACCACGCGATCCAGTTGACGGACCTGTTTGGTCACGAGAAGCTGACCTCCTTGCCGGACGGCGGCGGCGGGGTCGCGCGTCAGTGGGCCGTCCCGCTCCATGTTGTGTCTCTGGGAAAGCGTACGTCCCGAGAACAGCCTTTCCACGTACCGGGTCCCGCCCGGTGAGACGACCTTCTCATGTCCGGGTCAGGGTTACCTTACTTGTGAGCGAAAGCACTGCTTGTCGGCCTAGTTATGGGCCGGCACGTCGAGCGGTGCGGTGCTGTCGTCTTCTATACGCGCACGCAGGGAGGTGGTGGCGAGCGCGATCGCCAGCACCACCAGCAGGATGGAGACGATCACCAGGGCGAGGGCCGTCTTCTGCACGGTCGACAGGCCGCCCGCGTCGCCGCCGATCGGTGCGAACGCGCCGACCATGCCCTGTGAGGCGGTCGGGCCGACGGGCGCGTCGGGGGTGGCCGACGGCGTGGCGGTGGCCGCGGCCGCGGTGATCCGGAAGCTCATCTGCACCTGCTTGGTGCGACCGCCCGCGGTCAGCGTGCCGAACACCGCGCCGGACAGCGGAGCCAGCCGCTGCGCCTCGGCCGTCGCCAGCAGCGGCAACGTCGTCGTCACGGTCTCGCCGGACCCCAGCCGGCCCAGGTCGCAGCGGGTGCGGTCGCCCTCGGTGGCGCAGCCGGCCGGGCGGGTGCCGACGGTCACCCCTTCGGGGAGCACCACCTCGACCGCGCCCGCCGAGTCGACGTCACCCGAGTTGGTGAGCCTGACGTCGAGGTCGGCCGTACCGGTGGCCGTCCGGAAGTCGACCTCGCCGGCGGCGAGCCTGATCCCGGCGACCGGCGGGCCCGGCGGGAAGAGCACCGCGAAGCCCTGGTTGTCGCCGACCGTGCCGAGATCGGTCCGGCCGGGGGCGCTCGCCGTGACGTCGACGGAGCCGCTGAGGGGCATCCGCCGCCAGGCGTCGCCGGCCACCCGCACGCGGACCGTGGTCGAGAAGCGCTTGCCGGGACCGGCGACCCAGGAACCGCAGGTGTACGTGCGCCCGGCGGCGCGCTGGCAGCCGGGTGTGCCGGCGTCGGTGAGCCCCTCCGGCAGCGTGTAGCGCATGCTGATCCGCTCGACGATCGTGCCGGTGTTCTCGACGACCACCCGCAGGTCGGCACGGGTGCTGCCGCGGGTCCAGTAGGAGGGGCCGAGGCTGACGTCGTCGGTGCGGACCAGTGCCGCGAGCCGTGGCTTGTCGCCCGGGAGCACCGGGCCGGGCCGGCTCTGCGTCGGGTACGGGACGCCGCTCGGACCGGGCCGGTAGCTGGGCTGACTCGGCCGGGTCGGCTCCGTGGTCGGTTGCTCGGTCGGCGTGCCGGTCTCGGTGTCGGTCGGCGTGGGGCTCGGCGTCTCGGTCGCCGTCTCGGTCGGCGCGGCGATGGTCGGCGGCGAGTCGGGCTCGGTCGCGTCCGGGTCGGGCAGGGTGGTGTCGTCCTCGGGGTCGTAGGCGACCGCGACGGGGCCCGGGCCGGGGCCCATGGACGGGACCGCCACCACGAGCGCGGTCAGGCCGGCGGCGAGCAGGCCGGCAGCGAGCGCGCGGAGCAGCGCGGGCGTGCGGCGATCGCTCGGCATGGGCCCTCTTCCGTCCGTGGGTGCTTCATTATTCGGGGATAGTTGCCCCTGGACACCCGTTCGGTCGGAAACAAATCCGTAACTCCGACCTTCGCTGACTCGCGTGGACTCATCGGCCCGCGCTGATCGCCCGAACGGCGGTAGAGTGCCGTGCCATGACGGGTTACCTCGGGTCGTACGCGACGCTGGGGCTCCTGTTGGTGGCGAGCGTGCTCATCTTCGTCGGCGCGTTCACCGCCAATCGGCTGCTCAGTCCGGCCGATCCGGCCGAGCCCGCGGGCAAGCGCGCGACCTACGAGAGCGGCGTCGACCCGGTCGGGGGCGACTGGGCGCAGATGCAGATCCGCTATTACGTGTACGCGTACCTTTATGTGCTTTTCGCGGTTGAGGCCGTTTTCCTCTTTCCGTGGGCCGTGATCTTCGACCGCCCGGGATTCGGTGCGACGACCGTCGTGGAAATGGCCATCTTCGTGGCCGTGCTCGCGCTCGGCATCCTCTACGCCTGGCGCAAGAAGATCCTCGACTGGACCTAGGCGAGTCCCCTCCGGGAGACCGCCGGAGGCCGGTCGCCGCGGATCGCGGAGACCGTGTCGAGGACGCGGCGGGTCTCGCGGACCTGGTGGGCGCGGAAGAGGCGGGCGCCGAGCCAGGCCGAGACCGCGGTCGCCGCGAGCGTGCCCTCCAGTCGCTGGTCGACGGGCACGTCGAGGGTCTCGCCGATGAAGTCCTTGTTGGACAGCGCGACCAGCACCGGCCAGCCGGTGGCCACCAGGTCGCCGAGGCGGCGGGTCAGTTCCAGCGAGTGCCGGGTGTTCTTGCCGAAGTCGTGCGCGGGGTCGACGACGATGCCGTCCGGTCGTACGCCCAGTGACTCGGCCCGGCGGGCCAGCGCGGTGACCGTGCCGACCGCGTCGGCGACCACGTCGGCGAAGGCGGCGCGGTGGGGACGGGTGCGCGGGCGCAGGCCGCCCGCGTGGGTGCAGACCAGCCCCGCGCCGGTGGCCGCGGCGACCTCGGCGAGATGCGGGTCCGCGCCGGCCCAGGTGTCGTTGATCAGGTCGGCGCCGGCGGCGACCGCCTCGGTGGCGACCTCCGCGCGCCAGGTGTCGATCGAGATCACCGTGTCGGGGAACGCGGCGCGGACCGCGGCGACGGTGGCCACCGTCCGCTCGATCTCCTGGGCCGGGTCGACGTGGTCGCCCGGGCCGGCCTTGACGCCGCCGATGTCGATGATGTCCGCGCCGTCCCGGATCGCCGCTTCGACCGCCCGCAACGCGGCGTCGGCGGCGTAGGTGGCCCCGCGGTCGAAGAACGAGTCGGGTGTCCGATTGACGATCGCCATCACCACGAGGTCGGTCGGGCCGAACGTACGCGGACCCAGCCGCAACTCGCCCGACATGTCGTGCCTCCTGTGGTCGTGGGTCCTCCGGCCGCCGTAGGACGTCCGGCTTGATCCTTGCCCGCGAAGGTGGACGACGGGGTGGCGGGGTCGACCCTCCCGGCGCGGCATGCCACGATCGGGCGTATGGGTCAGCTACTCCTTATTGTGGTCGTCGCGGTCACGATCGCGGCGGTCGTGTTCGGCGTGACCGTGCTGGTCAGCGGGCGCGACCCGGGCCTGTCACCCGCGGAGCCCGACGGGCGGGCGTTACCGCTGCCCACCACGCGACCGCTGCGCGAGGCCGACCTGGGCGACGTGCGCTTCGACCTGACCACCCGGGGCTACCGGATGGCCCAGGTCGACCAGGCGCTGCGCCGGGCGGCCTACGACATCGGCTACAAGGACGAGCTGATCGGGGTGCTGGAGGCCGAGGTCAACGCGCTGCGCGAGGGCCGGTTGCTGGACGCCGACGCGCTGCGCCGGGCCCGCGAGGCGGCCCAGGCACCACCGCCGGCGGCGGCCGGCGCTGACCAGCCGAGCCGGCCCGGCTGGTCCGAGTTCACCCAGCCGGCTGAAGATGCCGAACCCGCGGCGGCGCCGTCGGGTGGCGCGGAGGCCTCGGCCGGGGACGCGGAGATCGACAAGGCTGAGCCGGGCGTGGGCGAGGTGGCGCCCGCGGGTGGCGGGCGGCCGGGCGCCGAGACGTCGGAACCGGCCGTGACCAGCGCGGCGACGGAGCCGGCGACCGAGATCGAGCGCGTTCCCGAGGCCGGCGCGGCCACCGCCGCGGAGCCGTCCGTGGCGGCGGAGCGGGCCGCGGTCACCGAGCGGGCCGCGGCCACCGAGCGGGCCGCAGCCACCGAGCGGTCGGCCGCCGCCACGGAGGCGTCCGCGGGAGCCGAGCGGTCCGCCGCGGGAGAGCGGTCCGCGACCGCGCCGTCCGTTTCGGCCGAGCGGGCCGCGGCCGCTGACCAGGTCGGCACGGACTCGGCCCTGGCCGGCGAATCGACCGCTCCCGCGGAGCCCACGGCCGCCGCCGGCGAGGTCAGCGGCGCCGCCGAGCCGGCCGCCGCGACCGTGCCGGCCAAGCCGCGCAGTGCGACCCGGCGGTCCACCGGCACCCGGGCGAGCCGGGCGACCAAGGCCGCCGCCGCCGACCCGGCCGAGCCCCCATCCGTGGGCGCTTCGCCGGAAAGCGCACCCATCGCGAAATCGACCATCGAGTCGGAAACCTCGGCCACCGCGAAGCCGGCGGAAGACGCCGAGTCGGCGCGGCGATGAGCGAGGCCGACCTGCGCGACGCCGCGCAGCCCGGCGCGGGCGAGGTCACCGCGACCGTGATCGTCAACGCGCCGGCCAAGCAGGTGTACGAGGCGTTCACCGCCTGGCGCCGGCAGGGCGACTGGATCCCGTTCACCACCGTTCGGGTGATCTCCGGAGACGGCGGCGAGGGCAGCGTGATCGAGGCGGTCACCGCGATCGGCCCGGCCGTGCTCCGCGACGAGATGCGGGTGGCCAAGCTCGACCCGCCGTACGAGGTGCGGGTGATCCACCAGGGCCGCCTCCTGCGCGGCCCGGGCGTGCTGCGCTGCACCCCGATGGGGCAGAACCGCACCCAGGTCGTCTGGCACGAGTGGTTCCACCTGCCGGGCGGCGCCGCGGGCCGGGTCGCCTGGCCGGTGCTCTGGCCGGGCTCGAAGTTCAGCCTGACCCAGGCCCTCAAACGCTTCGCACGACTCGTCGAGGCCGGCCGGTTGCCGTAGGGGGTTCTGTCGTACCCCGCTCATAGGCTCGTGTCCGTGACGGACCTCGTGATCGGCGCCGACGGCAAGGCGCGCTGCCCGTGGGGCGGCAGCCCCGACTACCTCGTCTACCACGACACGGAGTGGGGCCGGCCGCTGCACGGCGACGACCACCTCTACGAGCGGATGACCCTCGAGGCCTTCCAGTCGGGCCTGTCCTGGCTCACGATCCTGCGCAAAAGGGAAAACTTCCGCGCGGCGTTCGATCATTTCAAGATCAAAAAAGTCGCGGCGTACGACGATTCCGACGTCGCCCGCCTCATGGCCGATGTCGGCATCGTCCGCAACCGGCAGAAGGTCGACGCCGCGATCGCCAACGCCCGCGCGGCGCTCGAGGTCGACGGCGGGCTGAGCAAGCTGCTGTGGTCCTTCGCCCCGCCGCCGCGCCCGCACCGCCCCCGCTCCGCCGGCGAGGTCCCCGCGATCACCCCGGAGTCGACGGCACTGGCCAAGACCCTCAAGAAGCGTGGGTTCCGCTTCGTCGGCCCGACCACGGCCTACGCCCTGATGCAGGCGACCGGCATGGTCGACGACCACCTGGAAGGCTGCCACGTCCCGCCACACTGAGGTCCGCCTAACCGACTGTGATGGGATGGTTGGCATGGCACAGTGGGCGGTCGTCATCCCGGAGGCTCGGCTCGCCGCCGAGCGGCTCTTCCACCACGAGACGCTGGAGCTCTCCGACGGCGGCGAGACCGCCGGCCCGGCCGAGGGCGACCAGGTCCTGGTGGTCGCCGAGGAGCCGGCACCGCACATCGTGGCCCTGGGCCGGATCACCGCCGCCGCGGGCCGCGCCGACGACGACCCCGACAACGCCGACGTGGCCGCCCGGGGCCCGGTGGTGGTCACCTACACCCGCCGGTTCTTCGACGAGCCGACGCGGGCCGACGAGCTGACCCTGGCGGGCCCACTCACCCCGCTCGACGAGGTCACCTTCGCGACCCTGTCGACCCGGGTGGCTCCCGCCGTCGACAACCGCACCTGGCTGGTCAGCCTCGACCTCCCGATCGAGGCCCCCAACGCGGCCGAAGCGGTCCGGCTGTTCTGGAGCTACGTGATGGAGCTGGGCCCGCGCGAGCTGCCCACCTACGTCGCACCCTCCGACGACGAGCTGGCCATGCAGGCCTTCGTCCTCGGCGAGGAAGCCAACCAGGACCCGGAGGAAGACGACGACTAGCGGCCCTCGAAGACCGGCTTCTGCTTGTTGACGAAGGCCATCGTCGCGTTGCGGTGGTCGGCCGTGGAGCCGCTGATCGACTGCGCCAGTGCCTCCGCGGACAGGGCGTCGGCCAGCGTGCCCGCGTCGCCGATCGAGAGTTGGCGCTTGATCGCGCCGTAGGCCACCGTCGGGCCCGCTGCCAGCCGGGCCGCCAGGTCCTGGGCCGCCGGCAGCACGTCGTCGTCCGCCGGCTGCACCTCGGTCAGCAGGCCCAGCGCCAGCGCCGCCTCCGCCTTGACCGGCTGGGCCAGCATCAGCAGCTCGATGGCCTTCGCGTGGCCGACCAGCCGGGGCAGCGACCACGACAGGCCCGTGTCCGCGGCCAGGCCCACGTTGGCGAACGCCATCAGGAACGACGTGGACGGCCCGCCGATCCGGAAGTCGGCCAGCAGCGCGAGGCCCGCCCCGGCGCCCGCCGCCATCCCGCCGACCGCGGCGACCACCGGCTTGGGCATGCTGCCCAGCCGCGACGCGATCGGGTTGTAGTGCCGCCGCACCGTGTCGAGCGGGTCCGTGCTGCCGGACTCCAGCACGCCGACGTGCTCCCGCAGGTCCTGTCCGGCGCAGAACGCCCGCCCGGCACCCGCCAGCACGACCGCCCGGCAGGACCGGTCGGTCTCGAGCGAGGCCAGCGCGTCGCGCAGCGCCTCCTTGAGCGGCACGTCGAGCGCGTTGAGCGCCTCCGGCCGGTTCAGGGTCAGCGTCACGACGGCGTCGGTGCGGTCGACGAGCAGCACGTCACTCACGTCTCAGGAACCTTTCGATCGGGCGGCCCGCAGGCCCGCGTCGAGACAGCTTTCCACGTAGCGGTCGGCGGCCGGGCGCAGGCGCGTGGCGTGCCGGTCGAAGAACGCCGCCGCGTGCGTGCCGGCCCAACGGTCGGGCAGCAGCGCCGGCGGCAACTGCGGGTCACGGAACAGGAACGTGCGCCAGGCGTGTACGAGCCGGAACCGCGCGGCGTACGCGTGCTCGTCCTCGCTGCGCGGCGTCACCTGGGACAGCAGCGGGCGCTGGGCGGCCACGAACGCCTCGTACGCGCCGCCGATCTCCTCGAGATCCCAGGCGCGGCGGACGACCGCCATCGCGCCGGACGTACCCGCGGCGTGGGTCGCCGTGAACCGCTCGTAGCCGATGTTCGCCTCGACGAGCAGGGCGTCGACGTCGGGGCCGGGCCGGGTGGCGACCCAGGTGCGCTCGTCGAGCATGCCGTAGCCGAGGTAGCTCAGGTTGGCACCCAGCCGGTGGCGTTCCCGGCGCGCCGCCGGCGCCTCCAGGACGATGAGGTCGAAGCGCCCGTCCCAGCCCGGGCGGTTGGTGCGGTAGATCCGGGCGGCGGCCTCGTCGAGCCGCCGGGCCGCCTTCGACGTGATCAGATATCCGGGGCCGGAGGCCAGCCGGAGGGGGTGCAACCAGCCTTGTCGCACCATGCGGGACACCGCTGTGCGCACCGCGGGAGGAGCGATGCCGAGGGGCGCGAGCAGGCGCACGAGGGCGGCGACGGGGGCCCTGCCGCCACGTGGGCGCAGGTAGTCGCCATAGAGGTCGAAGAGTGCCGACCGTGCCTGCATGACCGCACATTGTGACAGCCACTTTCAAGATAAGCTAGATGCTGTCACATCAATACCGGCTCGGTTTGGGCCCAGCGGTGGTTATCAGGGAAAATCATTGGTCGGCGCCCTGCGAGGCGCCCTCGGGTAATAACGGTGTCACGGGCCGTAGCGTGGCACCGCCGGAACGAAGTGGCTGTGGGACAACCCACCACCCTGGCGAGTCTGAGGGGAGACAACATGGCGGCGATGAAGCCGCGGACGGGCGATGGTCCGCTGGAGGTCACCAAGGAGGGCCGGGGCATCGTGATGCGGGTTCCGCTGGAAGGCGGAGGGCGGCTCGTCGTTGAGATGACCCCTGACGAGGCCAACGCGCTCGGTGACGCACTGAAGACCGCCGCCGGCTGACGTCCGACCGCGCCCGCCGGCACGCCATTCCCCGGAGTGCCGGCGGGCATCCTTGTCTCCGCAGCACCGTGCGATCCCGGGAGGCCGGCGTGCCCACAGTCCGTTTCATCGAACCCACCGAGGTCGATGCCGAGACCCTCGTCGTGCCCGTCCGGGCCGGCGAACCGCTGCCCGACGACCTGCCCGCCGACGTCCTGGCGATGGCGGCCGAGCACAGCGGCAAGGGCGTCGAGGTGCTGCCCCGGCCGACCCAGCGGCCGTCGCGGGTCATGCTGGTCGGCATCGGTGACGGCGACGCGAGCGGCTGGCGAGCGGCCGGTGCCGGCATCGCCCGGTCGACAGCCCGCACATCATCAGTCACCGTACGTGTGCCCGACGGCGCCGACCTCCGGGCGTTCGCCGAGGGCGTGCTGCTGGGCTCCTACCGGTTCCGGCTCGCCGGGCCGAAGCCCAACGGCGCCCCGGAGCTGACCGAGGTGCTGCTGGCCGGCGCCCCCGACGAGGCCGCGCTGGCCGCCGCGAGAGCCACGGCCGACGCCACCACGCTGGCCCGCGACCTGACCAACATGCCGTCCGACCAGAAGACCCCGGAGTGGTTCGCCGCGCGGGTGGAGGAGGCGGCGGCACCGTACGACGGCCTGACGATCTCCGTCCGTGACCCGGAGCGGCTCGCGGCTGAGGGCTTCGGCGGCATCCTCGCCGTCGGCGGCGGCTCGGCGCGGGGTCCCCGCCTGGTCGAGCTCTCCTGGGCGCCGGCGGGCGCCACCCAGCACGTCGTGCTGGTCGGCAAGGGCATCACGTTCGACACCGGCGGCATCTCGATCAAGCCGCGCGACGCGATGAAGCTGATGCGCAAGGACATGGGCGGCGCGGCCGCCGTCGTCGGCGCGACGATCGGCGCCGCGGCGCTGGGGCTGCCGGTCCGGGTGACCGCGCTCGCCCCGCTCGCCGAGAACCTGGTCAGCGGCTCGGCGTTCCGGCCGGGCGACATCATCCGGCACTACGGCGGGCGCACCAGCGAGAGCAACAACAGCGACGCCGAGGGCCGGCTGGTGCTCGCCGACGCGCTGGCCTACGCGGTCGACACGCTCGCACCCGACCTGATCGTCGACCTGGCGACGCTGACCGGCGCCAATGCGGTGGCGCTGGGCAAGCGCACGGCCGCGCTCTACAGCGACGACGACGGCCTGGCCAAGTCGTTCGCCGACGCCGCCGCCGACGCGGGCGAGCAGGTCTGGCGGATGCCGCTGGCCACCGACTACCGCGAATACCTGAGCAGCGATCTCGCCGACCTGAACAGCGTCTCCCCGGAGGCGAGCGCCGGGTCGGTGATGGCCGCGCTCTACCTGGCCGAGTTCACCGGGTCGCTGCGCGACCGCTGGGTGCACGTCGACATGTCGGCGCCCTCCTGGGCCGACTCCGACAGCGCCGAGCTGACCAAGGGCGCCACCGGCTGGGGCGTACGCACGCTGCTCCGCTGGCTGGCGGCGCTGTAGCGGCCGGCGGTCAGCGACGCACCGCGGTGAGCAGGCCGGCGCCGGTGGGCAGCAGGGCGGGCACCCAGTCGTCGGAGTCCCGCAGGTCCTTGACGACCTCGCGGATCAGCACCGTCTCGGTGTCGCGGGCGGCCGGGTCGCCGATCCGGCCGCCGGCGAGCGCGTTGTTGACCGCCAGCACGCCACCGGGGCGCAGCAGCCGGCGGGCCGCGATGACGCAGGCGGCGTACTCGGTCGGGTCGGCGTCGACGAACACCAGGTCGTACCCGCGGTCGGTGAGCCGGGGCAGCACGTCGAGCGCCCGCCCGGTGATGATCCGGGTGCGGGACGGCGCGAACCCGGCCTCCTGGAAGATCCGCCGGGCCACCCGTTGGTGTTCGTTTTCGACATCGATCGTGGTCAGGACGCCGTCGGGCCGCATGCCGCGCAGCAGCCAGACGCCGCTGACCCCGGTGCCCGTGCCGATCTCGACCAGCGAGCGGGCGTTGCCCGCAGCGGCGAGCAGCCGCAGCGCCGCGCCCGCGCCGGGCGTCACGCAGGGCAGGCCGACCTCGTCGGCGAGCCGGCGGGCCGTCTGCAGCACCAGGTCCTCCGGCGGGTACGCGTCGGCGAACTGCAGCGCCTGCGCTGATGCCGGGCCGGCGGTGCCCATGGGTGAACCTCCGTGCGAGGGGGAAGCGGGGGGACCGGGTATGAGCGTAGAGCGCACCGTCGGTGTTGGATGGACGGGCGGTGCGGTGAAGGCGTTCGGCAATGGCTGAATGGTCTTCAGGTATCCATGTAATCCTTGAAGCGGGTTAGTGGGCGGCGACCGGGAGGCGACGTGACCGACGGCTGGCATTGGCAACAGCCGGGCAACGGCCGGCCCCAGGGCCAGCCGGTCCCGAGCCACGTGCCGACCAGCCCGCCGCCGGCCGGTCCGGCTCCGGCCGGGTCCGCACCGGGCAGCCCGTGGTGGTCCGACGCCCTCGGCGACCCGTGGCGCGACCCGCACGCTCCGGCCGCGGTGGTGCTCCAGCCCGGCCCGACCGGTGTCGCGCAGCCCGAGCCCGTGGTCGACCCCGACGCGCCGCGCCCGCCCGGCAACAACCGGTCGGTGCTGCTCGTCGCCGTCGTCTCCGCGCTGCTGGCCGGGCTGCTCGGCGGTTCGCTCGGCTACGCGTTCGCGGCCCGCAGCGGCATCGGCGGCGGCACGGCACTCGGCGGCAACGGCGCCAGCCCGCCGGCCGCGGCCAACCGCCCGCCCGACTCGCTGGCCGGCGTCGCCGGCCGGCTGCTGCCCAGCGTGGTCACCGTCCGGGTGGCGTCCAGCAACGGCTCGAGCATCGGTTCGGGCTTCGTGGTCTCCACCGACGGTTACGTCATCACCAACGACCACGTGGTCGAGGGCGGCGGCACCCAGACCTTCACGGCGGCGTTCAGCGACGGCAGCACGGCCTCGGGCAAGCTGGTGGGGCAGGACCCGGAGTCCGACATCGCGGTGATCAAGCTGGCCCGTGACGGCCTGACGCCGGTCGAGTTCGGCGACTCCGACGCGATCGCGGTCGGTGACCCGGTGCTCGCCATCGGTTCGCCGCTGGCGCTGTCCAACACGGTCACGGCCGGCATCGTGAGCGCGGTCGACCGGACCATCCAGGCCGGCGACCCGGGCGGCACGGTCCGCTACTACGCGGCCATCCAGACCGACGCCGCCGTCAACCAGGGCAACTCGGGCGGCCCGCTGGTCGACGCCGGCGGCCGGGTGATCGGCGTCAACGCGGTGATCAAGTCGGTGTCGGCCGACGAGCAGTCCGCCGGCAACATCGGCCTCGCCTTCGCGATCCCGATCAACCAGGCCAAGCGGGTCGCGCAGGACATCATCGACACCGGCAAGGCCCGCCGCACGGTGATCGGCGCCAAGGTGACCAACGGCCGCACCACGGGCTCCGGGGTCCGGCTGGACACCGTCGAGTCGGGCGGCCCGGCCGAGTCCGCCGGCCTGCGGGCGGGCGACGTGGTGACCCGGATCGACCGGCACCCGCTGGAGGAGGCCACCGACCTGATCGCGCTGGTCCGCAAGTACGCGCCGGGCTCCGTGGTCACCGTGGAGTACCGCCGGGGCACGGCGACGCAGACGGCCTCAGTGACATTGGCCGCAGACGCCCAGTGACCGCGGGGTCTGTCCCGCACCTACGGGCCGCGCGTATGGTTGCGCCGGGGAAGGCACGAGGGAGGCCCGGTGTTCGAGAACCTGAACTGGTGGGAGATCGGTCTCCTGGTCCTGGTGGCCCTGCTGATCTTCGGCGACAAGCTGCCCAACGTGATCAACGACGGCCTGCGCATGGTCCGCAACCTGCGCAACATGGCCCGCAACGCGACCGGTGACCTGAGCCGCGAGCTCGGCACCGACATCCAGCTCGAGGACCTGCACCCGAAGGCGTTCATCCGCAAGCACCTGATGAGCGAGGAAGAGCAGGAGTCGCTGCGCAAGCCGCTGCAGAAGATGTTCGACGACGCCAAGGACGACCTGACGGGCGTGCACAACGACCTCAAGGACGTGGCGAAGGCGGCCGACATCAAGGCGGCGGCGCGTCAGCCGGCCACCGGGACGGCGAGCGCCCCGGCGCCGGCTCCGCAGCGCTCGTTCGACGACTACACCTGAGTGCAAGGAACGGTCCGTTGTTAACGCATGGCGTTAACAACGGACCGTTCCTTGCTTCGTCAGCGCCCCGCCGGCTTCAGGCCGAGGGGCTTGCCGATCAGTGACTCGCGGCGCACGGCCAGCCGTTCGGCGACGGCCGACAGTGCCTGCGCCGCCGGCGCGTCGGGCTCGGCCAGCACGATGGGCAGGCCCGCGTCGCCGGCCTCGCGGACCCGGGTGTCCAGCGGGATCTGGCCCAGCAGCGGCACCGACGCGCCGAGCGTGCGGCTGAGCTTGTCGGCGACGATCTGCCCGCCGCCCGCGCCGAAGATCTCCATCCGCTCGCCGGTCGGCAGCTCGAGCCAGGACATGTTCTCGACGACACCGAGCAGGCGCTGGTGGGTCTGCAGCGAGATCGCGCCGGCCCGCTCGGCGACCTCGGCCGCGGCGGCCTGGGGCGTGGTGACCACCAGGATCTCCGCGCTCGGCAGCAACTGCGCCAGGGAGATCGCCACGTCGCCGGTGCCCGGCGGCAGGTCGAGCAGGAGCACGTCGAGGTCGCCCCAGTAGACGTCGGCCAGGAACTGCTGGAGCGCCCGGTGCAGCATCGGGCCGCGCCAGACGACCGCGGCGTTCTGGGCGGTGAACATGCCGATCGAGATCACCTTCACGCCGTGCGCGGCGGGCGGCATGATCATGTCTTCGACCCGGGTGGGCCGGCCGGCGGCGCCCAGCATCCGGGGCACCGAGTGGCCGTAGATGTCGGCGTCGACCACGCCGACCGCGAGACCCCGGGCGGCCAGCGCGGCGGCCAGGTTGACCGTGACGCTGGACTTGCCGACGCCGCCCTTGCCGCTGGCGATCGCGTAGACGCGGGTGCGCGAGCCCGGCTGGGCGAACGGGATCACCGGCTCGGCGCCGCCACCGCCGCGCAGCCGGGTCTGCAGGTCCTGGCGCTGCTCGGTGCTCATCACGCCGAAGTCGATCACCACGCCGCTGACACCGGGGACCGCGGACACCGCGCTGGTGATGTCGTTGTTGAGCTTGTCGCGCAAGGGACAGCCGGCGACGGTGAGCAACAGCTCGACCCGCACCAGCCCGTCTTCGTCGATGGTGAACGACTTGACCATGCCGAGATCGGTGATCGGCCGGCGGATCTCCGGGTCGTCGACGGTGGCGAGGGCGGCCTGGACGGCTTCCTCACGGGATGTGGCAGGTGCGGACATGCTGCAACTGTATGTCGCGCCTCAGGCGTCGGTGTCCGCGTGGTCGTCGGGTTCGGCTTCGGGTTGTTTCGGCTTGCGCTTCTTGCGCGGGCGTTCCTCGAGCTCCTCGGCGAGCCGCCCGAGCTCGGAGCGGAGGAAGTCGCGCGTCGCGACCTCGCCGATCGCGAGCCGCAACGAGGCGATCTCGCGCGTCAGATATTCGGTGTCGGCCTTCTGCGCCGCCGCCCGCCGCCTGTCCTCCTCCAACGCGAGGCGGTCGCGGTCGGCCTGCCGGTTCTGCGCGAGCAGGATCAGCGGCGCGGCGTAGGACGCCTGCAACGACAGGATCAGGGTCAGGAACGTGAAGGTGTACGGGTCGAAGCGCCAACCCGAGGGCGCCAGCGTGTTCCAGCCCACCCAGAGCAGGATCACCACGCTCATGTAGACGAGGAACTTGGCCGTGCCCAACGCCCGGGCGATCGCCTCCGACCAGCGGCCGAAGGACTCGGGATCGAACCTGGGCAGGCTCAACCGGCGCGGCTCACGCGGCTGGTCGAGCCGCGGCGCGCGGCGGGGCTCAGCCATGGGCGCCGCCGTCGCGGCCGTTCGGCGTGTTGCGGTGCGGCACGGCCACGGGGGAGGCGGGAACGCTGTCGGGCACGTCGCGGTCACGCCAGTCCGGCGGCAGCGAGTGGTCGAGCACGTCGTCGACGGTGACGGCGCCGAGCAGGCGGTTGCTCTCGTCGACGACCGGCATCGCGACCAGGTCGTACATGGCCATCCGCCGGGTGACCTCGATCAGCGGCGTGTCGGGCCGCAGCGGACTGATGCCGGCGTCGACCACGCCACCGACGATCTCCGACGGCGGCTCGCGCAGCAGTCGCTGGAAATGCACCATGCCGAGGTATTTGCCCGTCGGCGTGGCCATCGGCGCCCGGGCGACGAAGACCTGCGCGGCCACCGCCGGCGGTAGCTGCGGCTCGCGGATCCGGGCCAGCGCGTCGGCCACCGTCGCGTCGGGGGTGAGGATCACCGGCTCGGAGGTCATCACGCTGCCCGCCGTGCCGGCCGCGTACTTGAGGAGCTGTCGCACCGGCTCGGCCTCGTCGGGCTCCATCAGGTCGAGCAGCGCCTGCCGCTCGGGGCCGGTCAGCTCGCCGAGCAGGTCGGCCGCGTCGTCGGCGTCCATCTCCTCGAGGATGTCGGCGGCCCGCTCCTGGTCGAGCACGGCGAGGATCTCGACCTGGTCGTGCTCGGGCAGCTCGCTCAGCACGTCGGCGAGGCGCTCGTCGTCGAGCGCGGCGGCCACCTCGTTGCGCCGGGTGTCGGACATCTCCTGCAGCGAGTTGGCCAGGTCGGCCGGGCGCATCTGCTCGAGCACGGCGAGCAGGCCGGCCGTGCCCTGGGTGTCGGTGAGCCCGATCAGCCCGCGGACACGGTCCCACTCAAGCTCGACGAGCTGGCCACGGCGGGTCAGCCGGCGGCTCGGCTGGCGGACCGCGACCTTGGCCAGCGACCACTCGCCGGTGCGGTTGGTCTCCATGGCCAGGTCGACCACCACGCCCGGCGTCTCCTCGGGCAGGATCGTCACCCGCCGGTCGAGCAGGTCCTCGAGGACCAGCAGCTCGTTGGGGCGCTTCTCGAACCGGCGCAGGTTGAGCGTGCCGGTGCTGAGCACGACCGCGTCGGGGTCGATCGAGGTGAACCGGCCCATCGGCAGGAAGATCCGGCGGCGCACGGTCATCTCGGTGACGAGGCCGACGACCTGCGGCGGGCGGTTGGTGGTGCGCAACCGGGCGACGGCGTCACGGACCCGGCCGACCTGGTCCCCGTTGGGGTCGTAAACGGGGAGGCCGGCGAGTCTGGCGATGTAGACCCGCGCCGTCGTCACCGTCCCAGCCTAATTCCCTAGGCTGTGGCGCATGTCTACCGTCGCGTACGAGATCGTCGACGTCTTCACCGACCGGCCGTTCACCGGCAACCCGCTCGCCGTGGTGTTCGGCGGGGAGGAGCTGGCCGCGAGCCAGATGCAGGCGCTGGCCCGCGAGTTCAACCTGTCGGAGACGGTCTTCGTGCTGCCGCCGACGCCCGGCGCGCAGGCCACCTACCGGGCCCGGATCTTCACTCCCAACAGCGAGCTTCCGTTCGCCGGCCACCCGAGCGTCGGTGCGGCGGTGACCGCCAGCGGCCGCGGGCTGTTCGCGGCCGGCGACGTGGTGCAGGAGTGCGGGGCGGGCCTGCTTCCGGTGGTCGTGTCCGGTTCGACCGCGACGCTGACCGGCGGCACCGCGACGGTCGGCGAGCCGCTCGACCCCGGCCCGCTGCTGGCCGCCGTGAGCCTGACCGCCGAGGACCTGGACCCGGCCGCGCCGCCGCGGGGCGCCGGGTGCGGCCTGGAGTTCCCCTATCTGCCGGTACGCGCGGACGCGGTGGCCCGGGCGCGCGTCGACACCGCCGCCGCCCGCGGGGTCGTCGCCGACAGCATCGACGTGTTCGCCTGGGACCCGGAGACCCGCACGGCCCACGCCCGCGTGTTCGCGCCGGGGCTGGCGGTGGCGGAGGACCCGGCCACCGGCTCGGCCGCGCTCGGCCTCGGCGTCTGGCTGGTCACCGGCGGGCTGCTGCCGGCCGACGGCGACAGCGACTACGTCGTGCACCAGGGCGTCGAGATGCACCGCCCGTCGGTGCTGCAGTGCGCGGTGAGCGCGACGGGCGGGCGGGTGACCCGGGCCCGGGTGACCGGCCACGTGGTGCCGATCGCCCGCGGCGAGATGGCGGTGCCGCCGTTCGTCGGATAGTCAGTCTGGCGGTATATACCGATGGTCGGTAGCATCGACGCATGGCCATGCAGGAGCCGACCTTCTTCATCCTCACCGCGCTCGCCGAGCAACCGCTGCACGGCTACGGCGTGATCCGGGCCGTCACCGAGCTGTCCGGCGGCCGGATCACCCTGCGGGCGGGCACCCTCTACGCCGCCCTCGACCGCCTCACCGAGGAAGGGCTGCTCGTCGTCGACCGCGAGGAGGCCGTCGAGGGGCGGCTGCGCCGCTACTACCGGCTGACCGACGACGGCACCGGCGCCCTGTCGGCCGAGGTCGAGCGGCTGCGGGCCAACGCGGCGATGGCCGCCGCCCGGCTGCGCCGCACGACGAAGCTCGCGTTCGGCCCGGCGTCGTGAGCGACCTCGAACGTCGCTACCGCCGCCTGCTGCTGGCCTATCCGCGCGCCTACCGCCGGGAGCGCGGCGACGAGCTGGTGACCACGTTGCTGGAGGGGGCGCCGCCCGATCGGGTCCGCCCGGCCGCCGGTGATGCGTGGGACCTGCTCCGTGGGGGCCTGCGCCTGCGGTTCGCGCCGCCGCACGGTCGCCGCTACCGGGTGTTCGCGCTGGTCGGCGCCCTCGCCGTCGGCTACCTCGCGCTGGCCGCCACCGCGCGGACCACGCTCGACGACGACCCCGGCGACCAGGTGCTGGCGACGGCGATGGCCCTGCTTCCTCCGGACGCCGGTTCGACGGGGGTCGGCGACCGGGAGTGGACCAGCTTCGGCGGGCCGACGGAGCTGGTCTTCACGTTCGCCACCGAACCGTCGGCCATCGACGGCCTCACCGCGGACATCCGGGCGCGGGCGGTCGCCCAGGGCTTCACGGCCGGCCCGCTCGAACCCGGGCACCGGTTCACGCTCGACCGGGCCGGGCAGACCGCGGTCGTCTCGGTCGCCGACGGCGAGACCTACGCGGGCACCGCGATGTCCTTCGAGGCCCGCTTCCCGTGGCCGGCCGCGCTGCTGCCGGCCGGCATCGCCGCCCTCGTCCTGGGTGGGCTGACCGGCTGGCTGGCGAGCGCGTGGACCCTGCGCCGGTTCCGGACCCGCCGGCCCGCCGGCCAGCTCGCGATCGCGCTGGTCGGTGTGCCGAGCCTGCTGTTCGTCGCCGCGGCGGCGATCGGCACCGTCGGGGCCGCCCGGGGTGACCTGGGCCCGGCCGTCTGGGCGGGTGGGTTCTTCGAACGGCTCGGCATCCTGGGCCTGCTGGTGACGCTGCTCCTGGCGGCGGTCCTGCCGCGGGCCGGCCCGCTCGTCGCCGCGCGCCCGCCCCGCGACAACCTGCGCGCGGGCATCCGGCTGGTCACCGTGGCCCATCTCGCCTTCGGGCTCCCGATCGCGGCCGTCTTCGTCACCTTCACGGTGCGCATGCTGGTCACCGGCGCTGACCGGGCCGCGATGGTGAGCGGTGCGCACGACCCGAAGGAGGTGCTCCCGTTGGCGGTGTTCGCGCCGATCGCGCTGCTCTACTACGCCGGCGTCGTGCTGTCGCCGCTGCTCCTGCTCGTCTCGGTGCCGCTGCTCGGCGTGGGGCGCGGCCGGGTCGGCCCCATGACCTGGCGGGTGCTGCTGGCGGCGGCGATCTCGGCGGCGGTGCTCCCGGCGCTGCTGCTCACCCCGTACGGCGGCGACGTGGCCACCTGGTGGATGGACTAACGCCGGCGGACCTTGTGCAGGCGGAACGGCTTGCGGGTCGGGCGGGCCGCCGGCGTCTCCCGGGGTGGCTCGGCCAGGCTGCCGTCGGGCAGGTCGGGCCGGGCGACCACCGCGCCCGCCGGGCTCAGGCAGCTCAGCGTGCAGTCCATCGCCCAGCGCTCCACCAGGAGCTCGGTGGAACCCGTCGCGTTGAGCCGCTTCGCGCCGACCTGCGGCGCGACCGTGTTCCACTCGTCGTCGCCGGGCTGCACGCGGCGCACGTCGGCGGTCCAGGTGACGATCCGGCCGCCGTGGTCGCCGCGGAGCGTCACCTCGGCGGTGGCGGCGCGGGCCAGCCCGTCCAGCCGCTGCTCGCCGATGCCGGTGACCACGTAGAGCGCGCCGTCGACCGGCACGCACCAGAGCCCCTGCGCCGGGCCGCCGTCGACGGACACCCAGGCAATGGCCGCTTTCCTGATCGCCTCTTCCACCACCGGCTCGGTCACCCCCTCATCCTGCCCGGCACGGGGGTGCGCTGGCCATGGTCCACCTCGTCCAGCACCCCGGTGAGCCCGCTGACCGCGCGCCCGGGCCAGTCGACGTCGGCCGCGAAGACCAGGTGGTCGACCAGGTCCGGGGCGGCCAGCCGGACGGCGGTCATGCCGACCCCGCGTGCCCCGGTCAGCTCGTGGCTGCCGCCATCGCCGACGTAGAGGCACTCCTCGGGCGGCACACCCAGCCGCTGGCAGGCGGCCAGGTAGATGCTCGGGTCCGGCTTGCAGACCCCCTCCTCGACCGAGAAGACCGCGGTGTCGAGCAGCGGCGCGATCGGCAGCCGGGGCAGCAGCGCGGGCAACTCGTGGGTGCAGTCGCTGACCACGGCGGTACGCAGGCCGCGCAGCTTGAGCGCCCAGAGCACCGGCACGGCCTCGTCCCGTAGCTCGGTGTCGTGCTGGACCGCGCGGAGCCGGCAGTCCAGGGCGGCGCGGATCGCGTCGTCGGACGGCGCGGCACCGGCCCGGGCGGCGATCCAGCGCAGGTTGTCCTCGGCCGAGCCCAGGTCACCACTGGCCCGGCGGTAGTAGGAGACGTTCAGCAGCGTGATCATCACCTGGGGGTCGCATCCCAGGATGCGGGCGGTCTCGAGGTGCTCGGGGCCGCGGTGGACCGCCCGGGTGAGAGTGCCGAAGAAGTCGAACAGGACCGCGCTCAATGCGGGCAACGTCAGCCTCCCTGGCCTGACCTTGGGGCAGCAGCGGGTAGGACCGGGGAAGCCTATCGATGCCGACCGCCCGACCCTATCGGCTGATCGACTGAACGTAGTCGGATAAACGCAGGTTGTGATTTGTGAGGATGGTTCACTGTGCACCGCCCCGCCATCGACCCGGCCGCCACGACGGCGCTGGTCGTCGCCGTCCTCGCCGTCTCGACCTCCGGCCCGCTGATCGCCTTCGCCGCCGCGGCGCCCGCGCTGGCCATCGCGTTCTGGCGCAACGCCCTCGCGGTCGGCGTGCTCGGCCCGATCTCGCTGATCGCGCGCCGCGGCGAGTACGCCCGCCTGGGCCGGCGCGAGGGGCTGTTCTGCGTGCTGGCCGGCGTCGCCCTCGCGGCGCACTTCGCGGCCTGGATGCCGAGCATCCGGTTCACCACCGTCGCCGCGTCGACCGCCCTCGTCGCCACCCAGCCGGTCTGGCAGGGCCTGATCTCCGTCGTCCAGGGTCGCAAGCTGCGCACGGTGACCTGGGTCGGCATCGGCATCGCGGTGGTCGGCGCCGTGCTGGCCACGGGGGCCGACTTCGGTGTCTCGGGCCGGGCGGTGCTGGGCGACCTGCTGGCGGTGCTCGGCGCGATCATGGCGGCGGCGTACACGGCGCTCGGTGAGCGGGCCCGCGCGACGCTCAGCACGACCACGTACACGACGATCTGCTATTCGGTCTGTGCCGTGCTGCTGGTGGTCGTCTGCCTGGCGTCGGGGCAGTCCCTCGGCGGCTACCCGGGCACGACCTGGCTCGCGATCCTCGGCCTGGTGGCCGGTGCCCAGTTGCTCGGGCACACGATGTTCAACTACGCGCTGCGCCGGGTCTCGGCCACCACGATCAGCGTGCTGATCCTGCTCGAGGTGCCGGGCGCGGCGTTGATCGCCTGGCTCTGGCTCGACCAGGTGCCGCCGGCCGCCTCGCTGCCGGGCCTCGCCCTGCTGATGGTCGGCGTGGTCGTGGTGGTGCTCGGCGGCGCACAGGCGACCCGCCGCGAACGCGAACGCGCCCTGGCCCGCGAGGTCGAGACGGCCGGCACCCTGCCCTAACCGATGGCCTGCTCGCTGGCCTTCCAGAGGGCCGCGGCCATCGCCGGGTCGCTGGCCTTCGCGTACGGGCGGCGCGGTTTCATGTCGAAGTAGTAGGCGCCGTTGACCAGCAGCGCCGGGTCGGCGGTGGCCAGCCAGACCAGGGTCTCCGCGCCCTTCTCCGGGCCGCGCAGCAGCGGTGCGCGCTTCATGCCCCAGGCGATCAGCCGGTTCTCGTTGTAGAAGCGGGTGCGCACCGCCCCCGGGTGGAACGAGTAGGAGAGCATCGCCGGCCACTGGCGGGCCGCCTCGGCGGCGAACAGGATGTTGGCCTGCTTGCTCGTGCCGTACGCGCGCATCGGTACGTAGCGCTCCAACGACCGGTTGAGGTCGCGCGGGTCGAGGTTGCCCCACCGGTGGGCGCCCGAGGCGGTCACCACCATCCGCGTGACGCGGTCGTGCAGCAGCACGGTGAGCAGGAAGCTCGCGAGGTGGTTGGCCTGGATGGTCAGCTCGTGACCGTCCACGGTGGTCGCCGGGTGCAGCACGATCGCGCCCGCGTTGTTGGCCACCACGTCGATCCGGTCGTACGCCGCCCGCAGCGTCTCGGCCAGCGCCCGCACGTCGTCGAGCGCCGCGAAGTCGGCCCGGAAGGAGGCCGGCAGCGTGCCGGCCGCGTCGCGCACCTCGGCGGCCGCGTCGGCCAGCCGGACGGGATCGCGTCCGACGAGGACGACCTGGTCGCCGCGCCTGGCCAGGGCGACGGCGGCGGACAGCCCGATCCCGGAGCTGGCCCCGGTGATCACTACGACTCGCCCGGTGACTTCTTCCACTGGTTGGTTCTCCTCGGTCGTCGCGCGAGGTTACCGTTTGGCTAACTGTATCGATCGTGAGGAGCCGTCGATGGCCGCTGCGGGACGACCACGCCGGTCCTGTCTGGCCGTACCCGGTTCCAGCCTGAAGATGCTCGACAAGGCCCGCACGCTTCCGGCCGACCAGGTCTTCCTCGACCTCGAGGACGCGGTCGCGCCACTGGCCAAACCGGAGGCGCGCAAGAACGTCGTCGCCGCGCTCAACGAGGGCGACTGGGGTTCGCGGACGCGGGTCGTGCGGGTCAACGACCTGACCACCGAGTGGACCTATCGCGACGTGGTCGAGGTGGTCGAGGGCGCCGGGTCCAACCTGGACTGCGTGATGCTGCCCAAGGTGCAGTCCGCGGCGCACGTGGAGTGGCTCGACCTCACGCTGACGCAGATCGAGAAGGCGGTCGGCCTGCCGGTCGGCGGCATCGGCATCGAGGCGCAGATCGAGAACGCGGCCGGCCTGGTCAACGTCGACGCGATCGCGGCGGCCTCACCCCGGGTCGAGACGATCATCTTCGGCCCGGCCGACTTCATGGCGTCGATCAACATGCGGTCGCTGGTGGTCGGCGGGCTGATCCCCGACTACCCGGGCGACCCCTACCACTACATCCTCATGCGGCTGCTGATGGCCGCGCGGATGCACGACAAGCAGGCGATCGACGGGCCGTTCCTGCAGATCCGCGACGTCGACGCGTTCCGCGCAGTGGCCAAGCGGTCGGCGGCGCTCGGCTTCGACGGCAAGTGGGTGCTGCACCCGGGGCAGATCGAGGCGGCCAACGAGATCTACGCGCCCGCGCAGGAGGACTACGACCGGGCCGAGTTGATCCTCGACGCGTACGCGCACGCGACCTCGGAGGCCGGCGGCAAGCTGGGCGCGGTGATGCTCGGTGACGAGATGATCGACGAGGCGTCGCGCAAGATGGCCCTGGTCATCGCGGCCAAGGGGCGGGCCGCGGGCATGGCTCGGACCTCGCGGTTCACGCCGCCAGAAGGCTGAGTGCGTAGGCCCCGTCGTCGGCAACACCGGCGGTGATCGCGACGATGATGATCACGAGCAGGAACAGCAGGTAGGCGACGCCCAGCCCGGTCAGGATCCAGCCGACGATGATGCCGGCCAGGGCCAGGCCGTCGCCCTGCTCGCCGCGCTCCCGGATCTGCCGGCGGGCGATGTGGCCGAGGACCGCGCCGACCGGTGCCGAGAGGCCGGTGACCAGGCCGGCGAGGGCACAGACGAGCGAGGCGATGGCCAGCGTGTTGGTCTTCGCCACGGCGTATCCGTAGCCCGGGTAGGCGGGTGCCGGCGCGAGGTAGCCCGAGGCCGGATAGGCCGGGCCAGGCTGTCCGGGCGCCGGATAGGCCGGGTCCGGCTGTGCGGGTGCCGGGTAGCCGGGACCGGCCTGCGGGGGCGCCGGGTAGCCGGGATAGGTCGGCTGGCCCGGCTGGTCCGGCTGGCCTGGCTGGCTTGGTGCCGGGTAGGCGGGTGGTGGCGCGGTCGGATCCAACGGTGCGGCGGGGGTCGGGTCGGTCATCGCGCTCTCCGAGTGTGCTGGCCGGCGTGCCGGTAGGGTACCGGCTCGGCAGTGTCGCCCGTGCCCCCTGTGGAGGGGGTGTCGTTGCCGGTGTTGCGGCGACCGGGCAGGATCTGCCGCATGGGAATCGACACGCAGGCCGATGACGGGCTGACCACCGTGCGCCTCGACGGCCGGATCGCGCTGGTCACCGGGGCCGGCAGCCCCGACGGGATCGGCTACGCGACCGCACGCCGGCTGCGCCAGCTCGGCGCCAAGGTGGCCATCGTGTCGACGACCCGGCGGATCCACGAGCGGGCGACCGAGCTGGGTGCCATCGGCTTCGTCGCCGACCTGACCGACGAGGCCGAGGTCGGCGCGCTCGCCGACGCCGTGACCGAGCAGCTCGGCGACGTCGAGGTGCTGGTCAACAACGCCGGCCTGGCCAGCCGGACGAGCCCCGAGGTGCTCCGCCCGGTCGCCCAGCTCACGTTCGACGAGTGGCGGGCCGAGATCGACCGCAACCTGTCGACCGCGTTCCTGTGCAGCCGGGCGTTCATCGGCGGCATGTCCGAGCGCGGCTGGGGCCGCATCGTCAACCTGTCGGCGACCGCCGGCCCGGTCAACGCGCTGCCGACCGAGGCCGCGTACGCGGCGGCCAAGGCCGGCGTGCTCGGGCTGACCCGCGCGCTGGCGATGGAGATGGTGGCCGACGGGGTGACCGTCAACGCGGTCGCGCCGGGCACCATCTACACCGCGGCGTCCACGGTCACCGAGCTCAAGCAGGGTCTCGGCACGCCGATCGGGCGGCCGGGAACGCCCGACGAGGTGGCCGCCGCGATCGCGTTCCTCTGCTCGCCGGCCGCCTCCTACATCACCGGCCAGATGCTGGTGGTCGACGGCGGCAACAGCGTGCGCGAGGCCCAGTTCCGCTAGTAGCTCGTACCCGTGCTGCCCGTGCTGTCCAGCGTCGAGCCGAGCCAGCCGAGGCCGATCGCGCCGCAGCAGAACAGCAGGTACAGGCCCGTGAGCACGTAGCCGACCACGAGACCGGCGGTGGCCAGGCCGCCGCCCTCCTCGCCCGAGGTCTTGAGCTGGTTCTTGGCGATGTGGCCCAGCACGATGCCCACCGGCGGCACCAGGATGCCGAGGATCAGCGCGAGGATCGCCATCGTGTTCATGCCGCGCGGCTGCGCCTGCGGAAAGGCGTAGCCCGGCTGCTCGTAGCCGTAGGGCGCCGGCTGCTGCGGATAGCCCGGGTAGCCCTGCCCGTACGGGGGCTGCGGCGGCGGCTGGCCGTAGGGCGCGTACGGGTCGGGCTGGCCGGAGGTGGGCGGCTGCGTCGGGTAGGCCGGCGGCCCCGACTGCTGCGGGTCGTACGGCTGCCCGGGCTGGTAAGGGTCCGGCTGGTATGGGTCGGGCTGGTTGCCTGGGGGTGGGTAGCTCATCGTCGCCTTTCCCGAGTCGTCCCCGGCACGTTACTAAACGCGAGGAACCTATTAGCGTCCCGATCCCGCCCGTGACGAGGGAAGATGGTGGTCATGGCGCGCCTGGCCCGGACACCCGGCCTCTCCGACGTGCAGGAGTCGATCCTCGAGACGGTCCGCGAGTTCGTCGACAAGGAGATCATTCCGCACGCGCAGCGGCTGGAGCACGCCGACGAGTACCCGGCCGACATCGTCGACGGCATGCGGGAGATGGGGCTTTTCGGACTGACGATCGACGAGGAGCACGGCGGCCTCGGGGAGTCGCTGCTCACGTACGCCCTCGTGGTCGAAGAGCTGTCGCGCGGCTGGATGTCGATCTCCGGGATCGTGAACACCCACTTCATCGTCGCTTATCTGGTGGCTCAGCACGGTTCGCCCGAACAGCGCGCGGCCCTGCTGCCCCGGATGGCCACCGGCGAGGTGCGCGGGGCGTTCTCGATGTCGGAGCCCGGCTGCGGTTCCGACGTGGCGGCGATCCGCTCGACCGCGCGCCGTGACGGCGACACCTACGTGCTCGACGGCCAGAAGATGTGGCTGACCAACGGCGCCTTCTCGTCGGTGGTCGCGACGCTGGTCAGGACGGAGGACGGCGCCGACTCGGTCTACGGCAACATGACCTGTTTCCTGCTGGAGAAGGAGCCCGGCTTCGGCGAGACCGCGCCCGGGCTGACCATCCCCGGGAAGATCGGGAAGATGGGCTACAAGGGCGTCGAGACCACCGAGATGGTGCTCGACGGCGTCGCGGTGCCCGACTCGGCCGTGCTCGGCGGCGCCGGATCGGCCGGTCGCGGCTTCTACCAGATGATGGACGGCATCGAGGTCGGTCGCGTCAACGTCGCCGCGCGCGCCTGCGGCATCGCGCTGCGGGCGTTCGAGCTGGCCATCGCGTACGCGCAGCAGCGGCACACGTTCGGCGAGCCGCTCGCCGGGCACCAGGCGATCGCGTTCAAGCTCGCCGAGATGGCCACGAAGATCGAGGCGGCCCACCAGATGATGGTCAACGCCGCGCGGCTCAAGGACGCCGGCGCCCGCAACGACGTCGAGGCCGGCATGGCCAAGCTGCTGGCCTCCGAATACTGCGCCGAGGTCGTGCAGGAGGCCTTCCGGATCCACGGGGGCTACGGCTACTCGACCGAGTACGAGATCGAGCGCCTGATGCGCGAGGCGCCGTTCCTGCTGATCGGCGAGGGCACCTCGGAGATCCAGAAGACGATCATCTCGCGGGGCCTGCTGAAGGAATACCGCCTCTAGTGTGAGGTCGTGTCGCTTCGCCGGGACCGGAACTTCGTCCTCTTCTGGATCCTGCAGACGGTCTCGGTCGCCGGTGATTCGCTGACCACCCTGGCCGTGCCGGTGCTGGTCCTCCAGCTCACCGGCTCGGTCTTCCAGATGGGCCTGGTCACCGGCACGATCGGCGCCGCGTGGCTCGTCTCCGGCGTGCTGGCCGGGTCCATCGTGGACCGCTTCGGCCGCCGTACCGTGATGATCGCGTGTGACGTGGCCCGGGCCGCGCTCTATGCCCTGGTCCCGCTGGTCTGGCTGGCCGCGCCGCAGCTCTGGGTGCTGTTCGTGGCGATGCCGCTCGGCGCGGCGGCCGGCATGCTCTACCAGGTCGGCTACATCACGGCGGTGCCGGCGCTGGTCCGCCGCGACCAGATCACCCAGGCCAACGGGCTGCTCTCGGCGTCGTTCGCGGCCGCCGGTGTCGCCGGCCCGGCCATCGCCGGCGGGCTGTTCGCGGTGCTCGACCCGGCCTGGGTGATCGGATCGACGCGATCACCTTCGGGCTGTCGGCCGTCGCGATGTCGTTCGTGCGGCTGCGTCCCCGGGAGACCGCGCCCGAGCGGCAGTCGCCGATCCGCGGGTTCATCACCGGGCTGCGGTTCCTCTGGGGGCAGCCGGTGCTGCGTACGCTCACGCTGCTGCTCTGTGGCGTCATCTTCCTCACGTACACGATGGACGACCTGGTCATCTACCGCCTGCGGGAAGACCTGCACCAGGGCGGCGGCGCGGTCGGCGCGGTGTTCGCGATCGGCGCGGCGGGCACGATCGTGGCGGGCTCGGTGGTCGCGCTGCTGCGCCGCAGGCTGGGCTTCGGCGCGTGCTGGATCGGCGCGTACGCGTTGACCGCGGTGGCCCTGGCCGGAGCCGGCGGCGCGACCGCGGTGCCGGTGATCGCGGGGTTGGTGGCGGTGATCCTGTTCGCGCAGGGGATCGCCGGCACCTGCTCGATGTCGCTGCGCCAGGAGATCACGCCGGAGCACCTGCTCGGCCGGGTGACCTCGGCGTTCTGGACCGTCCACTACCTGCCGGGGCCGATCGGGGCGCCGCTGGTCACGTTCGCGGCGGCGCACGCCGGGGTGCCGGCGGTCGCGCTCGCCCTCGGTCTCGGGCTCGGCGTGATCGCGCTGTTCGCCGCGTTCTCGCCGCTACGAACCCGCGCCCCCGAGGGTGTCGGACACCGTCCGGCTCATGGTGAAGCTCTGTAGCCGCGTCGCGTAGCCGAGGTGCGTGTTGAGCGCGCGCATGTCGGCGTTGCCCCGCTGGGTCCAGGTGTAGACCTCGGTGAGCCCGGTCGCGGCGGCGTGGGCCAGCGCGACGCGCTTGAGGTGGGCGGCCACACCACGGCCCCGCCAGTCGCGGCGGACCACGGTCAGCGCGTTCTCGGCCCGGTGCGGGTTGTCGTGGTCGGCGATCAGCCCCGCCAGCGCGACGGGCCCGCCGCCGCCCGTCGCGTCGAGCGCCAGGAACATCGCCGCCGGGTCGCCGATCCAGGTCGTCCGCCACTCGGCGAGGGTCGCGTGCATCGGCGCGATCAGCGCCATGTCCTCGAACGCCTGGCTCGCCAGCTCGTCGTAGGCGACGTCCCACAGCTCCGGCCGCTGCGCGACCGTGACGACGTCGACGTCCGCGCGGGGCGGCGGCAGCTTCTCGTCGCCGATCTCGCGGACCTGCTCGACCTGGCGGTCGACCTCGGCGAACCCGTGCCGTTCGGCGAAGGCCTTGGAGCCCTCGTCGTCGGCGTGCCCGAGCACCCGCGCGACGCCGAGCGTGGCGGCGTGCGCCCAGAGATGAGCGAGCACCCGACTGCCGATGCCCTGCCGGCGGAACCCGGGCAGGACCCGCGGGCTGACCGTGGCGGCACCCGTGATGCTGGACCGGTCGGCGGCCCCGCTGCCGATCAGCTCACCGCCGCGCTCGACCAGCAGCACCAGCGAGTCGCGGCTCAGCGAGGCGCGCATCTCGGCGACGGACGGTGCCCGCTCGTAGGGCATGACGGCCATCCGCACCTGGCGGACGAGCGCGAAGTCGGCATCGGTCCGGGCCCGGCGCACCGTCAGCATGTGCGGAAACTAGCCCCTTGACCCACGAACCGCGACCGAGTTTGCTCTGCACCCACGGGCGCACCACGTGTAGGCCGGCTACACATGTGGTCGGCCTCAGGCCTTGCTGATGTTGCCGACGGCGCGCTCGACCGCGGTGCAGCGGTCCTCGACGTAGTCGAGACCGGCCTCGGTCGCGAGCTTGCGGGCCTCCGGCGACACGATGTCGAGCTGCAGCCACACCGCCGGCGCACCGGCGGCGATCGCGTCGCGGACCACGTCGGGACAGTCCGCGGCGGGCCGGAAGACGTTGACCAGGTCGACCGGGAACGGGATCTCCGCGACCGAGCGGTAGACCCGCTCGCCGAACAGCTCGTCCACGAACGGGTTGACCGGGATGATCCGCCAGCCGTGACGCTGCATCTGGAGGGGAACGGTGTGTGCGGCCTTTCGGGGGTCGCGCGACGCGCCGACGACCGCGATCACTGTGGCGTCGGCGAGGAGTTGCTGGGCATCACGCATGCGATCGACCTTATCTCCGGTGCGCGGCGGTCGACCGCTCGGTCGCCGGCGCCCCGGCCTGCCGCACCACGGGCACGGTCGGCCCGGCGGGCAGGGCGGGCGGCGCGCCGCCGTCGCGCAGCCGGCGGGACAGCCGTTCGAGCTCGGCCGGCCGGCCGATCGCGGCGCGGTGCTCGGGGTGCGCGACGTAGTAACGGATCGCGTCGGCCAGGAACCACGGGTGTATGTCGAGCACGTCGATCGGCACGTCCAGGCGCTGCCGGCGCTCGCTCGGCGGCCGGACCAGGTAGCCGGTGCCGATCAGCAACTCCAGCCGCTGGGTGCGCAGCACCGGCGCCCACGGCGTGCCCGGCCGGATCGCCGCCCACGGCACGTCGACGCGATGCAGCCGCCCGGGGATGCGCAGTCCGTCGGCGTTGAGCTCGACCGTGGTCGGCACCAGCACCGAGCGGGCGAGCAGGGCGGCGGCGAGCAGCCCGAAGACGACCGAGAGGAGGCCGTCGAACACCCCGCCGCCGTCGGCGAGCCGGTCGATCGCCAGCGCCGCCTGCGAGGTCAGCACCAGCACCAGCGCGGCGATCTCGATGGTCCGGCGGCGGTTGGTCGGCGCGACGAACGTCTCGGCGCGGATCTCGAAGCTGGCCGGGCCGGCGGGCCGCCAGCCGATCAGCGCGACCAGGGCGGCGACGCCGGCCAGGGTCGGGCCGAGATGCAGCAGGAAGTCGAGCACGAGGACGGGCGCGTCGAAGGCGATCGCGACCGCGCCCCAGACCACCCCGAGGGCCGCGGCGCCGAGCAACCAGCGCTGGTGCATGGGCGGAGCCTACCGGGGCATCAACGGCCGTCAGTCGTCGTGCCCCACCTGGACGGGCTGGCCGCTCCGGCACTCGACCTTGATCTCGAACCGGCCGCCGGAGCCCTCGAACTCCACCTCGGCGTCGTCGTCCGGGCCCTTCTCGAGGTCGCGGACGGCGTACCCCTGGGCCGGTGACCAGGTCTCGAGCGTGACCAGGTCGCCACGGCAGGCGGCGACCACGCTGCCGCCGCGGTTGGAGAAGGTCTCGCGCGCGCCGCTGGGTGTCGCGGTCGCCGTCGCTGCTGCGGTCGTCGGCTTTGGCGTGGGGGCCGCGGTCCCGTCTGTCGCCGCCGCGAGGTCGCGGGCCACGTCGGCCTGGCTGCGTACTCCGCCCGGCGTACCGGTGAAGCCGTCACCCACCAGGCGGATCGCGCCGACGCCGGCGAGCGTGGCGACGACCACGGCGGCGAGCCATCCGAGCACGGCGAGACTCCGGCGAGGCATGCACCGACTATGCATGGTTGCTCGCTAAGAGCGGCACCGGGCGACGCTAAGAGCGGGTTAAGGGCCTCGGCCGGTCGGGCGCCGGGAGGATACGGTGCGAGCTGTGCCGCGCCTGCTGCTCATCGAGGACGACCCGGCGATCCGCACGCCGCTGCTGCGGGCGCTGCGCGACCGTGGGCACGCCGTCGCCGCGGCGACCACCGCCATGGACGGGCTGCGGGCCGCCCTCGACGACCGTCCGGACCTGGTGGTGCTCGACCTCGGCCTGCCCGACGTCGACGGCACCGAACTGCTGCGGATGCTGCGGGCGGTGAGCCGGGTCCCGGTGATCGTGGCGACCGCCCGGGACGCCGAGACCGAGATCGTCCGGGTGCTCGACGCGGGCGCCGACGACTACGTGGTCAAGCCGTTCACCGCCGCCCAGCTCGACGCCCGGATCCGGGCGGTGCTGCGGCGTGGGCCGGCCGCCGCGACCGACGAGACCATCGTCGTGGGCGACCTCGAGATCGACCCCAGATCACGTGGCGTACGCCTGGACGGCGTGCCCGTCGACCTCACCCCGCGCGAGTTCGACCTGCTGCACCACCTGGCGACCCGGCGCGACGAGGTCGTCACCAAGCGAGAGCTGCTGACCGAGGTGTGGCAGATCCCGTACGGCGGTGCCGACAAGACCGTCGACGTGCACCTGTCCTGGCTGCGCCGCAAGCTCGGGGAGACGGCCGCGGCGCCGCGCTACCTGCACACCGTCCGCGGCGTCGGGGTGCGCCTGGCCACACCGGACACCGCGCCGTGAGGTGGCGGCTGACCCTGCTGGTCGCGGCGACGACGACGCTGACCCTGATCGCGTTCCTCGTGCCGCTGGCGTTGCTGCTGCGCGATGTCGCCGAGGACCGGGCGACCGACCGCGCCACCGCCGACGTGCAGGGCATCGTGCCGGTCGTGGGCACGGCCGAGCGGGCCGACATCGAGCTGATCGTCGACCAGCTCAACGCGCCGGGCCGGCGGGTCACGGTGTTCCTGCCCGGCGGCGGGGAACCGGTCGGCACACCCGCATCGCGTACGCCGGCGGTCGAGCTCGCGGCGACCGGCACCAGCCTGACCGCCGCGCTCGACGGCGGGCGCGAGATCGTCATCGGAGTCGGGCGGTCCGACGGGACGGCCGTGATCCGCACCGTCGTGCCTGCGGACGAGTTGCGCGCCGGTGTCACGCGGGCGTGGCTCGTGCTCGCCGCGCTCGGATTGCTGCTGGTGGTGGTCGGCCTGCTCGTCGCGGACCGGCTGGCGCGCAGCCTGGTGCGGCCGATCGGCGAGCTGTCCGCGGTCTCGCACCGGCTCGCGCGGGCGGAGCTGGGGGCCCGCGCGGAGGTGCCGGCGGGCCCGCCCGAGCTGCGCGAGGTGGCGGGGGCGCTCAACCACCTGGCCGAGCGGATCCAGGTGCTGCTGCGCGAGGAACGGGAGCAGGTGGCGGACCTGTCACATCGCCTGCGTACGCCGTTGACCGCGTTGCGGTTGGAGGCCGAGTCCGTGCGCGACCCGGACGACCGGGCGCGGGTGGCCGGCGGCGTCGACGCGCTGGAGCGGGCGGTGACCGGGTTGATCCGGCAGGCGCGGTGGCGCAGCGAGCCGTCGACCGCGGCGTCGTGCGACGCGGTCGCGGTGGTGCGGGACCGGGTCGAGTTCTGGTCGGTGTTGGCGGAGGACACGGGCCGGGCGATGCGGCTGTCGGTGGTGGACGGTCCGTTGCCGGTGGGTGTGGCGGCCGACGAGCTGGCGGCGGCGGTGGACGCGCTGCTCGGCAACGTGTTCGCGCACACGCCGGACGGGACGCCGTTCGCGGTGTCGTTGTCGGCCGACCGGGTGCTGGTGGTGTCGGACGCGGGGCCTGGGCTGGCCGGCGCGGCGGTGTCGCGAGGGGTGAGCCCGGGCGGCGGGACGGGGTTGGGCCTGGACATCGCGCGGCGGGCGGCTAGCAGTTTTGACATTTCGGACAATCCGGGTGGTGGCGCGGCGGTCACGCTGGGCCTGCCGGCGGCCTTAACCACCCCTTAGCGGTCACGCAGCGCGGCGCTATCCCTGGTGGGACGAACCTCCTTGGTAACACCCGATACGGAGGTCAGGACCCATGAAGCGCACACCGGTGATCATCACGCTGGCCGCGATGGCGGCGCTCGCCGTGACAGGCACGGCACTGGCGGCCACCCGCGACGACCGACCGTCCGCACTGACCGGTCTCGGCAGCGCGGTCGCCACCACGGACCCGACGGCACCGGCGACGCCGACCGACGCCACGTCGACCCCGGACGACGACGCCACGGCGAGCCCGGACGACGACCGCACCGCGACGCCGACGCCCGACTCGTCGACGACGAGCCCGGCGGCCCCCGCCGGCGGCGGCCTCGACGCGGACGAGGCGTCCCGGATCGCCCTGGACCGCGTCGGCGGCGGCACGGTGACGGAGATCGAGTCGGAACTGGAGCACGGCGCCAAGACCTGGAAGGTCGAGGTCGTCCGGGACGGCGTGGAGCACGACATCTACGTGGACCGCACCAACGGCACGATCATCAAGGCGGACAGCGACCGGGACGACGACGACCGCGACGACGACGACCGCGACGACGACGACCGGGACGACGACGACCGGGACGACGACGATGACGATGACCACGACCGGGACGACGACTGACCCTCGACCGAGCGGTGATGCCACCCCCGCGGGGGTGGCATCACCGCTGCTACAGACTGACCGGGTGACGGTGATCCTCGGCCGCCGCGACATCACCGCGGCACTGGACCTGGACGTGGTGCTGGCTGCGCTGGCGGCCGGCTTCCGCACGCCGGCCACGGACCCGACGCCGCTGCGGATCCGCACGGACCTACCGGGCCCAGGCACGGCAACCTGCCTGATGCCGGGCCTCCTACCGGCCGTACCGGCCTACACGGTAAAGGTCAACGCGAAGTTCCCGACGGCATCGCCGGCCCTACGGGGCGTGATCTGCCTACACGCCCTGTCCGACGGCGAGCTGCTGGCCCTCCTGGACTCGGCAACGGTGACGGCATGGCGCACAGGCCTAGCGGCAGCGCTGGCCACGCACACGCTGGCCCCACCGGAGGCGCGAACACTCGGCTTCATCGGCGCGGGCGCACAGGCGGCGACCACGCTGGCCGGCCTACGCCACCTCCGCCCCTGGTCCCGCATCGTCGCCACGGACCTGACCCCGACCCGCGCCGCAGCACTCCTGGCGCCGGCAACGGAACCGCCCGGCACCGCGACGAACCCGGATCCAGCCGGGGCGCTCCCGCTGGATCCGACCCGCACCGCCACATCCCCGGCGACGGTCCTGTCCTCGGCGCCCGAGGTCGCCGCCGCTTCTGACGTGGTCGTCCTCGCCACCTGGTCGCAAACCCCACTGCTGGCCCGCGCGGACGTGCGCCCGGGCCAACACCTCACGTCGCTGGGCGCGGACGAGCCCGGCAAACGCGAGCTGGCCACCGACCTCCTCACAGCCAGCCGCCTGATCGTCGACGACATCGATCGGTCCCTCTCCGGCGGCGCACTCGGCACCGCAGGCCTACCGGCGGCATCCGCCACGGGCACCTTGGGCGCAGTACTCCGCGGCGAACTCCCGGCCACGGCCCCACCGACAATCCCAAGCGTCTACTCCCCGGTCGGCCTGCCTTGGCAGGATTTGGCGTTGAGCTGGGCGGTCTACGAGCACGCCCTCGACTCAGGCGCGGGCACCCACGTGGACCTACTCACCTGACCGACCGGCGCCGGCGCCGCACGGCCGCCGCGTCGAACCGTCGGACCGCGCCGCCGCCAGACCGACGCGAGGCTGCGACGCCCTCGCCGCGCCGGGCCGTCGGGCCGCCGCGCCGCTGTGAGGCCGCCCTGCCGCGATGTCGCCGCGCCGCGGCCCGGCCGCCGAGCCGCCGCGAAGCCGCGCTTGAGAAGCTGTGTTTCATGTCCGAGAGCGAAGTGGACGAGCTGATCGCCATAGTGCGGGCCTGTCCGTGGCTGATGACCGTGCTGGCCGCCGTCCAGGCGGCCGGGCTGCCCGACGCGTGGGTCGGTGCCGGGGCGCTGCGCAACGTCGTCTGGGACCAGCGCTACGGCGACGGTTTCGACCCCGCCCGGGTCCGCGACGTCGACGTCGCCTTCTTCGACCAAGCCGACCTCAGCCGCGAGCGGGACCGCGCCGCCACCGCCGAACTCGCCCGCCACCTGCCCGCGGTGCCGTGGGAGGCGACCAACCAGGCGGCGGTTCACCTCTGGTACCCGGCCGCCGAGGGCGGCGGACCCGTGTCGCCCCTCGCCAGTGTCGCCGAGGCCATCGGCACCTGGCCCGAGCTCGCCACCTCCGTCGCGGTCCGTCGCACCTCAGACGACCGCCTCGAGGTGCTCGCGCCGCACGGGCTGGGCGACCTGCTCGGTGGCATCTGGCGCCGCAATCCGCGGCGGGTCAGCGTCGAGCGGTCCCGGCAGCGGCTGGAAAGGCAACGGCCCGCCCAGCGTTGGCCCGGCGTACGCGTGATCGAACCGGTCTGATCACCCGCAGGGTCTGACCCACTCGATGAAGGTCCAACTCTGCTTGCGCGCCGCCACCCGGCCCGGGATGCCCGAATAGCTGAGCAGGCGGTCGTGGCTGTAGTAGCGCGGGACGGTGCCCGGCGCCTGGTTGTTCCGGTACGACCCGTAGCCCGCGAACAGCAGGTAGTGCAGCACCCCGCACTGGTAGAGGTCGAGCCGGTCGCCGGCGTAGTCCTCGTGCGCGTACACGCAGAAGTGGTGCGGCCGGCACGGCGCCGGACCAATCACGCCGGACGGGCTGACCTCGGGAGCGGCCGGGCCCCGGCCCGGCACGACCAGCCGCAGCGTCGCCCCGCCGGCCAGGTCGATCCTGTTGATGCCCACCTGCGTGCCGCCGAGCCGGGCCAGATAGCGGTCGACCCGATGCTGCAACGCCCGCGCCTCGGCACCGGTCAACCCCGCCGCGCTCGCCTGGGTCGCGAAGTGCGGATGGCGCGGGTCGGCGCGCGCCGCCGCCGTGCCGCCGAACACCGCCACCGCCACCACCACAAGCAGCGCCACAGCCGCCACTCTGGTCACCCCGGCCTCCCCCGTTGCGCCGCCACGAGGCGGCTGGCGACCAAACTGTCACGCAGCGTGGCGGCTGCATAGCGTGACGTTGTTGATCCGACAGGCCGTCACAGGGAGCGGTCGAGCCCCGCCCACGGCTCCTTGTCGGTGACCCCCGCCGGGCAGCTCCGGCGGAAGTCGCACCAGCCGCACATCGGGCCCGGGGTCGTCGGGAAGGCCTCGTCGGGGTCAGCGCCCGCGGCCACCGCCTTCTCGGCGTCGAGGATGTCGCGGGCCGTGTCCTCGGCCCGGGAGACCTGGCGGGCCAGCGACTCCTGCGTGTGGTCGTGCGCCGCGATCGTGCCCGACGGCAGATGATGCAGCTCGACCCGGCGGCACGGCCGGCGGAAGACCCGCTCCGCCGCGTAGGCGTAGAGGGCCAGCGCCTGCGAACCCCGGGCGTCGTCGCTGTCGAGGCCCGTGCGGCCGGTCTTGTAGTCGACGATCGCCAGCTCGCCGCCCCGCGCGTCGATGCGGTCGGCGCGGCCGTTGAAGGCCAGCACCGCCGTCTTGACCGCGACCACCCGCTCGACGCCGACCGGCTCGGCGGCCGGGTCGAGACCGCCGACGTAGCCCTCGAGCCACTCGAGCGCCCGGCGGTAGGCAGCCCGCTCCTGCACCTCGTCGCGGTAGCCCTCGCGCACCCAGGTGCCCTTGAGCAGCGCCGGCAGCGCCGCGCGGGTGCGCCGCTCCGGCGGCAGCGCGAACCAGTTCTTCAGCGCGGTGTGCACGCTCGCGCCGAGCGAGTTGTGTGCCCACGGCGGGCCCTTGGGCGGCGACGGGCGGTCGACGTAGGAGAACCGGTAGCGGCGTGGGCAGTCGGCGTAGGTGCCCAGCTTGCTCGGCGTGCACACGAACAGCCGCTCGGGCATGCCGGTGAAGCCGAGTTGCTCGGCCCGGGGCGCCGGCGCCCGGCCGGCGGGAGAGGTGCGCACGGGAGAATCCTCCCATCCGGGTACGACAACCCCGTCCGGTCACCCCGCCTGGTACGAGTCGACGAAGGCGAAGACCGCGTCCGCGATCAGTTGCACCGCGATCGCCGCGAGCAGCAGGCCGGCGATCCGGGTCAGCACCTCGATGCCGCCGGGGCGGAGGATCTTGACCACCACGCCGCAGTAGCGCAGCACCAGCCAGACCGCCAGCATCGCGACCACGATGCCCGCGTAGACCGCGACGTAGTCCGCGGCGTCGGAAGACCGCTGCACGAACAGCATCGTCGCCACGATCGCGCCCGGCCCGGCCAGCAGCGGGGTGCCCAGCGGCACCAGCGCGATGTTCGTCGTGGAGTGCGCCGTCGGGTCGTCGGTCTTCCCGGTCAGCAGCTCCAGCGCGATCATGATCAGCAGCAGGCCGCCGGCGCCCTGCAGGGCGGGCAGGTCGACGTGCAGGTACTCGAGCAGGTTCTGGCCCGCCACCCCGAACAGCACGATCACGCCCAGGGCCAGGCACACCGCCTGCCAGGCGGCCTTGTGCCGGTCGCGCTCCGCCATCGGACCGGTCATCGCCACGAAGATCGGAACCATGCCCGGCGGGTCCATGATGACCAGCAGCGTGACCAGCACTTCGCCGAACACTTTGAGATCCACGCGAGCACGGTATGCGAAGGACCTTCGGGTCAGCGAAGCACGGGTGTCACCCCGGAGGAGGCGGCCACCAGCCGCGCCAGAACCGCCGGGGCCGTGCGCTCCGCACCGAGCTTGACCTGCTTGTGCGTACCGTGAAAATCGGATGATCCGGTCACCGCGAGCCCGAGCGACTCCGCGAGGGCCCGCACGTGGTCGCGTTCCGCCGGGGTGTGGTCCGTGTGGTCGACCTCGAGACCGAACAGCCCCGCCGAGGCCAGCGCCACGATCAGCTCGTCCGGCACGATCCGGCCGCGCCTGGTCGCCCGCGGATGCGCGAAGACCGTCACCCCGCCGGCGTCGCGGACCAGCCGGACCGCCTCGAAGACGTCGATCTCCTCCTTCGGCACCCGATAGCGGCGGCCCAGCCATTCCGGCGCGAACGCGGCGTTGGTCGAGGTGACCAGCCCGGCCCGGATCAGCGCCTGGGCGATGTGCGGCCGACCGACGCTGCCGCCGGCCGCGTCCCGCAGCACCTCGTCCCAGTGCACGTCGTAGCCGTCGGCCCGGAGCAGCGCGACCATCCGCTCCGCGCGCACCTCGCGCGCCGCGCGGACCCGGGCGAGCGTCGCGACGAGGTCCGGCGCCGCGGGATCGAAGAGGTAGGCCAGCAGGTGCAGGGCGATCGGCGGGTCGGCGCCCGACCAGCGGCACGACAGCTCGGCCCCGCGGACCAGGGCCAGGCCGGGTGGTCGCGCCGCGGCGGCGTCGGCCCAGCCGGCGGTCGTGTCGTGGTCGGTGATCGCCACCACGTCGAGGCCGGCCGCCGCGGCCGCCGCCATCAGCTCGGCGGGGGTCAGCGTGCCGTCGCTCGCGGTCGAGTGGGCGTGCAGGTCGATGCGACTGTCCATCGCCGCAGACGCTAACGCTCCCCGGACCCCAATCGGGGGACCAGCGCCCAGGCCGTGCCGGCCGCCGCGGGCACCTGGAGCAGCTTGCGCGCCCCGTCGGTCTGGCAACGGACCACACCGCCGTCGTACGGCGCGACGACGGTGCGGGTGTCGAGCCAGATCGGGGAGCGTACGCCCGCCGCCGCGCACTCCCTGGCCGAGCGCTGGTCGGCCGAGAGCGCGGTGTCGACGCTGAACAGCGTGAGCTGGTTGCCGTCGGGCTCGGCCAGCCAGCCACCGTCGGGGGAGAGGCTGTGGGTGAGGTCCTCGCCGGGGTGGGCGAAGCCGCAGATCGTGGTCGGGTGGACCGACGTGCTCGGACCGTCGGGCCGCAGCGCGGCGAGACAGAGTTGGGCCTTGCCGGCCCGGGCCAACCCGACGACGGCGTCGCTGCGGGTGCCGAAGACGCCGGAGATCGCCGGGTTCCAGGCGGGGTCGACCTCGCCCGAGCTGCCGACGACGCTCACGAACTCGTAGCCGCGTCCGCTGCGCGCACCGCCCGCGACCAGCACCCGGTTGCCCAGCACCGCGGTCGGCGCGGCGTCGGCCGGAACGTTGATCACACCGTCGCGCCGGGCGCCCGCGGGGCCGAGCTCCGAGAGGGTGAGCTGCCCGTCGGCCACGACCGCGAGCCGCCGGCCGTCCTCGCTCACCGACCAGCGGCTGTCCTCGGGCGCGACCTGCACGGGCTGGCCGTCGGTGGGCTGCAGGTAGACGCCGCCCGTGCTGCCGTAGAGCCAGCCGGCCGGCACCCGGTAGGCGCGCTCGACGTCGCCGTTGGCGCCCAGGTCGATGCGGCGACCCTCCATGGTCCAGAGCAGGTCGCCGATGCGCAGGTCGAGCCCGAGGCCGGCGAGGTCGTGCGGGGTGATCGACGCGGTCTCGGCCGGGGTGGGCAGCGCGGTCGGGTCGGCGGCGAAGACCGAGGGGTCGTAGCCGGTGCGCGGGGTGCGCAGCACCTGCCAGCCGAGCACGCCGCCGAGCAGCAGCGCGAAGGCCAGGAACGCGGCGAGCGAGGTGCCCGCCCGGCGCCACCGCCGGCCGCGCCGGGTGCGCTGGATGATCCGGTCGGCGCGGTCGACGGCCGCCGGGGTGAGCTCGACCCGTTCCTGTAGGGCGCGGCGCAGTCGTTCCTCGAGCATCAACGCCCCTCCAGTCCTCCCGCCGGCGCGGGAATGCGGGGAGCGGGGGCACGCACCGGCCGCGTTGCCGGGGGTGTCTGCGCCTGACGCGGGATCCGGGGACGCTCGGCCTCGGCGGCCAACTCGTCGACCCGGGCCTGCTCGGCCGCGCGTTCGGCGCCGAGCCGGCCGCGCAGCGTGCTCAGCGCCCGCGACGTCTGGCTCTTCACCGTGCCGGTGGAGATGTCGAGGATCGCCGCGGTCTGCGCCTCGGAGAGGTCTTCGTAGAAGCGGAGCACGAGCACCGCGCGCTGCCGGGCGGGCAGCGACTGCACGTGCCGCCAGAGCGCGTCGCGCTCGAGCTGCTCGTCGACCCGGTCGGCGACCGCCGGCTCGGGCAGCACCTCGGTCGGGCGTTCGCCGTGCCAGCGGCGCCGCCACCAGCTGATGGAGGTGTTGACCAGGACCCGGCGGGCGTACGGCTCGACAGCCTCGATCTCGCCGAGCCGGCGCCAGGCTAGATAGATCTTGGTGAGGGCCGTCTGCAGCAGGTCTTCGGCGGTGGCCCAGTCACCGGTCAGCAGGTAGGCGGTGCGGAGCAGCGCGGGCGACCGGGCGGCGACGAACTCGCGGAAGTCGTCCTCGACCGCCTGCCTGTCCGTCACCGGACGCCCTCCCTTGGGTTCGCGCGTGGGTGAAGACTGTCACACGGCGCGCGGGGAGGTCTACGGGCGAACGGGTCGTCGTCGAACGGCTGATCGGCAGTGGCTCACGCGCCGTCGTCGGCGCGGGCCTCGTCGGCGTCCTTGCCGAGCCGGGCCTCGACCGCCTGCGGCTCGTACATCTCCTCGACGACCCGGAGGTAGAGCTCGTTGGGGTTCGGCAGGTGCTTGATCTCGCGCAGCGCCTGCTCCTGGCCGGCGGACTCCAACACGAACGTGCCGTAGTTGAGCGCACGGCCCAATGGGGACTGTTCGTATTTCATGTCGGTGACCCGGAGCAGCGGCATCATCGCGACGCGTCGGGTGATGATGCCGCTGACCACCATGACCCGCTTGTTGGTCAGGATGAAGCGGTCGAAGTACCAGTCGCCGACCTTCCAGGCGACCCACCCGAAGATGCCCACCCAGATCAGGATGGCGACCGTGGTCATGCCGGTGGCCTCCTGCCGGAACAGGAAGCCGGAGAGGTAGCCGAGCACGAAGGTGGCCAGCACGATCACGATGAGCGGCGTGCTCAGGTGGATCCAGTGCCGCTTCCACTCGCCCCGGTAGCGCTCGGTCGGGAAGAGGTAGCGGGAGACCAGCGGGGTCGGCTCGTCCTCGAGCGGGAGCACCCGGCGTGGACCGAGCGGCAACCCGGACGCGTCGACCTGCAGGCCCGCAAGCTCCTCTTCGGAGATGTCGGTGGCCGTGTAGGCGCCGCGCGGGCGCGTGCGGGTCTCGTGCGCGTAGTCGGCCGACTCGGAGAAGCCGGCACCCTCGGCGTAGCCGGCACTCGGTGAGTAGGCCGGCCCACTGCCGAAGTCGGGACCGTCGTCGACGGGCGCGGTCTCCCGCTCCCAACGCTCGCGGTCGGATTCGTCGGGGTCAGGAGGTGGCGCGGACGGACGGTCCATAGGTGACGTATGCGCCTAGGCGACCAGGCTCGTGAAGAAGTCCCCGAAGCCCTCGGCGACGTCCATGATGCCCCCACCGATGTTCTTGAAGACATCGGCGGACTCGTTGGGGCGGAAGGCAATGAAGAAAATGAGGAAGGCGATTCCGCCCCAAGTGAGGATCTTCTTGAGCATTGCGGCCCATCCCCCTCTGCGCGGCGCCGGCAACTTGCCGCGGCAGGCTCAGAGTATCAGTCGTAGCTCTCAGGTTGAATCAACTGCGCACAATCCGCACAAGCGGGAACGGCCCACTCAGGCAAGGCCATGCAGGTACGGAGAAGGAGCACCGTACACCAGCTCAGGAGGCAGCCATTCACACAGGTCGTGCACCACGACGTCCTCTGCGAGGACGTAGCCGGCGTGTGCGGGCCAAGCTATGGCATAAAGCCACATACCGCGCGCCTCACCGACGTACGCGCTGCGGTCCTCCAGGGCTGGGACGGACCACAGTGGAGTCGGGTGGCCGTCCACTTTGATCTTGGCGTGCGCGTTGACCGGCTCGCCCGGCGGCGGATCCGCCCGGGTCAGCTCGCGGACCAGGTCAGGGCCCGGATCGGTGCCCGGCAGGCCGGCGAACCGGTTGCCGAGGCCCACGCCCGGCTGCTCCGCGACGAGCACCAGGTCGGCCGGGCCGCCACCGAGCGGGGCAGGCCCGCTGCAGGCCAGCGCCGCGGCGTGGACACCCGAATGGTCGTCACCCGCCCAGGCGACACCGGTCACCGTCCAGTCGCGCAGCAGGGGCCAGGTGCACCAGAGCGGCACCACCTCGCCGCCCGGCGTCGCGCCGGCGGTGATCGTGTTGACGACGCTCTTCAGGATCTCGGCGTTGTTGTGCTCGGCCACGTGCAACGGGGGGACGTCACCGCACGCGTCGCACCGCCAGTCGGCGCGCATCAGGTCCGGCGGCCGCACAGGGCCTCCGCACCGGGGGCAACTCACCGACATGCCCACCCCGCTACGTTCCCCGGGGTACGGGTCGCGAGTCAAGCGTTGCGGGCGGTTTCGTCCGGCGGAGGTTCGCCGTACGTCCGGATCCAGGCGTGCATGGCGATGCCGCTGGCGACGCCCGCGTTGATGGACCGGGTCGAGCCGTACTGCGCGATCGAGAAGAGCTGGTCGCAGGCGGTACGGGCGGTATCGGACAGGCCCGGGCCCTCCTGGCCGAAGAGCAGCACGCAGCGGCGCGGCAGGATGACGGTCTCGATCGGGCGGGAACCGGGCAGGTTGTCGATGCCGATCACCGGCAGGTCCGACTCGTGCGCCCAGGCGACGAACTCCTCGATCGTGGGGTGGTGCCGGACGTGCTGGTAGCGGTCGGTGACCATCGCGCCGCGCCGGTTCCACCGCCGGTTGCCGACCACGTGCACCTCGGCCGCGAGGAACGCGTTGGCGTTGCGGACGACGGTGCCGATGTTGAAGTCGTGCTGCCAGTTCTCGATCGCGACGTGGAAGTCGTGCCGGCGCCGGTCGAGGTCGGCCACCACCGCCTCGTGCCGCCAGTAGCGGTAGCGGTCGACGACGTTGCGCCGGTCGCCCTGCGCGAGCAGCTCCGGGTCGTACCTCTCGTCGGTCGGCCACGGACCCGGCCATGGTCCGACCCCGACCTCAGCTTCCACGCCCGAAGATTATTGGGTACGGCGTCGTCAGCCCATTCCGAGGGCCTGACCGAGGTCGGCCAGGAAGCGGCGGTCGACCGGGCCGAGCTGGCCGGCGGCCGGGCCGCGGCCGGCGGTGCAGACCCGGGCCGCGATCGACTGCACCCACTGCCGGTAGGCGGCGGAGTCGGCGGGATCCGCGCGCTCGCCCAGGATCCGGCGCGCCTCGCGGCACTCGTCGAGCAGGTCACGCGCGGGTCGGCTGGGCGTGCTGGGCAGCCGCTCGGCGTAGACGGCGGCGACCACGGCGCGGACCAGGTCGCTGTCGAACATCCGGCCCGCGGCCATCGCCGCCAGGCCGGCCAGCCCTTCCTCGACGGTGCGCCCGGGGTCGCCGGCCCGGGTCGCCGCGACGATCACCCGCCCGGGCAGCCGGACGAGCGACTCCCACTCGCGGGCGGTGAAGACGTCGATCGCGACGTTCGGGAAACCGGGTACGGGGAACGAGAGTGGATCGCCGGGCGCGGGCTGGCTTGGCATAACGACCTCCCAAGGTCAGCATATGCCGCATTTGGCCCGTTGCGACCAGTGAGTTCTGGCGGGGGACGGCCTAGCCGGCGACTGGCTCCGGGAAGCTCGGCCGTTCGGGGTCGCGACCGTCGTCGTGCGCCGCGAACGCCCGCTTGGGCACCATCACCTTGCGGCGGAAGACACAGATCAGGGTGCCGTCCTGGTTGTAGCCGCGGGTCTCGACGGCGACCACGCCGCGGTCGGGCTTCGACGCGGACTCCCGCTTGTCGAGCACCGTCGTCTCGCCGTACACGGTGTCGCCGTGGAAGGTCGGCGCGACGTGCCGCAGCGACTCGACCTCGAGGTTGGCGATCGCCTTGCCGCTGACGTCGGCCACCGACATGCCCAGCAGCAGCGAGTAGACATAGTTGCCGACCACGACGTTGCGCCCGAACTCGGTCGCGGTCTTCGCGTAGTGGGCGTCGAGGTGCAGCGGGTGATGGTTCATCGTCAGCAGGCAGAAGAGGTGGTCGTCGGCCTCGGTGACCGTCTTGCCGGGCCAGTGCCGGTAGACGTCGCCGACCTCGAACTCTTCGTAGTACCGCCCGAACCGCATGCCCGCACTTTAACGTCGCGCGGTGCGAAAACTGGGGCGGACGCAATGAGCGGCGGGGCCCTCCCCGGCACCCGCCGCCCACGCTTGTCCTTCTGATTTTGCCGGACCAACCGGTACCGGAAAACCCTTCAGGAAGTGACGGGGGTCACCCGTTATGGTTCTGCAACATTACGTATCGTAAGAGTGATCGACTTTCGAACCGTTCGTCACCCGTGTCGTTTTCCCTTGCCGGGCCGGTCGAGCGGGGATAACGGCAGCGTGATGGGCACGACGATATGGAATCGCTCCCATCACCGTACGCGATGCCGATCTTGACGGTTGCCGATGTGACGGGAGTGACCCAGGCCACCTTGTCCGCACCTGGCCGGATTCGGCGGGGAATGGTGGGGGCACCTGTGTCGTTAAACCCGTCGGATGCCTCATGCGAGGCACGAACGAGCACCGATCGGAGTGATCCATGGCGACCGTTGAGCTGACCACCGAGAATTTTGACAAGGTCACCGGCGGCGACGGCATCGTCCTCGTCGACTTCTGGGCCAGTTGGTGCGGGCCGTGTCTGCGTTTCGCTCCCGTCTACGACCGGGCCAGTGAGAAGCACGAGGACATCGTCTTCGGCAAGGTCGACACCGAGGCGCAGGTCGAGCTGGCCGCGCGCTACGACATCCGGTCGATCCCGACCCTGATGGCCCTGCGTGACGGTGTCATCGTCTTCGCCCAGCCGGGCGCGCTGCCCGAGTCCGCGGTCGAGTCGCTGATCTCCCAGGTCCGCGAGCTCGACATGGACGACGTCCGCAAGCAGCTCGCCGAGCACGCCGCCCACGAGCACTGAGCCTTTTTCGACCAGGGCGTCCCGACTTCGCGCGGGGCGCCCTTTTCGCGCCTGTGAGCTGGGCGCTTGCAATCTTGCTCGTACACGTGTTCGAATCGGGTAATGCGCTGGGACAACCTGTCGGCTCTCCCCGTCTCGGTCGTCCCTGACCGGGCGGCGCCGGCGACACCACCCCTGCCGCTGGCGCTGCCCGGCGCAGTAGCGCGCACCTTCGACACCCCCGGCTTCGCCGGCATGACCTTCTATGAAGTACGCGCGAAGTCGATCATCAATCGGGTGCCCGGCAACTCGCGGATGGGCTTCGACTGGACGATCAACCCCTACCGCGGCTGCAGCCATGCCTGCACCTACTGCCTCGACGGCGACACGCGGATCCTGATGGCCGACGGCCGCACCCGGGCGCTGCGCGACCTGAAGGCCGGCGACCGGGTCTACGGCACCGTCCGCAGCGGCACCTACCGGCGCTACGTGATCACCGAGGTGCGCGACCACTGGCAGACGACCAAGCCGGCCTACCGGGTCACCCTGGCCGACGGCACCGAGCTCGTCGCCAGCGGCGACCACCGCTTCCTCACCGAACGCGGCTGGAAGCACGTCACGGGCGCGATGGGCGGCGCCGGCCAGCGCCCGCACCTGACCAGCGGCAACAAGCTGATGGGCGTGGGCCGGTTCGCGGCCGCGCCGGCCGACACCGCCGACTACCGGGCGGGCTACCTGTGCGGGATGAGCCGGGGCGAGGCGAGCATCACCGACCGCGAGCCGCTGGCCCGCACCCGGCGCTACCTCGCGGAGGCGCCGCCGGCCGTGGCCCGGTCGGCCGCGGCGGGCCGGCTGTCCGCCCCCGCCTCCGTCACCGACGACTGGCGCAAGGGTTTCCTCGCGGGCGTCTTCGACGCGCAGGGCTCCCACGACGGCACCGTGCTGCGGATCGGCAGCATCGACCGGGAGACCATCGACGAGGCGGCGGCGGCGCTGCGCCGGCTGGGCTTCGACCACGTGGTCCGCCGCACGGGCGGCGGCGCCCGAGGCTGGTACGTGCGGATCGTCGGCGGCCTCGCGGCCCGGCTGCGCTTCCTGCACATGACCGACCCGGCGGCGGTCGGCAAGCGCTCGATCGAGGGCCTGGCGCTCAAGTCCAACGTCCCGCTCGACGTGCTCAAGGTCGAGCCGCTCGGCGTCGACCTGCCGCTCTACGACATCAGCACCGGCACGGGCGACTTCATCGCCAACGGCGTGGTCAGCCACAACTGCTTCGCCCGCAACACCCACACCTACCTCGACCTCGACCCGGGCCACGACTTCGACAGCAAGATCATCGTCAAGGTCAACGCCGGCGACCTGGTCCGCAAGGAGCTGGGCGCCCGCCGCTGGCGCGGCGAGCACATCGCGATGGGCACCAACGTCGACGTCTACCAGCGGGCCGAGGGTCGTTACCGGCTGATGCCGCAGATCCTGTCGGCGTTGCGCGACTACGCCAACCCGTTCTCGATCCTGACCAAGGGCACGCTGATCCTGCGCGACCTGCCGCTGCTGCGCGAGGCGGCGTCGGTGACGTCGGTGGGCCTGGCGTTCTCGATCGGCTTCGTCGACGAGGAGCTCTGGCGCCGGGTCGAGCCCGGCACACCGAGCCCCCGCCGCCGGTTGGACGCGGTCCGCCGGCTGACGGACGCGGGCTTCGCGGTGAGCGTCCTGGTCGCGCCCATCCTGCCGGGCCTGACAGACGACGAGGAGTCGATCGACGCCGCGGTGGCGGCAGCGGCCGCCGCGGGCGCGTCGGGGGTGACGGGCATAGCGCTCCACCTACGCCCCGGCACCCGCGAGTGGTACGCGACCTGGCTGGGCCGCGAGTTCCCGGACCTGGTGCCGCGCTACCGCGCCCTCTACCGCGGGGGTTCCTACCTGCCGAAGGAATACCAACGCGAGATCACGGCCCGGGTGCGCCAGGCGGCCCGCCGCCACGGGGTGGACAGGCAGCAGAGCTTCGAGTCGCGCCGGCTACCGGAGCCACCTCCGGAGCCCGAACAGTTGACGCTGCTGTGACAGTGTTCGTTGTTCGATATTGACCGAACAGCGAACACGCTAACCTGGAACGCATGCGCGCCGACAACAGCACATCCGGTGTCGAGGAGTTGCGGGACGCGGCCCTCGCGGTGGGTCTCGTGCTGGATGCGACGGAGGGCGACACGGGAGTCGACCTGGTCCTCGTCAATCCGACCGGTGGGCGCGTCGCGGTTCAGCTCAAGCGCACGTCTCTCGCCGCGGCGGACGGCCTGGATCGGCGCATCCGAGAATGGGCCGGCGAGTTCGGCCGAAGCGATGGCATCAGGGTCCTCGTCGCGGACCGGGTGACCGCGGAGGGCCGGCGCATACTCCGCGCCGCGGGCTGGGGCTGGCTCGATCTCAGGGGGCACCTGCATCTCGCCGGAAACGGCTTCTTCGTGGATGCGGACGTGCCCAGACTCAGCGTCGCCTCCGCTGCGTCGGTGGGCCTCACCGGACAGGTCTCCGCCGCGGTCGCCGCCTGGTTGCTGCTGCACCCCGACGAGCCGGCGGGTGTTCGGGAGATCGCGAGGGTGCTGGGCAGGTCGGCAAGCACGGTGTCGAAAGCCATCGCCGACATGCGTGCGGGCGGACTCGTCGACGATCAACGTCGCCCCGTGGTTCCCGATCTGTTCTGGCAGCTCGCGGCAGATTGGGAGCCGGCCGACGCAGATCTTCAAAATCCACCGACACCGACCGTTTCCGGCACGGTTGACGTACTGCGGATGGGTCTGACCGATCTCGACTCGACGATCGGCTGGGCACTCACCGATACCGCGGCTGCGGCGGCGTACGGTGCTCCCGTAGGAGTAAGAGCGGACCATCCGCCCGATTTCTACGTGCCGGATCAGAACGTTCTTCGGCGGACCGTCCAGTTGCTCGGCGGTGCGACCAACTACGACGGTCGCGCCGCCACAGTTCGGCTGGCGCCATTTCCGTTGGTCTGCTCGCGACGCGTCGATCGGCCGGGCCAGACCTGGCCACTCGCGCGACCGCTGTTCGTAGCGCTCGATCTGGCGCGGGATCTCGGGCGCGGACGCGAGATCCTCGACGGATGGACGCCGCCTCCCGGGATCGGTCGCCGTGTCTGGTAGGGATTCCGCACCCGTCGTCGACCTGGCCGGCACGGCGGATGTCCGCGCTCGCTCTGGCGATACGGGCTGTGGCGGAGCGCACCGGGCGTGCGGTCACCGTTGTGGGTGGCCTCGCGGTCGTCTGTCGGCTGACGCGTCCGTACCGCGGCGACCATTGATCTGGACACCGTGGACAGGCGGCACGACGACGAGCCCGCGCAACTCGAACTCCTGCTCACGAGCGGCGCCGCGCCCAGTGGTCCGTCCGGTGTCCTGGTCCCCACCGCAGCCGGCCAGGTGCAGGTCGACATCCTCGAAGTGACCGACGCCGACCTCGCCCGGCTGCCCGACGACCCCACCGACCGCCTGCACGTCAAGTCCCATGCCTGGGCCGCTGCGAGCGCGACCGAGGTGACGATCCGCGCTGCCGGACAGCCAGGCCCCGCGGTCGCGGTGGCGGAACCAGGGCCTCTTGTGGCGATGAAGCTTCAAGCGGTGATGAACCGCGGTCGGGTCAAGGAAGGCACTGATCTTCTCGACATCGTCCGGCTCTGCCTGGACCCAGGTGCCCGCCCCGCGCTTCTCGGCCAACTGGGAGGTAGTGAGCCGCAACTCCGCGCGGATGCCGATCGCCATGCTCGCCGGTGGTTCTTCGACCAGGCGGAAAGATCACTCCGCCTGGTGCGCGCCGTCCCGGAAGGTCGCGAGATCCAACTGGATGATCTGCACCTGGTCGGCGAGCTGCTGCACAGCTCATTGCTTGATGGTGGAGCTGAGGGGATTTGAACCCCTGACCCCCTCGATGCGAACGAGGTGCGCTACCGGTCTGCGCCACAGCCCCGCCGCTGGAACACGTCCAGCGAACCGGCGATAAGGCTAACAGGTGGAACCACCGGACAGCGAACCGGCCCTAGGCGGTGTCGCGGCGGCGGGTTTCGTAGGGGCGGCCGCGTAGGCCGCCCGCCCGGCGGTAGGAGACCGAGCCCGTCGCCGCCGGTGGGAGGTCGGCCGGGCGGTCCAGGCCCATCGCGGCCCGGCGGACCGCCTCCCGCTGCGCGGCCAACCGGCGCTGCTGCTCCCGGCGCGCCTCGGCCCGCCGCGCCTGCTCCGCCCGGACCTCCGCCTGCCGGGCCGCCAGCCAGGCCGCGCGCCGGGCCAGCTTGCGCCGCCGCGCCCGCTCCGCCAGTGCCCGGCTGCGCAGGTGGCCCAGGTAGGCCACCAGCAGGCTGCCGGTCACCGCGACCCCGACCCAGAAGCCCGGGCCGACCAGGAAGACGCCGACGAGTTCCACGAGGTTGAGCAGGATCAGCGCCGCCAGGACCCGGCGGCGGCGGTAGACGGCGGTCGGGTGGCGGCGGACCGCCGGCCGCCGGCGGGCCGGGCGGGCCAGCACGCCGGGTGGCACCGCGCGCAGGCGCGGCGAACGACGTGGAGCGGGTGGGGCCGAGACCGGTGGCGCCGAGACCGGCGGCGCGGAGACGGGGACCTCGGGGCGCAACGGCGGCAGCGCCGTGCGGGCGCCGCGGACCGGGCGGCGGCCGGGCACGGTGCGGCGACGGCGGCGGCGGGACAGCACGCGCGCCGTCGGCGACGCCCTCTCCGCCACCAATCGCTCGGTGGCGTCATACCGGCGGACCAGGGCCGGCGCCAGAGCGAGCAGCCCGGCCGCGGCGAGGACGGCGAGGAGCACCGAGGTCGGCACCCTCACCCCTCCCGTCATATACGAGTGACAACCCGATCATGCGGATTGATGAGGTTGCCGTACGTTCGTAATTTGAGGTTACGGGCGGCCACCGAACAATGTGGCGCAACGCGCCGACTTGCTCAAGATCAGGATGTGGCGGTGCGGACACGGTGCCAGCGGGCCAGCAGGCCGCCTTCGGCCGTGACCTCCTCGCTGGTCATCGCGTATCCGATGTGGTCACGCCAGGCGCCGTCGATGTGCATGTAGCGCGGGTGGTAGGCCTCTTCGCGGAAACCGAGCTTCTCCACGACCCGCCGGGACGGCTTGTTCTCGGGGCGGATGTTGACCTCGATGCGGTGCAGGCCGCCGTGCCGGAAGGCGTGGTCGACCACCAGTGCCAGCGCGGTCGGCACGACGCCGCGCCCCGCGATCCGGCCGTCGACCCAGTAGCCGACGTAGGCGGAGCAGAACGCCCGGCGTACGACGTTGCCCAGGTTGATGTGGCCCACGAACCGGTCGTCGAGGCAGATCGCGAACGGCATGCTCTCGCCCCGCCGCGCTGACTTGCGCTGGTCGCGGTGCACGAAACGGTAGGCCGCGATCGAGTTGAGCTCGTTCCAGTCACCGGGCGCCGACGGCTCCCACGGCGCCAGCCACGCCCGGTTTGTCCGGCGTACCTCCGACCAGGCCGCCGCGTCGGAGCGGCGGTAGGGGCGCAGCAGGACCGGCCCGTCGCGCAGGACGGCGGGCCAGCCCGGAGCGGCGCCGAACGGGGTCACCTGCGTCTGTCCAGCAACAGGACGTCCACAGTGGAACCAGCCGTGGCGGCGGTGACCCGTTCGCCGAGCACCACCAGACCGTTGGCTTCCATCAGACCCGACAACGTGTACGGCCCGCCGTGCAGCGGCTGCACCGTGTAGCCCCCGCCGCGGCGCTCGGCGACGTGCGCCGGGCGGAACTCGCGCAGCCCGACCGGCGAGGTCACGGTGTCCAGCAGGTGCGCCCGCACGCTGGGGCGGAACACCGGCTCGGCGCCCGAGAGCAGCTGGATCGCCGGGCGGGCCAGCACCTCGAAGCCGATCAGCGCGGCGCCGGGGTCACCGGGCAGGCAGACCACGGGCACCTCCTCCGCGCCGACCGTGCCGAATCCCAGGGTGGTGCCAGGGTAGAGCGCGACCTCGGTGAATGCCACGGGCCCCGCACGCCCTCCGTCGCGGCGGGACAGGATGCGGCGGACCATGTCGCCGGGGCCGGTGCCGGTGCCACCGGTGGTGAGGATCAGGTCGGCCCGCAGGGTCTGGTCCTCCAGCAGTGCGCGCAGGCCCTCAGGGTCGTCGTCGCAGATGCCGACGCGGTAGGCGAGCGCGCCCACCTCGGCCGCGGCGGCGGCCAGGGCGTGCGAGTTGGCGTCGACGACCTGGCCGGGCTGGCTGCCCCGGCCGACCTCGACGAGCTCGTCGCCGGTGGCGATGATGACGACCCGCGGGCTGGACCGGACCACCACGTGCCCGATGCCGGTCGCGGCGAACGCGGCCACCAGGGCGGGCGAGATGGTGGAGCCGGCGCGGGCCAGCACCGAGCCGGCGGCCAGCTCGTCGCCGGCCCGGCGCAGGCCCGAGCCGCGCTTCGGCGGCTGGAAGATCTCGACGGCGGCCATGCCCTGGTCGGTCCAGGTGATCGGCACGACGACGTCGGCGCCACCGGGCAGCGGCGCACCGGCCGCGACCGAGAAGCAGGTCGACGGGGTCAGCCGCACCGGCCGCCAGCTCGACGCGGACAGGTCACCGATCACGTTGAGCCGCACCGGTGCACCGCGGCCCGCGGTGCACACGTCTTCCCAGCGCGCCGCGTACCCGTCGATCGCCGCCAGGTCGAACGCCGGGAACGGATGCGGTGCCACGACGTCCTTGGCCAGCACGTTGCCGTACGCCTGGGTGAGCTCGAGGTCGAGCGGTGGCAGGGCGCGCAGCCGCCGCAGCGCGCTGCCGAGATAGTCGGCCAGCGAGGTCAGCTCTCTGGCGCCCACCTCCGCGTCGGCCATTTGGGTCATGAACCGACCCCTCCCGCTTGTACGAACTCTTCGAGCCAGGACCGGAATGCCGGGCCCAGGTCTTCACGCTGGCACGCGATCTGCACCACGGCCTGCAAATAGCCCAATGGCATGCCCGTGTCGTAGCGCGTGCCGCGGTAGACGATGCCGTGGACCGGGGTGCCCTCGTCGAGCAATGTCTGCATCGCGTCAGTGAGCTGGATCTCGCCGCCGCTGCCGGGCTTGGTGTTGCGGATCGTCTCGAAGATCTTGCCGGGCAGCACGTAGCGGCCGAGCACGGCGAGGTTGCTCGGGGCGTCCTCCGGCGACGGCTTCTCGACCAGGCCGGTGACGCGGACGACCTCGGCGCCGGGGACGAGGCCCGGTTCGGCCGGTTCGACCGAGGCGATGCCGTAGCGCTTGACCTCTTCGCGCGGCACCTCGAGGAAGGCCAGCACGATGCCGCCGGTCTCGGCCTGCAGGTCGAGCATCGCCGGCAGCAGCGGCTCGGACTCGTCGACGAACTCGTCGCCGAGCAGCACCGCGAACGGCTCGTTGCCGACGTGCGAGTCGCCCATGCCGACCGCGTGCCCGAGCCCGAGCGGCTCGCCCTGCCGGCAGGTGTAGATCTCGGCGAGCTCGGCGGGGCGGCGCACGGCCGCGAGCCGTTCCGCGTCGCCCTTCTCCTCGAGCCGGGTCTCCAGGTAGGGCTGGCGGTCGAAGTGGTCGACCATCGAGGTCTTGCCGCGGCCGGTCACCAGCAGGACGTCGCGGATGCCGGCGGCCGCCGCCTCTTCGACGATGTATTGCAGCACCGGGCGGTCGACGACCGGCAGCAACTCCTTGGGGACGGCCTTGGTGGCCGGCAGGAAGCGCGTGGCGAGACCGGCGGCGGGAATGACCGCCTTGACCGCGCGCCGGCGCGGCTCGGTCGACGGGGATGGCGGTCGTGGGGTCGCTGGCTCGTCCGACATTCCGCGAGACTATCCGCCCCTCGTCTGTCGCGGTGGCTGCGTCCCGCTTGACGCGCCGCCAGCAGGTCGGATCGGTCCGCCGCCCCCGGCTCGCGGTTGGTTGTCGGCGGGTGGGACGGCCGCCGCGGCCACCGGTATCTCGGCCCGCTCGGCCCGCCCGCCCGGCGCGGTGCGGAACCCGTCGCGGCCGGCCGCCTTCGCCGCGTACAGCGCGTCGTCGGCCGCGTCCAGCACGGCCTGCGCGGTGGCGGCGTGCCCGGGGAACACCGCGATTCCAATGGAGACGGTCACGTCGACCGCCCGCGGACCGTCGATGTCGAACGGTTCGTCGCGGACCGCGGCGCCGAGCCGGCGCGCCACGATGGCCGCGCCCTCCGCGTCGGTCTCCGGCAGCAGCACCACGAACTCCTCGCCGCCCTGGCGGAAGGCCAGGTCGACCTCGCGCACCACGCCGCGGATCCGGCGGGCGAAGTCGACCAGCACGGCGTCGCCGGCGGCGTGCCCGTAGGTGTCGTTCACCTCCTTGAACCGGTCGAGGTCGAGGGCGAGCACCGCGAGCATCCGGCCGAACCGGCTGGCCCGCTCGACCTCGCGGCGGATCGACTCCTTGAGGTAGCGGTAGTTCCACAGCCCGGTGAGCGGATCGGTCAGCGACAGCCGCTGCGCCTCCTGGTGCACGCGGACGTTGTCGACCGCGACCGCGGCCTGGCCGGCGAACGTGCGCAGCGTGATGACGTCGGCGTCGTCGAACTCGTCGGAGCCCAGCCGGTCGTAGAGGGCGAGCACACCGGAGGCGGTCGGCGGGTCCGGCGGCAGCACACCGGGCACCGGCTCCGTCGCCGGACCGGAGACGTTGAACGGCACGGCGACGTACGTGTGGCAGGTGGGCTCGAACGGCGAGAGCGGCGGACCGTCGCGGTCGACCCGGCCCCGGCGCGGCACTCCGGTCGCGGCGATCCCGCCCAGCAGACCGGCGCCGAGCGGCACCCGGCGGCCGGCGACCTCGACCCCGAGCCCGCACTGGCCGACCAGCGTGCCGGTCGCGGGGTCGAGCAGCAGCACCACGCCGCCGCTGGCACCGGTCGCGGCGCCCGCGGTCTCCAGGATCACCTGGAGGATCCGCTGCAGGTCGTGCGTGCTGGACAGGGTGTCACCGAGCACCGCGAGATGCCCGCGCAACTGGTCGCGGCTCGTGGTCAGGGCCCGTACGTAGGCCTGGGTCTCCCGGGTCATCCGGTTGAACGCGACCGCGAGCCGGCCCACCTCGTCGTGCCCGCGCAGCGGCACCCGGGCCGCGAGATCGCCCCCGGCCACGCGGTCGGCGGCACCCGCCAACTCCGCCAGCGGTCGGGTGGTCGACCGGGCCAGCGACCAGGCGGCGCCGACCGCGCACAGGGCGGCCAGCACGACGGCGCAGACCAGCAGGGCGTACAACCCTTGGAGGTGGCCCGTCGGCACCGACAGCACGAGGGGGAGCGGCTGCCCGGGCGCCGGGCCGACCCGGCGGACCACCCGGCCGTCGCTCGTCTCGGCGACGGCGTCACCGCGCACCGAGCCGGCCGCGGCGACCACGGCCGACAGGGCGCCCGGCGACTCCGTGCTGTGCACCGCGCCCGCCGGGGCGCCGCCGAGCAGCGTGACCGCGGTGCCGGTGGCACCCGCGAGCCGGCCGACCGTGCCGGCGTCGAGGTCGTGGGTGGCCCAGATCGCCCCGAGCGGCGCGCCGGCCGCGTCCCGCGTCTCGATCCGGACGGCCAGGCCGAGGAACGGGCCGGCGTCCGTCGCGGGTCGCGCGCAGTCCGCCCAGGGCCGGTCCGGGGACCCCGGGGTGCGCAGCGTGGGTACGCCGTCGACGCCCTCGACGACGACGCCGGAGGCCAGCCCGCGGGCGACCACCTGACTGGCCACCTCGGTCTGCCGGGCCGGGTCGGTGGTCACGGCGACCGCGTCGGCGGCGGCCTGGAGTTGCTGGCAGAGGGAGCTGACCGAGGTACGCACGGCGGTGGCCGCGACGCCGAGCCGCTCCGCCGCCCGGTCCCGGCCGACCGCGGCGACCGTGCCGCCGACGAAGAGGGCGCTGAGCAGCACCGGTCCCAGCACGACGGCGAGGAACGCGGCGGTCAGCCGCCCGCGCAGCGTCACAACTCCCCCTCCGGACCTGACATGCTCGGCAACGGTGTGCCCGTCGAGGGTCTAACCGGGTGAGGGTCGGGAGTGTTGCGTGCCGGATTTATCGCATAGTGGGGCGACTAAGGCTGACATGCGGGCGGCGGTGCTCGCCGCCCGCCGGTCGCTGGCCGCACCGGCGCGGGAAGCGGCGGCCGCCGCGGTGGTCACCGCGCTGGCCGACCTCGTCCGGGCGAGCGCACCGCGACTGGTCTGCGGGTACGTGCCGGTGGGCAGCGAGCCCGGCGGCCCCGGCCTGGCCGAGGCGCTGTGGGCGGCGTTGGGCGCGCACGGCCGGCTGCTGCTGCCGGTGCTGCGGCCGGACAACGACCTGGACTGGGCCTTCTACACCGGGGAACTGGCGGTGGCGGGGCGCGGCCTGCGCGAGCCGCCCGGTGAGCGGCTCGGGCTTTCAGCGGTGGCGGGCGCCGACCTGATCGTGGCGCCGGCGCTCGCGGTGGACCGGCGCGGGATGCGGCTGGGCCGCGGCGGCGGTTCGTACGACCGGGCACTCGCCCGCAAGCCGGCGGGCGTACCCGTGATCGCGCTGCTCCATGACGGCGAGCTCGTGGACCGGGTGCCCGAGGCGGCGCACGACCAGCGGGTGACCGGGGTGATCACCCCGGCCGGTGGGCTGACGCGGCTGTGAGGGTCAGGCGGCGGAGGTGGCGCTGCTGCTGCTCGCGGCCTTCGCCGGCTCCGACTTCGGCTTGGCCTCGGTCTTCGTCTCGGTCTTGGTCTCGGTCTTCGATTCCGACTTCGACTCGGCCTTGATCTTGGTGTCGCCACCGCTGGTGCCGTTGCGGGAGTCCGTGCGGTAGAACCCGGAGCCCTTGAACACGACGCCGACCGAACCGAACACCTTGCGCAGGCGACCCTCGCACTCGGGGCAGACGGTCAGCGCGTCGTCCGAGAACGACTGGACGGCCTCGAGCTGGTGTCCGCACTCGGTACAGGCGTACTGGTAGGTCGGCACGGGTTCCCTCCGGATTGTGCGAGTTTTGGCACTCAGCCTATCCGAGTGCTAATAGTGCGGCATCGGACGTGGCTTCGTCCAGCGACAACATCAACCCCAGTGCGGCGGCACGTCTTCCCAGAGGCGGTCGTCGTTGCTGTCGGTTCGCTCACCCCAGCCGCGGTCGGTGTCGTCGCGGGTCTGCTCGGGCAGCATGAACTCGTCGCCGCTGAGGTCGACGGGGCGCTCGTCGTCGGGTGTTGCGGGCGGTTCCACGCGGTTCACGGAGGCAGCGTACCCGCGCGTTCGGTAGCGTCGTTCGGCGTGACGTACGACGAGTCCGGTTGGCAGCGGCCCGGTCCCGGTGGCGAAGCCGACCCGAGGGGTGCCGGGGACGCCGTGCCCCCGGTCGGCTACTCGGGTCCGCCGCCCTCGGAGCCGCCGCCGGCGGGTTGGCGGCCGCCCACCTACCTGCAGCCGCCGCCGCCGCGCCAACTCGCGCCGCAGGACGTCGACAAGATCGAGGCGCAGGAGAAGGACGCCCGGACGGTGACGTACGGCGTCGGCCTGGTCGCCGCCGCCGTGCTGGTCGTCCTCTCCTGCCTGCTCTGCTCCCGGGTGCTGTTCTGACTCTAGGGAACGGCGCCTTCCCAGACCGCGTGGGCGCCGCTGTCGCCGGTGAGGAAGACGTAGATCGCGGTGGCGACCGCGAGCGCGATGACGACGACGGCCATCGCCAGGTTGACCCAGACGGGCACGTGCGGTGCCCGGCGGTTACCGCTGTTGACGAAGAGCATGACCAGCGTCACGACGCCGAGCGCGAGGGTGAACCACCAGGTGCGGTCGCCGTAGCTCTGGTGCTGGTTGACCTTGTCGAGGATCTCGGGGGAGAAGCCCGCCGCCACCAGTCGGTCGCGCAGGTTCTCGCCGGAGGCCTTGGCGAACCAGGCGGCGATGGGGGAGATCACCGCGAGCGCGAGCACCGCCCACCCGATCTTGCCGCGGAACCGCGGGACCACCGCGTAGACGACCGCGCCGAGGCACAGCAGGGGGATGAAGACCACGGCCGCGTGGATGATCAGGGGATGGGCCGGTATGCCCAGAATGTTGTTCAGCACGCGGCCTCCTATGGATTTCGATCAGCGTACGGGCGCTGAATAGTCCTTACGAACGGGACACGTGAGCCGCCTGCCATTCGGTTCAGCGCTTGATCGAAATGCCGGTTGAACACCGCGTATCTTGAACGTTTCCAGGGAGCGTGCTTCCATTGCGGCATGTCTGAGTCGGCGGAGGAGCACGGCGCGGCGCTGCTGCGCGCCCGCGGCATGCGGGTGACGCGCCCCCGGGTCGCCGTGCTCGCGGTGCTGGCCGGCGGTGGTCACCTCGAGGTCGACCAGATCGCCACGGCGGTCCGCGCCCGGCTCGACACGGTCTCGACCCAGGCGGTGTACGACGTCCTCGGCGCGCTGTCCCGGGCCGGCCTGGCGCGGCGGATCGAGCCGGCCGGCAGCGCGGCCCGGTTCGAGGCGCGGGTCGGCGACAACCATCACCACGTGGTCTGCCGGGCCTGCGGCGCGATCGCCGACGTCGACTGCGCGCACGGCGCGGCGCCCTGCCTGGACCCGGTCGGCGCCGGCGGCTTCCTGGTCGACGAGGCGGAAGTGACCTTCTGGGGCCTCTGCCCGACCTGCCAACAGCAGCCAGCCGACGACTGATGAGGTTTGGTGGCAGGCTGGAACCCATGACGGACCTCGGGTTGTTCGGCCCCGACACGGTGACCTGGCGGGTGCACGCCGAGCCCATCCTGTTCGTCGGTGGTCTCCGGTCGCTCTACCTGCAGGCGCTGCATCCCCGCGCGATGGCCGGGGTCGCGCAGAACTCGCATTACAAGGACGACCCGTGGGGCCGGCTCGTGCGCACCTCGATCTACGTGGCGACCGCCGTCTACGGCACCACCGCGCAGGCGCGGGAGGCCGGCCGCCGGCTGCGCGCCCTGCACGCCCGGATGACCGCGCGTGACCCGTTCACCGGCGAGGAGTTCCGGATCGACGAGCCGGACCTGCTGCGCTGGGTGCACGTGGCCGAGGTCGAGTCGTTCATCACGACGGCCCGCCAGGCCGGGGTGCCGCTGACCGACGCCGAGGTCGACACCTACTACGACGAGCAGCGCCGGGTGGCCGAGCTGGCGGGGCTGGACCCGGCGACCGTGCCGGGGTCCGCGGCCGAGGTCGCCGCCTACTACGCGGACATCCAGCCGGAGCTCAAGGTCACCCGCGACTCGGCCGAGGCGCTGCTGTTCCTCACGGCACCGCCCGTGCCGTGGAAGCTCAACCCGGCCGTCCGCCTCGGCCTCGAGTTGGGCGGCCCGCGCCTGCTCTATCTCAGCGTCGCGTCGACCGCGCTCGGCCTGCTGCCGCCGTGGGCGCGGCGGCTCTACGGCGGGTTCGGGCTGCCGATCGAGGGCTTCACCGCAGGGTTGTCGGCGCGGGCGCTCCGGGCGGCGCTGGCCGCGCTGCCCCGCCGCTACACCCAGGGCCCGATCTACCAGGGCGCGATGGCGCGGGCCGGCCTTCAGACGTAGGCGCCGGCCAGCTCGGTCAGCTCGGGGTCGGCGCGCCCGGCGATCACCCGTACGGTCCCCGCGACGATGTCGGCCACCTGCACCCGCGGGTCGTCGTTGGAGTCGACCAGCGTGAGCTCGACCAGGTCGGGCGTCGCGGCCCGCAGCCAGGCCACCCGGGCCGGGGTGAGCGTGCTCTGGAAGTCGTGCGTGATCCGCACGGGCCCCCAGTGCGCCACGGTCCGGACGATCGCGGGCGCCAGCAGGTCGACGGGCGCGAACGCGGGCGGGTCGGTGCGGCGCCGGTCGAGGAACTCGTCGGCCCGGCCACGGCTCTTGGCGAGCAGGGCCAGGGTCTCGTCGGCGGCGGGTGGGACGCCGGTGCGGCGCAGGTCGTCGATCGACCAGAACAGCGCGTCGGCGGCGGTCGGGTCGAGCGGTTCGCGGGTGCGCAAAAGTTGGTTGCCCGCGACCAGGAACCGGCGCCATCGGGGCTCGTCGGTGACGGGCAGCGTCGCGGCCCGCTCGGGCGCGTCGACGAGCTGGTCGAGCAGCGTCTGGACCAGGAAGAACGGCTTGTCGACGAGGTGCACGTGGGCGTGCCCGTGCACCGGCCCGCCGGGCCCGAGCAGCCAGACCAGCACAGCGCGGTGCTTATCCCGCAGGAGGTGGTTGGCCTTGTATTCGGTGGCCGGCGACCGGATCCGCTCGCGCAACTCGGTCATGCAGTCGGCGGCCGCCGCCCGCGACAGGTGGACGCTGCCGTGCGCGAACACGGTGGTGGGCGAGGAGACGAGCTGCTGGCCTTCGTAGCCGGACTCGTCGCAGGCGATCTCCCTGATGTCCGCCGCCACCCAACCACCCTCCCACGTGCGGGTCAGGCGGTGACAGCGGATTTCCGCGCCCGCCGCCGCAGGGCGAGGGCGACAAAGACGATCAATGCCAGCACACCGGGGCCACAGTGGACGGCGAGCACCCCGGCGAGGCTCGGGCCACCCCAGTCGGCCTGATAGGTCGAGGGATCGCCGACGTCGATGACGAACGGCTCGATCGCCGCCCGCACGATCGCGTAGACCCCGAACACGATTCCGACGACCGCCAACGCCTTCTTCATGCCTTCAGCCTCGCGGGGGAATCCAGCGGTTTCCATCCGGCCAGCCACCCTTACGAGGTGCGGTCAGCCGTACCACTGTGGCCTCCCGAGGGCCATGCTGGCGGGATGCCGTTCAGCCTGGACACCGGCGACCAGATCGCCAGCATGGTCAGCGCCGTGCTGGCCGTGGTCGCCGTCTGGCTGGCACTGGCGGCGCGTCGCCGCAGCCCCGACGCGGATCCCGACGCGCTGCTCGACCAGGCGGCGCGGCGGTTGGCGCTGCGGGTCCGGCAGCAGTGGGACCAGGAGGCGGGCAACCGCGGCCTGCTCCACCCCGAACCGATCGCGGTGCGCTGGTCGTCGACACCCCGACCGGTCGGCGCGGCGGCCGCCGAGATTCTCGGGCCCGGGGCGGGCCGGGCGATCCGGCTGAAGCTGGCGGGCGACGTGACGACGGTCGCGGCCACCTGGCGGCAGTTACCCGCCCGGCAGCTCGTCATCATCGGCGCGCCGGGCTCCGGCAAGACGTCGCTCGCGGTGCTGCTGGTCCGGCAACTGCTGGCCGATCGGTCGGTCGGCGACCCGGTGCCCGTGCTGCTGAACATGTCGGCCTGGGACCCGGCGGTGCACGTCGACGTCTGGCTGGCCCGCCGGCTCGTCGAGATCTATCCAGAGCTGTCCCCTCGCCGGTTGGGTCCGGGAGGCGCGGGCCTGCTGATCAGCAGCGGCCGAGTGGTTCCGGTGCTGGACGGGCTGGACGAGATCCCGGCCGATCTCCGGGCGTCGGCGCTCACCGCGTTGACCCAGGTGGTCGCCGGTGACCGGCCCCTCGTGCTGACCTGCCGGGCCGTCGAGTTCGAGGAGATCGTGCAGGCGACCGGCGTGCCGCTCGCGCGGGCCGCCGTGGTCGAGGTCGAGCCGGTGACAGGTGCGCAGGCGGCGACCTACCTGCGGGCCGGCCAGATCGACAGTGAACGCCGGTGGGCTCCGGTGACCGCGACTCTCGCGGCCGAGCCGTCGGGAGCGCTCGCCGCCGCCCTCGGCACGCCGCTGATGGTCTACCTCGCCCGGACGGTCTATGCCGACGGACGCGCGGATCCCCGAGAGTTGGCCGCCTTCACCGATCCCGGGGCCATCGAGGAGCATCTGCTGGCCGCATACCTGCCCACCGTGTACGGCGGTCCGCCGGCCAGGTCGGACGGGCGCCGGCCACGGCCCTACCCGCCCGAGAAGGCCGTCAGGTGGCTGGGCGTGCTGGCCCGGCACCTGCGGGACCGGCGTGCGTCGGAGTTCGCCTGGTGGCGGCTCGTCGACGCGGTCCCGGCGCCCGGGCTGGTGGTCGCGGCGGTCTGGGCCCTGTGGATCGGGCTGCTCAGCACGAGCCTCGTCCTGGTCGTCAGCGTGGCGGTGCGGGTGGCCACCTCGGATGGTCTCGCCACCGGGGCGCTGATCGCGGACGAGCGGTGGTGGGCGGTCCTGGGCGTGGCCGCGGGGACGGTGTTCTCGGCGGGCTGGGGCGCCCTCCTGATCAAGGTGCCGCTTCGCGTGCGGGTGCAGCCGCGCTGGTTGGTCGGCGCGGCTACGGCGGGTGTGCTCGGTGCCGTCCTCCTCGCCTGGGTGCGGGACCTCCTGTGGACCGGTCCGACGGTGACCAGGCCCGCCTACCTGCTGATCTTCGGACTCGCGTTGGGACTGGGCCTCGGGGTCGTGGCGGCCGCCGGCCCGAGCGAGTTGCTCAGCCCGCGCCAGTCCATGCGGGACGACAGGGGCGCGGCGCTCGCGGCGGGGCTGTGCTCGGCGGGTGGGGGACTCGTCGTCGGTGCCGCGTTCAACGAACCCTGGATCGGCGCCGGGTTCGGCGTCTACCTGGGCGTGAGTATCACCGCGTACATCTCGTCCTGGGGTCGGTACCTGTTCGCGCTGGCGGTGCTGGCCACGCTGGGGCGGCTGCCTGTGCGGTTGTTCCGCTTTCTCGAGGACGCGCATGCCCGTGGTGTGCTGCGGCAGGTCGGTGCCGAGTATCAGTTCCGGCACCTGCGTTTGCAGGAGCATCTCGCCGGTCAGAGCGTCGCGCAGACCTCGCGGAGGTGACGTAGGCCGTTGGTGGCCAGGGCGTCCTGGGTCGGGGCGAAGGGGCGCCAGATCGAGGCGGCCACCGCGATCGACTCGTTTTCGCCCGTGAAGGACTCTATGCAGATCGGGCCGCGGTAGCCCGTCGCCGCGAGGGTACGTAGCCAGCGCGGCCAGTCGATGTGGTCCGAGCCCGGTGCGCCGCGGTCGCTGCCGCTGACCTGGACGTGGACCAGGCGTGGGCCGGCCGCGGTGATCGCCGCGTACGGGTCCGCTTCCTCGATGTTCATGTGGTAGCTGTCGAGCATGATGCCGACCGTCGACGGCAGGCCCTCGATCGCCGACAGGGTCTGCTCCACCGTGTTGACCACCGAGGTCTCGTAGCGGTTCAGTGCCTCGATCCCGATCCGGACCCCGTGCGCGCCGGCGTGGTCCGCGACCGGCGCCAGGGCCGTGCGCAGCGACGCGTAGCAGGCCGCGCGTTCCGCCGGGAGCATCCGCCAGACGCGGCCGACCGACGCGTACGCCGGGCCGCAGACGCTGGGCGCGCCCAGGACCACCGCCGCGTCCACGAGGGAGCGGAGGTAGTCCTGGGTCGCGCGGGTCGTCGCCGGGTCGGTGCGGACCAGGTCACGGCCGGGTGGCGTGACCGAGAGGACCGCGGCCGCGGTCAGGCCGTGCGCCGCGAGCAGGTCGCGGGTGCGCTCGGGTGACCAGTCGCCGGGGTTCTCCACGGGGATCTCGATCGCGTCGAAGCCCCAGGCGGCGATGCGTGGCACCAGGTGCGCCAGCGCCTCGTCGGTGACCGGGGACGTCCAGATCCACGGGTTCGCACCGATCTCGAACACGTTACTTGCCGCCCCATTCGCCGGGGTAGCCCGGCAGGTCGCTGCAGCCGCACATGGCGTAGTGCAGCGGGGGCATGCTCGGGTCCACGTACTGGCTCAGGTTGGCGTCCGTGATCGTCGGCTGCGGCAGCTTCCACGGGCTCGGCACCTGCTCGCCCTTGAGGATCTTCAAGGCGGCGATCACGGGGGTACGCCACTGGTAGGTCGGGTAGGTCGGGGCGACCGCCGTCAACTTGCGGTCCTGCCACATCCGCAGGAAGTCCTGCTGGTCCTCGCCGACGATGGCCGGGAACGGCTTGCCGGCGTCCTCGAACGCCTCCGCCGCCGCGACCGCCGTGGCGCCGGCGTCCATCCAGATGCCGTCGATCGTGCCGAAGCGCTGGAGGTAGTTGCTGACGATGGTCTTCGTCTTGGCCGCGTCGCCGTCGGTGAACTCGACGCCGACGACCTTGAGCTGCGACTTGTCGAACGCCACCTTGGCCGCGGCCCAGCGCGTCTCGAGCACGTCGACGCCCGGCAGGATGCGCAGCGCCAGCACGTTGCCGCCCGGCTTGACCTTCTCGGTCAGGAACTCGGCGCCGGCCGCGCCGAACGCGTACCCGCCGATGGGGTTGATGAACGTGACCGGGCACTTGGTGTTGACGCCGCGGTCGAAGACGATCACCGGCACCTTCGCGCACGCCTGCTCGACGGCGGGGGTCAGCGTCGCGGTCGTGTTGGGCGACACGATCAGCGCGTCACAGCCCTTGCCGAGCAGGTCGTTGATGTCGGAGATCTGCTTGTCGTCCTTGCTCTCCGCGTCGGCCACCTGGAACGACTTGAACTCCGGGTGCAGTTTGACCTCGGCCTGCATGTTCTTGAACCCGACCTGGCGCCACGGGTTGCCGACACCGGCGTTGGAGAAACACAGGTTGTAAGGCCCGGCCTTCTTGTATTTCGCGGTGTCCACGTTGGTCGGGTTGAGCGCCTGCTCCCACGGCTTGTCGGCCGGCCCGGAGGCGGTCGCCGTGCGTAACGCGATCTCGTTGTCGTAGTCGGCCTGGACGAAGAAGCTCGACGTCTCTCCGGTGCCGGCGCCCGCGTCCGCGGACGCGGTGGCGGCCGGGTTGCCGGCCGGCACGTCGCTGGAGCAGCCGGCCAGGACCATGGCCGTCCCGGCGAGCACCGCAACTGTTCTCTTGCGCAACTCTCCTCCTCGGTGGTGGGTCGTGCGTCAGGTGCGTGCCCGTAGCCCGCCGATGGCCACGGCAGCGAGGATGATCAGGCCCTGCACGGCGGACGCCAGCGCGCCCGCGACGCCGAGCAGGTTGAGCAGGGTCAACAGGGTCTGCAGGGTGAGCGCGCCGAGCATGGCGCCGACCACCGAGCCGCGGCCGCCACCGAGCACGACGCCGCCCAGCACCACCGCGGTGATCGCGGTGAACTCGAGGCCGACGCCGACCTGGAAGCTGACGCCGCCGAAGCCGCCGAGCAGGATGGCCGCCACCGCGGCGCAGCCACCGCTGATCACGAACGCGATCGTGCGGACGCCGGCGACCCGGCCGCCGGCCAGGCGGGCGGCGCGCGGGTTGTCGCCGACGGCGAGCAGGACCTTGCCGAAGTCGGCGCGCATCGCGAGGATCGCCAGGGTGCCGAGCACCAGCAGGATCAGCACCGCATAAGGGATCTCGCCCAGCCAGGGGACGCCCTCGATGCCGCGGCGGCCGAACATCCGGAACTCCTCGGAGAGCGCGCCACGGGGCGAGCCGCCCGTCCAGGTGTAGACCGCGCCGACCAGGATCAGGTACATGCCGAGCGTCGTGATGAACGACGGCACCAGCAGCAGCGTGGTGACCAGCCCGTTGACGAGGCCGACCAGCAGGCCGAAGGCCAGCACGACGGCGATCACCGGCCAGGTCGCCGCCGGATCGCCGTCGATCAGCCGGGCGGCGATCACCACCTCGGCGGTGACCAGCGAGCCGACCGACAGGTCGAAGTCGCCGGCGACGATCACGAAGTACTGGCCGGCGGCCAGGACGATCAGCGGCGCCGCCCGCTTGAGGAAGGCGAGCAGGGCCGGCGGGTCGTAGAAGTCGGGCTGGCGGATGCCGACCGCGACCAGCAGCACCAGCAGGATCGCGACGACGGGCCAGATGCTGCCCGCGCCCCAACGGCCCCGGCGTGACTGGCCGAGCGTGGCCGGGCCGGTCGGCGCGTCGGTCCGGGTCATGCCGCCACCGCCTTCCGGCGCAGGCGCAGCGCGTAGATCGCGACGGCCGCGACGATCACGACACCGCGGACCACCTGCTTGAAGAACGGGTCGACGGCGAGTTGGTTGAAGATGCCGTCGATGACCGCGAGCAGCAGCACGCCGCCGACCGTGCCCGCGACGCCGCCCTTGCCGCCGGCGAGCACCGCGCCGCCGAGCACCACCGCGGCGATCGACTCCAGGTCGTAGCCGCCCTCGGCGCCGACCCGCGGCGCGCCCGCGCCGAGCCGGCTGGCCAGGTAGAGGCCAGCGATGCCGGCACAGAGCGAGCAGATCATGTGGGTACGGATCAGCACCCAGTCGGTCCGGACGCCGGAGAGCCGCGCGACGTCGAGGTCGCCGCCCGTGGCGATCAGGTGGTGCCCGAACCGGCTGCGCTTGAGCACCACCCAGGCCACCGCGGCCACGCCGATGAACAGGAGGAACGACACCGGGATCGGGCCGATCCGGTCGTAGCCGAGATGCTGGAAGGAGACGGGCACCTGGCCCGCCGGGCCGGCGTACCCCTGCTCGAGATAGCCCTTGATCAGCAACCCGACGCCCAGCGTCGCGATGAACGCGTTGATCCGCAGCTTGGTGATCAGCAGGCCGTTGACCAGCCCGATCGCGCCCGAGACGGCGAGCACGGCGAGGATGGCCGGCAGGACCCGGCCGTCGCTGCCGGCCATCGTCTCGGCGGCGATCAGGGACGTCAGGCTGATGACGTACGCGACGGACAGGTCGAGCGACCCGGCCAGGATGGTGAACGTCTGCCCGACGGCGACGATGCCGAGGCCGGCGGCGCGCTGCAGCAGGCTGACCGTGCTGTTCTGGCCGAACAGCGACCCGCCGTCGGTGGCGACCAGGATGCCGCCGACGATCAGCGTGATGCCGAGCGCGACCCAGACGCCGTTGGTGGAGTCGATCCGCGGTGTTCGTCGCGTCGCGGCGAGGGCCGTCATGCGGAGACCTCGTGCGGTGTGCCGGTGGCCAGGCTCAGGACCGCCTCCTCGCTCGCGTCGCCGGGCAGCTCGCCGGCCAGCGCGCCGTCGCGCATGACGACGATCCGGTCGCTCATGCCGAGCAGCTCCGGTAGCTCCGACGAGATCATCAGGATCGCCGCGCCCTTCTCGGCCAGGTCGCGGATCAGCTCGTGGATCGCCGCCTTGGCGCCGACGTCGATGCCCCGGGTCGGCTCGTCGAAGAGCAGCACCCGCGGGCCCATCGCCAGCCAGCGGGCCAGCACCACCTTCTGCTGGTTGCCGCCGGAGAGGTAGCGGACCTCCTGGTCGGCGCCGGCCGCGTGCACCTCGACGGCGGCGAGCAGCTCCCGCACGGTGGTCGTGCGGGCCTTGTCGGGAAACCAGCGTGGTGTGGCGGCCCGGCTGGCCAGCAGCGCGTTGTCGAGCACCGACTGGCTCAGCGTCAGGCCCTCGCCCTTGCGGTCCTCGGTCACGTACGCGATGCCGGCCCGGACCGCCTGCCGCGGCGAGCGGGGCCGGACCGCCTTGCCGTCGAGGGTCATCCGGCCGGTGGTGAAGCCTTCGACGCCGAACAGCGCGCGGGCCAGCGCGGAGCGCCCGGAACCCTGCAGGCCGCCCACGCCGAGCACCTCGCCGGCCCGCAGCTCGAGGTCGAGCGGCTTGAGCCGGGCGTTGCCGCCGCCGGCGACCGAGACGACCGTCGGGCCCGCACCGGCGGCCTTGGGCGGGTAGTAGGTTGCCAGCTCGCGGCCGACCATGTGCCGCACCAGGCCCTCCGGCGTCGCGTCGGCCGTGTCCACAGTGGTCACCCGGCGGCCGTCCTTGAGCACCGTGATCCGGTCGGAGAGGTCGAACACCTCGGCCAGGCGGTGCGAGACGTAGAGGATGCCGATGCCGCGGGCCTGCAGGCGGCGGACGAGCGCGTAGAGCAACTCGACCTCGTGGTCGGCCAGCGCGGCGGTCGGCTCGTCCATGATCAGGATGCGGGCGTCCAGGGAGAGCGCCTTGACGATCTCGACCACCTGCTGCTGCGCGATGCCCAGATCGCGGACCCGGTCGTGGGGGCGGACCACCTCCGCGCCGACCGCGGCGAGGAGTTCGGCCGTGCGCGCCCGCATGGCCCGGCGGTCGACCAGCCCGCGGCGGGTCGGCTCGCGGCCGAGGAAGACGTTCTCGGCGACCGTGCGCTCGGGGAGGAGGTTGAACTCCTGGTGGATGATGCCCACGCCGGCGGCCTGGGCGGCGCGCGGGTCGGGCAGGGTGGCCGGTCGGCCGGCGATCGTCAGCGTGCCGGTGTCGGGCTGGTGGACGCCGGAGGCGATCTTCATCAGGGTCGACTTGCCGGCGCCGTTCTCGCCCACCACCGCGTGCACTTCGCCGGGATGTACGTCAATGTCCACATCGGACAATACGGGCACGCCGTAGAACGACTTGCCGACGCCGAGCATCGTCAGGAGCGCGTCCGGTGGTTCAGGTGAATCCATGGGTGATCACCAAAACTTTCGCTTGCCAGGCATGAGCTTTTGCTGAGCTGACCGAAAGCGCCGTTGGCGTCGCATCGTAAGCGGCCGAACACGGACGGATCAAGACCGTAACTCGCCGGAACCGATCACAGTTCGGCATTGATTCATTCCCATCCGCGATGGCGAGCCCGTTGACTCAAAACGGGGTCCCGGCGCAGACTCATGTGCGTCGATGCTCGATCGGCTCGACTCGCGCGTTTTTCGGCGGACGCGTTGCACGGCAAGCCTTCTGCACGCCCTCGCACGGCATCTCGAAGGAGACCCGCATGCGCCGCCGCAGACCTGTCCTCACCCTGCTCACCATCGCCGCCACCCTGCTCGGCCTGGGCATCGTCCAGGCACCCGCGCAGGCCGCGCCCGCCTTCCGGGCCCTGGTGTTCAGCGAGACCGCCGGCTACCGCCACGACTCGATCGCCGCCGGCGTCACGATGTTCAACCAGTTGGCGACGGCCAACAACTTCGAGGTGGTGTTCAGCGAGGACTCCACCGTGCTCAACACCGCCAACCTGAACACGTACGACGTGCTCGTGATGTTCCAGACCTCGGGCATGGTGTTCGACAACGACGCCCAGCGCACCGCGGTGCAGAACTACCTGCGGGCCGGCAACGGCATCGTGGCGATCCACAACGCGACCGACATGGGCATCGACACCACGTTCCCGTGGTGGGACCAGACGATCAACGGTGGCGCGCACATGCCGTCGCACTCGCCGGGTTCGTTGCAGGGGTTCGCGCGGGTCGCCGACAAGGCCCACCCGTCGACCGTGGGCCTGCCGGACAACTGGCAGCGCACCGAGGAGTGGTACAACTTCGACGTCAACGCCCGGGGCAACGTGCACGTGCTGGTCACCGCCGACGAGCGCACCTACAACCCCGGCTCCGACGCGATGGGCATCGACCACCCGATCTCCTGGTGCCGCGAGACCGAGGGCGGCAAGGTCTGGGCGACCGCGATGGGGCACGACATCGCCTCGTACAGCGAGACGAACTTCCGCAACCACATCCTCGGTGGCGTGCGGTACGCGGCCGGCAACCTGCCCGGCGACTGCGGCGGCACCGTCTGGGGCAACTTCGAGAAGGTCAGCCTCGACTCCAACACGGTCGACCCGATGGCCTTGGACATCGCGCCGGACGGCCGGGTCTTCTACGTGCAGCGGGCGGGCCAGATCAAGGTCTTCAAGCCGGCGCAGCAGAGCACGGTGACCGCGGGGACGTTGCCGGTCTACACCGGTGGCGAGGACGGGCTGGTCGGCATGGCGCTGGACCCGAACTTCGCGACCAACGGCTGGATCTATCTCTACTACTCGCCGTCCTCCTCGTCGACCGACGTCAACCGGTTGTCGCGGTTCACGGTCAGCGGCGACACGGTCAACCTGGCCAGCGAGGTCGTGCTGCTGTCGGTGCCCGCCTACCGCGACCGGACGTTCCCGGAGCCGGGGCACACCGGTGGCTACGTGGCGTTCGGGCCGAACGGCAACCTCTACCTGTCGACCGGTGACGACACGCCGCCGAACCTGGACCCGGCGTGGCAGGGCTACGCGCCGATCGACTGGCGGCCCGGCAAGTCCAACCTGGACGCCGCCCGCAGCGCGGGCAACACCAACGACCTGCGCGGCAAGATCCTGCGGATCCACCCGGAGAGCAACGGCACCTACACGATCCCGAGCGGCAACCTGTTCGCGCCCGGGACCGCGCAGACCCGGCCCGAGATCTACGCGATGGGCTTCCGGAACCCGTTCCGGTTCGAGGTCGACAAGCAGACCGGCTGGATCAACCTGGCCGACTACGGGCCGGACCGCGGGGCGCCGACCACCAACCGCGGGCCCGAGGGCCTGGTCGAGCTCAACGTGATCAAGCAGGCGGGCAACTTCGGCTGGCCGTTCTGCCACGGCAACAACCAGGCGTACGCGCCGTACAACCCCGACACCGGCGTGGTCGGCGCGAAGTTCAACTGCAACGCGCCGGTCAACGACTCACCCAACAACACCGGCCTGCGCGTGCTGCCGGCGTTGGTGCAACCCCAGATCTGGTACGGGTACGGCGCCTCGCCGCAGTTCCCGGAGATGGGCGCGGGCGGCGCGGCGCCGATGGGCGGCCCGGTCTACCGCTACAACGCGGCGAGCACGTCGACGACGAAGTTCCCGCCCTACTACAACGGCGTGCACTTCTTCTACGAGTGGGCCCGCAACTACGTGCAGGAGATCCACTTCGACGCGGCCGGCGGGCTGGTGAAGATCAACCCGTTCCTGCCCGGTGAGTTCTTCAACAAGCCGATGGCGATGCGCTTCGGGCCCGACGGGTCGCTCTACCTGCTCGAGTGGGGTGCCAACTTCGGTGGTGGCAACAACGACTCCGGGCTCTACCGGATCGACTACGTCAAGGGCGGCCGGGCGCCGGTCGCGGTGGCGACGGGCACGCCGACCAACGGCCTCGCGCCGTTGACCGTGCAGTTCTCCAGCGCCGGCACGCACGATCCCGACACGGGCGACTCGATCAGCTACGCCTGGGACTTCGAGAGCAACGGCAGCACCGACTCGACCGCTGCCAACCCGTCGAAGACGTACACCTCGAACGGGAACTATGTGGCGAAGTTGACCGTCACCGACAACACCGGGCGGTCCTCGTTCGCCAACGTGCCGATCACCGTCGGCAACAACGCGCCGGTCGTGACGATCACCGGGCCGCCGAACGGTGGGATGCTCGACTTCGGGCAGAACGTCTCCTACTCGGTGTCGGTGACCGACGCCCAGGACGGCGCGGTCAACTGCCAGCAGGTGTTCACCAACCCGGCGCTCGGGCACGACGACCACGAGCACGGCACGACCGACCTGCCCGGCTGCTCCGGCACGGTGTCGACCGGCAACCTCGGCGGGCACCCGGACGGCGCCAACCTGTTCTACGTGCTGAACGCGCGCTACCAGGACAACGGCAACGGGTCCGTGGCCCGGTTGACCGGCTACGCCAAGGCGATCCTGCAGCCCAAGCACAAGCAGGCGGAGTACTTCACGGGTCAGTCCGGCACCCGGATCGTCGCGCAGTCCGGCGCGGAGAGCGGCGGGCGGATCGGCGACATCAGCAACAACGACTGGATCATGTTCGACCCGATGAGCCTGCAGGGGATCAACACGGTCAGCTACCGCGTCTCGTCGCCGACCGGTGGCGGCAGCATCGAGTTGCGGGCCGACTCGCCGACGGGCACGCTGCTGGCCACCAACCCGGTCGCGGCGACCGGCGGCTGGGACACCTACGTGCAGCAGGCTGCGGTCAACGTCGCGGCGCTGTCGGGCACGCACAAGCTCTACATGGTGTTCAAGACCAGTGTGGCCAACAACTTCGACGTCGACTCGTTCACCTTCGGCGGCAACGGGGTCGGCACCGCCCCGGCCGGCGGCATCGCCGGGCGGACCTGGACGCTGACCGCGCAGCACAGCGGCAAGCTGGCCGACGTCAGCGGGCAGTCGACGGCGGACAACGCGGTCGTGCACCAGTGGGCGTCCACCGGCGGGGCCAACCAGCGCTGGCAGGCGGTGGACGCGGGCAGCGGCAACGTCACGCTGCGCGCCGTCCACAGTGGCAAGTGCCTGGCGGTGTCCGGCGGATCCTCCGCCGACGCGGCCGCGTTGGTGCAGCTGACCTGCACGAACGCGGCGAACCAGGCGTGGACGCCGGTGGCCGTCTCGTCCGGGGTCTACCAGTTCCGGGCGGTGCACAGCGGCAAGTGCCTGGACGTCAACGGCAACTCGACGGCCGACGGCGCGGCGTTGATCCAGTGGCCCTGCCACACGGCCACGAACCAGCAGTGGCGCCTGACCCAGCAGTGACCGGAGCGGGGGACCCTCGTCGACGCGAGGGTCCCCCGCGCGGCCCTCAGTAGGGCGCCCGCGCCCTGTCGCGCAGGCCGGGCGTGATGGGCATGTCCAGGCGGATCGGCTCGGTCGTCGGGGCGGCGAAGCCCGCGGCGGCCAGGCCGACCGGCTCGGCCGGCTTCGGGGCCGTCAGCGTCGCCGGTCCGTCGCCGTCGAACTCCTCGGTGGTCATCGCCTGCAGCGCGACCGTCGCCATCGCCGTCATCGTGACCGCGGCGACCAGGGCCACGGCGACGATCAGGCCGAGCGGGCGTACGCCCTCGACCGTGGCCAGGCCTGTCAGGTCGAGCCGGACACCGACCGCGGCCATCGCGGTGTAGTGCATGCCGCAGACGCCGGCGGCCATCAGCGCGGCCGCGCCCGTCATCGGCAGCCGGCCGTCGACCGTCACGCTGAACCAGAGCGCGGCGGTGGCCGCCACGACCGCGATCAGCGCCGACAGCGCGACGAGTTGCGGCTGGTGGACGATCTCGCCGGCCACGTCGACCGCGGCCATGCCCGTGTAGTGCATGCCGAGCAGGCCCGCGCCGGTGGCGGCGCCCGCGCGCAGGATCTGCGCGGTGGTGGGCTCGCGGCGGCCGACGAGGAACAGGCCGACACCGGCGGCGGCGAGCGAGAGCGCGAGGCTGGCCGCGGTCAGGCCCGGGCTGTAGCGCACCGGGCTGTTGACCACGTCGAAGCCGAGCATGGCGGTGAAGTGCGCCAGCCAGAAACCGGCGCCGCCGATCGCGACGGTCGCGATGGTCAGCCACTTGATCCGGGCGGCGCCCTCGGGCAGGTTCCGCGCGCGGGCGGTGCAGTAGAGCCCGATCAAGGCTCCGATCACGGAGACCGCGTACGCGAAGCCGGGGTTGAGCCAGCCGTGGGTGAAGTGGTGGACCTCTGCCATGCGGGAAGTCAGCCAGGTGGTTAACGTGGACTGTCGCACATCTCGTCCGTCACTCACCCGATCGAGGTGGCTTGCGTTAGATGTCCTTTTGGCCCGTTGACCGGCTGAAGCGCCCGCGCATACGGTCGCTCGGCGTGAGAAGACGCATCAGACGACACCGCTGGCCGATCGTGGCGGTGGCGGCAACAGCCGCGATCATCGCCCTGGCCGGCACGCTCTCGGCGCACGCCGACCGGTCACCCGCGAGTTCCGGCGGCGCGGACGGGCGCACCGGCACCGGCTGGAGCGACGCCGAGGGCGGTTGGTCGGAGCCCGCGGCCCCGCCGACCGGGACGTCGTCGACCACGCGGCCCGCGGAGAAGGGGCCGGCACGGTTCGTGACGCTGCCGCCGGGGTCCACGTTGCCGTCGGGGGCGCAGTGCGCGACCTGGGTGCGGGCGGCGCCGTCGGCGGAGAACAAGGGCATGAACCTGATGGCGAACGCGCGTACGGGCCACCGGATCGGCGGCGACATCTTCACCGACGAGCGCGCGGACGCCCAGATCGCGACGCGGGTCGACGGTGCCTTCACCGGGTCCACGAAGGACGTGCTGCGCTGGGCGGCCTGCAAGTGGGGCGTCGACCAGGACCTGGTCTTCGCCCAGGCGGCGGTCGAGAGTTGGTGGCGGCAGACCGTCTACGGCGACTACACGCGCGACGGCGCGCGCTGCGCGCCGGGTCACGGGCTGGGCGTCGACGGGCGCCCCGGCGAGTGCCCGGAGAGCTTCGGCATCCTGCAGGACCGGCACCCCTACCAGAAGTCGGCGTGGCCGGGCGTGGCCCGCTCGACGGCGATGAACGCGGACCTGGCGTACGCGATCTGGCGGGGCTGTTTCGAGGGGTACGAGGGTTGGCTCAACGGCGAGGAGCGGGTGGGCACCTACGAGGCGGGCGACCAGTGGGGTTGTGTCGGCCGGTGGTTCAGCGGCCGGTGGCGGACGGCCGACAGCGAGGACTACATCGGCAAGGTCCAGGACTACCTCGACCGCCGCATCTGGGAAACGCGCGACTTCCAGCAGCCCTGATCACCGGCGCGGCTCAGGCGCAGGCGGAGGTGATCTTGTCGGCGACGCCCGTCAGGGCGTCCTTGGCGGCGTTGACCGGGGTGTTGTCGGCCGGGTCGGCGATCTTCCGGACCGTGGCCGCGCCCTCGGTCAGCGCCGCCCGCACGTCGGCCTCGACCGGCTCGCCGGCGAACTCCGTCAGCTTGTCGGACCAGGCGGTCAGCGTGGTGCGGAACTCCTCCTCCGCCGCCGCGAGCTTGGCCTCGTCACCCTCGACCGCGAGCTCGAGCAGCTTCGACACCCCGGGCTCGAACGCGGCCGCGCCGTCCTTGCTGATCCGCACGGCCTCCGCACAGGCCGACGCGGTTTCCGCGGCGTCGGCGGCGCCGGCGGCGGACGGAGCCGGCGCGCCCGTGCCCGCGTCGTCGGAGCCGCACGCGGCCAGGGCCAGCGCGAAGGCGGATGCGGCGGCAGCGACCACGAAGCGGCGCACGGCGAGGGCTCCCTACGGACATCGATGGACGGCGAGCGACCGAACGATAGCGGACCACCGTCGGGCTCGCTGCCCGCGTCAGTAGGTGAACTCGGCGCTCTTCGCCTCGCCGCGGATCGCGGTCCCGTCGTCGTCGTACACGCGCCAGCTCTGGACCAGCACGTAGCGCTTGCCGCGGGACGGTTTCAGCTCGACCGGGCCGCAGGTCCGCTCGGACATCTCCGGCGCGAAGCGCAGCGCCTGGCACGTGTGCGCCTCGCCGACCTGCCGCCCGGCGGTGTCCTTCAGGGTCAGGGTGATGTCGGCGGTCACGCTCTTCGAGCGCAGCCCGCCCGAGATGCGGATGCCCGGGCCCGTCGCGAAGCAGGTGTTCGAGAACGCCGGCTGCAGGAACTTCCACTGGTAGCCCGTGCACTGCGCCTGGCCGTACGCCGTCGGCAGCGGTGCGACCTTCGCCTCCCGGCCGTCCGGCTCCTCGTCGCGGGCCGGCACGGGCTTGACCATCCGGTTGGCGGTCAGCCCGGCCGCCGCGGTCTCCACAGGTGCCGCGGCGCGGTTCTGCTTGGTGCCCTTGGTCTTCGTCGACGCGCCCGGTGAGGCGGTGGGCCGGCTAACCTCCGCCTGGCTGCGGTCACCCGGGCCCGGCCACTCGAGCGCGACGAGCGCCACCGCGATCAGCACGAAGGCGGTGGCCACGGTGGTGATGGCGTGCCAGGCCGGTACGCGCCGGCGCTGCGTGGGGATCCGGGGCCGGGTGTGCGGCGACTGCATGGGCAGCCGGGGCGGCCTGGGCAGCGCGGGTGCGGCGCCGAGCCGGACGGCCACCGCGCGCAGCGCCTCGCCCAGCGCGTCCGCCGACGGCCGGCGCGCGGGGTTCCTGTCCACACAGGACGCGATCAGCCGCCAGAGCACGTCCGGCATGCCGGGGTTGCGGCGCGGGCGCGTCTCCACGTGCCGGCGGAACACCGAGCGCGGGGTGTGCCCGCCGTACGGTGGCCGGCCGGTGAGTAGCTCGTAGAGCACCATGCCGAACGCGTACACGTCGGAGCCCGGCGACGGCCGGCCGCCGTTGATCACCTCGGGCGCGAGGTAGTTCGGCGTGCCGAGCAGCGCCCCGGTGGTGGTCAGCGGCGGCGCGTCGACGACCCGGGCGATGCCGAAGTCGGTCAGCCGTACGCCCGGCGCGGTGTCGAGGGCATCCGCGTTCCGGACCAGGATGTTGTCGGGCTTGAGGTCGCGGTGCACCACGCCGAGCCGGTGCGCGTGCGAGAGCCCGTCGGCGACCTCGGCCATCACCGTCGCCGCCTCGGCCGGGGTCAACGGCCCGTTGGCCCGCAGCACGTCGCGCATGCTGCCGCCGGGCACGAGCTCCATCACCAGGCCCAGCGACTCGCCGATCGTGAGCAGCTCGCGGACCGGCACGATGCTGTCGTGCTCGAGCGCGGCCAGGATCGCGCGCTCCTGCACGAACCGCGTCACCGCTTTCGGCTGCGGCACCAGCTCCTCGCGGAGCAGCTTGATCGCGACCTGTTCGCCGGTGGCCTGGCTGTGCGCGCGCCATACGGTGCCGCTGGCGCCGCTGCCGATCTGTTCGACCAGCTCGTAGCAGCCGCCGACCACGCGTGCGCAGGGTTTGCCTGGCGCGGGGACGGGCTCGGGTGCTGGCGCGGGGACAGGCTTGGGCGTCTTCGGGGGTTCGGACGTCACCGGACAGTCATACTCGTCTAAGACCTGGTATGCCGGAACACACCCGAAAGGCCGGATTGGAATCCCCTGATCGGAGGACGGCTAACCAGTGATGATGTTGACCGCGATGGCCAGCACGATCGCGTTGTAGAAGAAGCTGATCACGCTGTGCATCATCACGTGATAGCGCGCCGCCCGCCCCTGCACCTCCACGTCGGACGCCGCGAACGAGACACCGACGGTCACCGCGAAATACAGGAAGTCGATCAGCCGGGGGTACGGGCACTTCGGGAACCGCCACCCGCTCAGTTGCGCGTAGAACCGGGCGTACCCGACCTGCAGCAGCAGCCACGCCGTGAAGGTGACGAACGCGCCGAGCCCCTGCACGAGCCCGCTGTAGTCGCTGTTCTCGTCGACCGCGAGCACGTCGAGCGAGGCCCCGAGGCCCGTGATGCTCGCCGCCGCCGTGAAGAAGAAGCTGAACCGGCGCCCGGTCAGCCGCGCGTTGACCCCGGTGGCCGGCGGTGCCGGCACGTTCGGGTCGGCCACCCGCTCCCGGCGCACCCGCACCGTGCCGACCAGCAGGTAGCCGAACGCAAGTAGGCCCCAGAACAGCAGGAACAGCACGACGTTGGGCTCGCTCTCGCTGCCCACGACGGTGAACAGCAACCCGCCGACGGCGAGGACGAACTCGACCAGGCGCGCGATCAGCGTGCCGGCCACCCCCACACCCGCCTAACGCGCGGGCCGGTGCGCGGTTGCGCCGGCTTCCCATTTGTCCAAGCACCTGGTTGCGGGCATCGATACGGTCTGTCACATGACCACAGACACCGAGACCGGGCCGGAGCGCAACACCCGGCCCGCCGACTACCCGGCGGCGATCGTCCCGATGCTCGCGTACGAGGACGGCGTGGCGGCCATCGACTTCCTGCGCACGGCGTTCGGCTTCGCCGAGCGGATGCGGCTCACCTCGGACGACGGCTCGATCGGCCATGCCGAACTGGCCCTCGGCGACGCGGTGGTCGCGCTGGCCACGCCGCCGGGCATCGGCTACGAGAGCCCGAAGAGCCACCGCGCCCACTGCGCGTCCGCGATGCGCTGGACGGAGCAGCCGTGGGTCGTGAACGGCACCCTGATCTACGTCGACGACGTCGACGCCCACGCGGCCCGCGCCCGGGCGGCCGGCGCCCGGCTGCTCAGCGAGCCCGCGGACCAGCCGTACGGCGTGCGCAGCTACCGGGTCGAGGACCTGGAGGGCCACCGCTGGATGTTCAGCCAGCACCTGCGGGACACCCGGCCCGAGGAGTGGGGCGCGACGACATCCGCCGGGTGACACGCCGATCGCCGATGCCATCACCAATACGATCGTTGGTACTGTCCCCGGCATGACCGCGGCGATTTCCATCACCCTCGACGACGATCTCGCCCAGGCGCTGAACTCCGCGGTGGGTGGCGGCAACCGGTCCGCGCTGGTCTCGGACGCCATCCGCGAATACCTGGACCGCCGCAACATCGCCGCCGCCAGGTCCTGGCACGCGTCGCTGGAGGGCGACGACGCCGCGGCCCTGGCCGCCTTCGACGCGACATGGTGACCCGCGGCGAGGTCTGCGACTACACGATCGGCAGCCGGCGGGTCCGGGTGCTGGTGGTCAGCGCGAGCACCTTCGGCGCCGACTATCCGGTGATCGTGCTCATCCACGACCGGGCCGACGGCGACGTGCCGGGCATCCTGCTGCCGCTGCCCCAGGACATCGCCGGTGGCGGCACCATCGACCTGTCCCGCATCCGCCATGCCGATCCGGCGGCCTTCGGCCACCGGCACGCCCGCGTGTCGGCCGGCCTGATGAGCCAGGTCGACCAGGGCCTGCGCCGCCTGCTGGGCCTCTAGCGCAGGGCCGGTGTGTTCGCGAGCCGACGGAAGGCGTCCGCGGTCGGCGAGCCCGGCTCCGCGCAGTAGACGATCATGCGCTGGTCGCTGTCGCTGATGTGCAGGACCTGGCACTCGAACTCCAGCGGGCCGACCGCCGAGTGGTCGACCCGCTTGCGCACGCCGACGCGGCGGTGAAGGCCAGCGCGTCCTCGTCGCCCCAGTGGGGGTCGTCGGCCGACCGGCGGAACATCCAGCGGATCATGTTGCGGTCCGCCGCCGGGTGCGCCGACCGGTCACCGATGAAGCGCGTGGCCAGGTCGTTCCAGGCGAGCAGGTCGTACTTCGCGTCGACAACGTACGCCGGCGTGAGCGGCATGCTGTCGAGCAGGTAGCGGACCGCGGGCAACAGCTCGTGGCTCGGCCCGACCAGCACCGGTGGCACCTCGCCGGCCATCCGGAACAGATACTCCCGCTCGTCGCGGGTCAGCAGCAGGGCCCGCGCCAGGGCGGCGAGCACCTGCCGGGACGGCTGCGGGCCACGGCCCTGCTCCAGCCGGATGTAGTAGTCGATCGACATGCCGGCGAGCTCGGCGACCTCCTGCCGGCGCAGGCCGGGTGTGCGCCGCGGCCCGGTGCCGTAGCCGCCCGGCAGGCCGACGTCGACGGGGCGCAGACGCTCGCGGCGGCTGCGCAGGAACGCGGCGAGTTCGGATCGGTTGACCGTCACCGCTCAAGCCTGCCTCGCCCGGCAGCGGCGTGGGTGGTACAGCGTGGCCGGGCCGCGGCCGGACAGTTGCCGGGCGCCAGGTTCGTCCGGCTCGACGTGACCGACGCGGCCACGGTCGAGGCGGCGGCCGCGCTGGTGGAGGCCGAGTTCGGCCGGCTCGACGTGCTGGTCAACAACGCCGGCATCGTGCGGGCCGACGGCACCGCGGAGCCGAGCGCGACCACGATCGGCACGCTCCGGGAGGTCTTCGAGACCAACGTGTACGGCGTCGTCACGGTCACCAACGCGATGCTGCCGCTGCTGCGCCGGGCGCCGGCCGCGCGGATCGTCAACGTGTCCAGCGAGGTCGGCTCCATCTCCTCGTTGACCGATCCGGCGAGCCCGCTGTACGCGCTGACCTCCGTGCCGTACCCGGCCTCGAAGGCGGCGCTGAACATGATCACCGCGATGTACGCCAAGGAACTGCGGGACACCGCGATCAAGGTCAACGCGGCGAACCCGGGCTACACGGCGACCGACTTCAACGGCCACCACGGCTTCCGTACGCCCGAACAGGCCGCGGCGGTCTGCGCGCACCTCGCGACGCTGCCCGCCGACGGACCGTCGGGGCTGCTCTGGGGGCACCTCATCTCGGTTGACGGCGATCACAACGGGGTTCTCGCCTGGTGATCCGGGGTATCCGGAAGGGGTGGAAACCTTCGTCTTCAACGCGTGGTCGTGGCGCACCCCTGCCCTCGGGGGCGGCCACGACCAGACAACCCCGGATTTCGGCCCCGACGACTCCGACCAGACGGTCTCCGCCGAGCGGGACGGTGGCGGACCCGGCTTCTCGCTCGACCTCACCGGCTACGCGGTGCACGCCGTCGACGGCGAGATCGGCAAGGTCGAGCAGGCCGGCGCCGCGGACCTGGTGGTCGACACCGGCCCGTGGATCTTCGGCCGCCAGGTGCTGCTGCCGGCCGGCGTCGTCGACCGGGTCGACCACCAGTCCCGGACCGTGCACGTCGACCGCACCAAGGAACAGATCAAGGAAGCTCCCGAGCACGCGGACGCGGCCGACTACCGGGACCGCCTGGCCCACTACTACCGGGACACCTACCACTGAGGGCCGTCAGTAGCCGAGCCCGACGACGTGGCCGACCGTACGCGGGTCGCCGAGCGCGACCATGATCGCGTCGGCCAGGTCGGCGCGGGACAACCGGATCCCGCCGCGGACGTTGCGGTCGACCGCGGTCCGGTAGGGCTTGCGCGCTCCGTCGGTGAGTTGCGGGGGCCGCAACACGGTCCACCCCAGTCCACTGCCGAACACGATGTCCTCCGTCCGCGCGAAGTCGGCGAACTGCTTCTTCAGGAACGTGTTGCCGATCAGCGGCTTGAACAGGTAGCGGGTGAACGGCCCGTCGCCGTCGTCCCGCACGTGCCCGCTGCCGGTGACCACCAGCAGCCGCGCGGCGGGGTTGTCGGCGGTCAGCGCGGCGACGACGGCCGCCGCGCCGCGTGAGCAGACGGTGGTCTCGGCCCCGGGCCGCGGCCCCAGCGCGTCGACGACCGCGTCCCGACCGGTGACCGCGGGCCCGATCGCGGCGGGGTCGAACGCGTCGGCGGCGACCACCTCGAGCCGCGGGTCGGCGCCGACGGTGAGCCGCGCCGGGTCACGCACCACCGCGGTGACGTGATGCCCGGCGTCGAGCGCCCGCCGCACGACGTGACCACCTGTCCCACCGGTCGCACCCAGAACGGTGAGTTTCATGATTCCCGCCTCTCCTGCTGGTTAGTAAACGCTCACTCACCACTAGGATGGTGAGTGCTTACTAACCTGTCAAGGGGGCAGCACGTGGGAACCAGGGACGTGATCCTCGACGCCGCCGCGACGGTCATCCGCACCCGCGGCATGGCCAACGCGACGACCCGCGAGATCGCGAAGGCGGCGGGCTACTCGGAGGCCACGCTCTACAAGCACTTCACGGGCAAGGTGGAGTTGCTGGTGGCGGTGCTGCGCGAACGCTCACCGGGCTTCGCCCACCTGGCCCGCGCGATGGGGGACGACGACGCCGACCTGACCACGGGCCTGACCGCCATCGCCACGGCCGCGATTGCCTTCTACACCGACAACTTCCCGATGTTGGCCTCGATCTTCTCGGACCCGTCGATCCTGGCGGCCCACAACGCGGGCCTCCGCGAGGTCGGCGCGGGCCCGCACAGGGTCAACGAGGCGGTGGTCGACTACCTCCGCCACCACCAGGAACGCGGCACGATCCGCCGGGACGCGGACCTCTACGCGGCCGCCGGCCTGCTCGTCGGCGCCTGCTTCCAACACGCGTTCCTGGGCCACATGAACTGGTCGGACCGCCGACCGGACCGGGAAGCGGCCGCCGGCTTCGCCGCGATGACCACCGCCGCGCTGCGCTAGACGGTCAGGTCTGTTTCCAGTCGTGGTCGCCCCAGCCGTCCTGGGCTTCGTGGTAGCCGCGGAAGATGTCCGCGACCTCCGCGCGTGAGGTGACGTCGCAGCGGAAATGGAGGTTAGGGTCGCCCTCGCGGCGTTCGACCCGGAACGGGCCGGCCGGGTTGTCGGCGGCCGCTCGCAGGAAGTTGTCGCCGTCCAGGTCGAGGATCAGGACGTCGAGCCCGTTGCCGAGGCGGCCGACGTGCGTCTCGACGTCGAGGGCGGACGGCTGCGGGATCGGGCGCCCGGGTGATCGCTTCAGGGTCAGCTTCGGGGCCCGCAGCCGGAACGCGGCCAGCGGCACCCGGGCCGCGTCGGGCATCCCAGCCGGTGGGTTGCCCTCGACGACGAACCCGCACAGCGCCGCCAGTGCGTCCTCGCCGAGCTCCAGCGGATGGAACGGCAGCGGATAGGGCTCCTCGTCGTCCTCGACCGGGCGCAGCCCGGCCCAGTACGGCTCCTCGAACGGCAGCCGGGCACCCTCGTCCTCGACGATTCCCTGGTCAGGGTTCAGGCACAGCGCGCGTTCGAGCTTCCCGTCCGTGTCCCAGACCGCGAAGCCGAGGAAGTCCGAGGCGCTGTGCATCGAGTGCAGGATCACCCGCCGGCCGGCGCCCTCGGCCAGCCAACCCGGCCGGAGGGAACCGGGCTGGAGCTCGCCGAGCTGTGCTGAGCAGATGACGGTGAGTCCCGGAAACACGCCGGCGTAGAGGATCCCGTCCGGCGGGTTGACGTGCCGGTCCAGGGTGCCGTCGTCGACCGCCTCGAACGCCAGCCCGGGCAGCAGGCGCCGCACCAGTGCCTCGGTCGCGGTGCGATCGGGCGCGACCGCGTGCCGCAGCGCCTGGGCCGCGTCGCCGTCGGCGTACATCAGCAACGCTGTCTTGGCGCCCATGCGCGGACACGCTACGGCAACGGTGCCGCGCGCGACCGCCCGTCGCTGGTGGCCAGGTCCCGTTGTGCCAGCCAGCGGGTGTACTCGACCCGGTCCAGCGGGTTGCCGTCCGTGCGGGCGCGGCGAGGCGGGCGGCCGCCCTCGACCGGGCGGTCGCCCGCCGGGGTCGAGGTCCAGAGTCCCTCGCCGTTGGTCAGGTCAGGCAGCCGGCGTTGCGCCTGCGTGACCACGCGGGCCGGGATCGAGCCGGTCACCCGCCACGTGTCGCCGGCCGGCAGCGTCTCGGTCACCCGGCCGCCGAGCTGGGCCAGGGCGCCCGTGACCGGGCCCAGGGACGGGCCGGGCACGTCGGCCTCGAACTGGTGGCACGGCTCGAAGACCCGGGTGCCGGCCCGTGCCAGCGCCTGCATCAGCACGTGCGGCGTGAGGTCGCGGAAGTGGCCGGCCACCGTGATCGGCGACCAGTAGCCGCTCTGCGTCAGCGTCACCCGCACGTCGGTCACCGGCCAGCCGTGCAGGCCCTGTTCGAGCGTGCGCAGAACAGAATCCTCGATCGCCTTGTGGTACGCCAGCGGCAGGGAGCCGAGCTCGACCTCGAGGTCGTACTCGATGCCGGTGCCGGGACCGACGCGGAGGCCGACCGTGCCGAAGAAGCCGTTGCCGATGATCTCCAAGGCGTCGCCGACGCCGGTCGGGCGCTCGAGGTGAACGAGTTGGCTGGGCGCGAACTCGGCGGTGATGCCGTGGTTCGCGGCCAGCGTCGCCGCGATCACCTCCTTCTGCACCTCGCCGTAGAGCAGCACGCCGGTGTCGCCGGACGCCGTCACCCGGGTGTGGATCAGCGGGTCCTCGTCGGCCATCCGGAGCAGGGCCGCGTGCAGGTCGGACGCCGGGCCGCCGTCGCGTCTGCGGACCACGGTCTCCAGACCCGGGCGCGGGAAGTGGGTGCCCTGCTCCAGGCCGCCGGACGAGCCGACCTGGTCACCGATCCGGGCGGCGGGCAGGCCGTGCAGCGCCGCGATGTAGCCGGCGGTCAGCGTGGTCGCATCCGGGTCGCCGGTCACCGTGACCTTGGTGAGCTGCGCGCGGTGGGTCTCGACGCGCCCGTCGGCGGTGCGCCGGTAGACGGGGACGCGCTGGCGGACGGTGAGCGTGCCGCCGTACGAGCGGGCGTAGGCCACCTTGGTCCCGCCCGGGTCGCGGCTGATCGCGAAGATCCGGGCGCGGATGGTGGGCTCGGCCTCCGGCGAGGGCGGAAGCAGGTCGCCGATGGCGTCGAGCAGCTCCGGCACGCCGGTGCCGGAGAGGGCGGACCCGAACAGCAGGGGATGTACGAGCCCGGCGGCGGTCTGGGCCCGCAGCGCGGCCCGCAACACGGGCGCGGGCACGGGCCGATCCTCGACATAGGCGGCCAGCAACGCCTCGTCGTTGTCGGCCAACACCGGCAGCCAGCCGGCCGTCGGGAGGTCGATGAAGCGGGCCGCGGCAGTGCCGATTGCGTCGACGGTGCCGAGTGGGGCGATCGACGGTGTGAGCAGGCGGCGGATGTCGGCCAGCAACGCCGCCTCGCGGGCGCCGACCCGGTCGATCTTGTTCACGAACAGCAGGGTCGGCAGGCCCATCGCGCGGCAGGTGCGCATCAGCAGCCGGGTGTGCGGCTGCACGCCCTCGACCGCGGAGAGCACCAGGACCGCGGCGTCGAGCACGCCGAGTGCCCGTTCGACCTCGGCCATGAAGTCGCGATGTCCGGGTGTGTCGATCAGGTTGACCTGGCGGTCGCGGGTGCGGAACGCGGTGACCGCCGAGCGGATGGTGATGCCCCGACGCCGCTCGAGGTCGCCGGTGTCGGTCTGGGTGGTGCCCGCGTCGACGCTGCCGAGCCGGTCGATCACCCCGGTGTCGAACAGCAGTCGCTCGGTCAGGCTGGTCTTACCGGCGTCGACATGCGCCAGAATCCCGATGTTGACGGTATGCACAGGCGGAGGCGTCCTCGAAAACTCGCACGGATGGGCGGAAGTTTTCGCTGCCTCGCATTGCCTCGCTCCTGTCGCCGACGCCGGTGGACCCGCTCAGGATCGCAGGCCCAGCCGGCCCCGACCACCGATTTATCCCTGGTCGGCCACCCAGGCGCCGGTCAGGCCGCGGAAGTGCGCGACGAACCGGTCGTGCTCGTGCTCCGGGTACGTGGCCCGCACCGTCTCCACGAGCAGCGTGTCGAACTCCGGCGAGCGCACCCACTCGTAGACGAGGTCGTCGACGTGGGCGAGCCGCGACGCGCAGAAGTCCGCGTACCGCTCCGTCTCGAAGTATTCGTCGGTGAGCTTCCGATAGAGGGCCAGCTTCTCCCGGTACGAGAGGTCGGTGCGGTCGGCGATCTCGAAGTACTGCCGGGTGTTGAGGTCGACGTGGAACCGCCGGCCCGTCACGACGCAGAACGTCGTCCACCGCAGCAGGGCCTTCATCGCCCACGGGAAGTAGTAGTGCAGCGACGTCAGCGCGACGTCCGGACAGGCGTTGGCGTAGTCGATCGGGTGCACCTCGGTGCCGCGGACCAGCGACTCGCACGAGTTGAACTCCCAGCCGAAGAACGCGTTGACGAGCCGCGAGATCGTGATCACCTCGTCGCCGGTGTCGGCGTCGAGGAAACCGTGCTCCACCGCGTACCGGTCATGCATCGGAAGTTCCGGCCGGAACTTCATCACCATCGTCTCGGGCCCGATCGACAGGGATCGGGCGAACACGTCGTAGCCCTCGACGGCCTGCTGGAGGTGCATCAGCCGCTCACCGGAGGCGTCGTAGGCGGCATGCAGCTCGGCGCCGTCACGGATCTTGGAGACGCCGACCCAGGCGCCGCCGTCGTACGGCTTCATGAACAGCGGATAGCCCAGCTCCTCGGCCACCGAGTCGAGGTCGAACGCCTGGTTGTAGCGGGCGGCGGTGTAGGCCCAGCGCGAGTTCTCGAGCGGGTGCTTGTAGGGCACCAGCACGGTCTCGGGCACCTTGAGGCCGAGCCGCATCATCGCGCAGTAAGCGGCGTGCTTCTCCATGGACTGGAAGGTGAACGGACTGTTGAGCAGGTAGACGCCGTCCATCATGGACACCTTCTTGAGCCACTCGCGCGGGTGGTAGTACCAGTACGCGAGCCGGTCGATGACCAGCGAGTGGCGTGGCTTGTCGCGCAGGTTGAACGGCTCGATGGTGACCCGGGTCGTCTTCAGCCGATGCTTGCGCCCCGAGCCGTCGACGACCGGCCCGAGCCGGTCGACCAGCGTCTCGTAGGCGCGCGGCCAGTCGTCCTCCGTGCCCAGCAACAGCCCGATGATGTGTTCGACGTCGGCCACGTGCCGCCTCCCTCAACAAAAACGTGGCAGGTGATGTGCCCACTGCGCGCGCCACGACGGCCAGTCGTGCGGCACGTCGTGTCCCCACAGGTCCAGCTCGTGCTTGATCCCCTTCTCCGCGAGCAGGCCGGCCACCCGCCGCGTCGACGCGAGCGCGCCGGTCGTGTCCTCCCACTGCCCCTGGCCGCAGACCAGCAGCACCGACAGCCGCGAGCGCAGCCAGTCGAGATGGTCGCCGTGCAGGTTCGCGAGGTAGTCGACCGGGGTGTTGAAGTAGGTCGCCTCGCCGCGGTCGCCCCAGCCGTGCCAGGCCGCCGGGTCGTAGTTGCCCGAGAAGCACATCGCCAGCGGGAACAGGTCGGCCCGCTTGCAGGCGAAGTTGAGCGCGTGGAAGGCGCCCATCGAGCAGCCCGTCACGATGATGTCGGCCGCCTCGCCCTGGTCCTGGTGGATGAACGGGACCACCTGGTCCACGATCCAGGACTCGAACGCGCCGTGCTTGCGGGCGCGTTCCTCGAGCGGCAGGTCGCGGGCCGCCCACGAGGCCGCGTCGTACGAGTCGACGCAGAAGAGCTTCACCCGGCCCGCGTCGACGAGGTCGGCGACGGCACCGACCATCCCGTTGCCGGCGAAGTCGCTCGCGCGGCCCTGCTCGGACGGGAACACCAGCACGGGGCGGCCGAAGTGGCCGTACCGGACCACGGAGCCGGCCGTGCCGATGGCCGGGGAGAACAGCTCGACCCAGTGTTCCCGCACGCGCGCTCCTCTCGCTCTACAACGCTCGCGAACCCCAGGCCCCCGGGCCCCACGAGCCCAGGCTCCAGGACGTCTCGCCCCACGACCGGGCCAGCAGCCGGGTGAGGTGCGGATCGAACGCGTCCCGCCAGGCGGTGAAGTGGTGCCCGTCGGGCACCTCGACGAGTTCCGCCGGATAGCCCGTGCGGGCCAACGCTTCCGCCATCTCCCGGTTGTTGGTCAGGTTCTCCTCGACGGTGCCACAGGTGAGCAGAGTCGGCACGGGATGCGCGGCGAACTCCGACGCCACGACCGGTCCGGTGAACCGGGTGATCCGGTTGAAGTACCGGAAGCCGGACTCCTGCGGATCCAGCCGCGGCCGGAAGAAGCTGCCGGACTGGAGGAACAGGCCGGCGAACGCGGCGGGGGCGCGGCGCTGCGCGTGCAGCATCGCGAGGCCGCCGAGGCTCGCGCCGATACCGGTAATTTTTCCGGTGAAGCCGAGCTCCCGACGCAGGCGGGTGAGCACCGGCCCGGTGAGGGCGGCCATGTAGGCGTTGTTGGCCGAGTACCAGTTGTCGCGGTCGCCGGGCGCGAGCAGCACCAGGTGGAACGGGGGCAGTGAGCCCGAGCCCACCATCGCCGCCGCGTAGTGGCCGAGGTCGGCCAGCTTGTCGTACTCCGGGCCGTCGTTGGCGACCAGCACGCGCTCGCCGGCGCTCGGCGGCGACCAGGTGCGCGCGTGGATGTCGGCGTCCAATGTGGGCGCCGGCACGGTCAGCTCGCGCCAGGTGCCGCGGGCGCCGGGCAGATCGAGCCAGGCCGGCTCGACGTAGTCGGCCCGGTGCAGCACCGACTTGTCGCCGAACGCGCCGCCGACCCGCGCCGGGTTGTCCGGGTCGTTGACGGTCTCCTCACGACCGTCGAGGTGGCGCAGCCGCAGTTGGTATTCCAGCCGCCAGGCCGCCGGGGCGCGCAGGTCGAGGTGCCAGGCCTGGTCGCGGTAGTCGAACTCCAGCACCTCCCGGGGCAGGCCGGCGTGCTGCGCCAGGCTCACACCGGCGAGCCGGCGTTGCGGATCGGCGTAACGGAACGTCAGCCGACCGTCCACCCATCCCATCGCCGCACTGTAACGGTGCTCACGGGCGTACCGCGAGGAAAACGAAAGCGGCGAGCAACGACAGGTGTACGCCGCCCTGCAGCGGCGTCGCCCGCCCCGGCACGACGGTCAGGATGCCGACGACGACCGTCAGGCCGAGGAGCACGAGTTGCGTGGCCGGCAGGCCGAGGGTGAGCGGGCCGTCGAGCCAGATCGACGCGATCGCGATCGCCGGGATGGTCAGGCCGATGCTGGCCATCGCCGAACCGTACGCCAGATTCAGGCTTGTCTGGACCCGGTCCCGGAGCGCGGCCCGGACCGCGGCGAGGGTCTCCGGCAGCAGCACCAGCAGCGCGATGATCACGCCGACCACGGTGGGCGGGAAGCCGGCCGCGGCGACGCCGCTCTCGATGGTGGGCGAGACCGACTTGGCGTTGCCGACGACCGCGATCAGGGCCGCGGTCAGCAGCCCCAGGCTGACCAGCGCGGCGGTGTGCGAGGGCGGGTCCGCGTGCTCCTCGCTGTCGACGACCTCGCCGGCGCTGGTGATCGGCAGGAAGTAGTCGCGGTGGCGGACGGTCTGCACCGCGACGAACAGGCCGTAGAGGCCGAGCGAGGCGACGGCCGCGAAGGTGAGCTGGGCGGGGGAGAACTCGGGGCCGGGCTCGCTGGTCGTGAAGGCCGGGAACACGAGGCTGAGCGTGGCCAGGGTGGCGACGGTGGCGAGGGCGCCGCCGGTGCCCTCCGGGTTGAACACCGCGATCCGGCGGCGCAGGGCACCGACCAGCAGGCAGAGCCCGACGATCCCGTTGCAGGTGATCATCACGGCGGAGAAGACGGTGTCGCGGGCCAGGGAGGCGGTCTTCTCGGGCGTACCGCTGATCATCAGGGTGACGATCAGCGCGACCTCGATGAAGGTGACGGCGACGGCGAGCACGAGGGAACCGAACGGCTCGCCGACACGCGCGGCCACGACCTCGGCATGGTGTACGGCGGCGAGCACGGCGCCGGCGAGGCAGAGCGAGACGACCACCACGACGGGGCCGGACAGCTCACGCCCCCAGGTGAGCAGCAGGGCGATCAGCGCGACGATCGGGACGCTGACTGTCCAGTTTGTCAGGTACGCACGTCTGGTCGCTGTCGCCTTCGCTGTCATGCGACCAAAGGTGCCATGCTTTCTCAGGTCGGGCTGGGCGCCGGCCTCGTCAGCATGCCCCCGACGAACCGGAACGCTTCGGGCATGACGGACTTCCAGTAGCTCATGTCGTGCCCACCGTCGCTGTAGTGCCCGGCGATCGGTGGGAGGGGCAGGGCCATCTGCAGCGCGCGGACGTTCTCGAGCAGGTCGTCGTCGAGCCCGCACCAGAGCCCGAGGGGGTGGTTGCGCAGCCGCGCGACGTTTTCGAAGATGTCGTCCCCGCGCCGGACGGCGGGCGAGAAGGCGGCGGTGGCCTTGACGAACCCGCGGAAGGTCTGCGCGAGCCGGATCGCGCCGGCGCCACCCATCGACCAGCCCCAGACGGCGAGGCGCGAGATGTCGAAGCCGCGCTCGGCACACCAGTTGGGGATTTCCTCGTACGCCATCCGCTGCGGATCGTCACCGTCGTGCGGCCGCCACCCGCGCGAGCCGCCGTCGGCGCCGGCGAGAACGAAGGGCGGAGCGCCCTTCTCGACGGCCCGGGTGAGCGCCCGCCCGAACCCGAGCCGCTGAAAGTCCTCGGGCCGGCTCGTCCGGCCATGCAGGACGAGACAGACGGGAAGCCCTTTCCCGTCGCCGTGCCCGGCGGGTACGGCGGTGTAGAAGTCGACGGCCTTCTGCCGGGAAACGGACTGCTTACGCTCGAGCCGCTCATCACCGGCGGCGGCCTCGGTCTCGGTGGTTTGAGCGGCCGCCAGCCCACTGACGGCCGCGACCGCACACCCGGCAGCAGCAAGAACGGCCCCGTTAATCAACGCCCGACGTCGCACACCCTGCCCAACGCCACGGCGCGCCCGTCCGTTATGCGCGGCTTAGACGCTTTCGAGGAACAGGTCGAGCGCGCTGAACTGCTCCGGGTTGAACTCGTCGCTCCAGCCCGCGGAGAGCACCGTTCGCTGCAGCAGGTCCGGGGAGGCGCGCAGTTCTTCCGCGTCGGCGGCAGTGATCACGACCGTCGTCACTTCGGCGTGCCGCGAGCGGAACACCTCCGCGAGATCGTCTCCGAGGACCAGTGCGAGCGGGAAGAATTTGCTGATCTGGGCGAGGATCCGCTCGTCGACCACATGGACCCACTCCTCGTCGCCGGGCTCCCAGTCGACGCCGACGGAGCGTACCGCCGCGATGTCTTCCGCGACGCGGACCGCTTCGCGCACATCCCAGGCGGCGGGCGCACCGTCGACCCACGGCCGCAGCGCCGGATCAAGGTCAATCAACTGGGCTCCCTGGTGATGCGTGGATGGTCCGCGACTTCCGGCGATAGACGTTGACCACGTTGGTGGGCCGACCCGTCTCGCCGTGCGTGCCGATGTGGTCGTCGAAGGTCACCCTCGCCTTCGTGCCCTCCTTGAGGTTCCAGAGGTTGGCGCTGTCGGCGCGTTGTGCGGCTTCGAGTGTGAGCCGGTCGACGTCGGTGCCAGGGTAGAACGAACTCTTGCCGGCCAAGGCCTGCCCGTGGGTGTGCTTGAGATTCTCCCTGGAGTTGACGCGGTATCGGCCGTCGGTCAGGAAGCCGTGTCGGTCGCGGCTGATCGGGCGCGCCTCGAACCCGCCTGTCGGCTTGGGTGGGCCGTGCCGTGGTGCCGGTCGTCGGCGGGCGCGCCTGACCGTCTTCCGGAGGAACTCCAGAGCCTTGCGGATCAGCAGCCCTCGGCCACGCGCCATCGACACCTCCTCCCGATGCATCGGAGGCTATAGATGGGAGGTCGCGGCTGTCAGGCCCGAAGCGGAATCCCGGGGTCGGATACAGGACGGGCTTGGCGTCGGTGGGATATAGACCTATGCTGCTGCGTCGGGAGCCGTGCGGGCGTACCACGGCCCTCGCGGGTTGTCCCTTGATTCAACCCTTCACCTGACCCTCATCGGGAGCTTTGAGGGTTTAGCGCGCGTCTATGCGGACCATAGTCTGCCGTCCATGTTGGGCATCCCTCGTGCCGGGCGGCGTCGCTCGGTTATCGCGCTGGTCGCTGTGTCGACCCTGTCCGCGTTCACTTTGACCAGTGCGCCCGCGCAGGCCGCGCCGCCGGAGGCGCCGGTGGCGGGGGGCGCGCCCACCCAGAGCTACATCGTGCAGACCACCGACGCGCCCGCCGCCACCTACAACGGTGGGGTCGCGGGGCTGGCGCCCACCCGCGTCAGCGGCGGGGCCAAGCTCGACAGCTCCAGCCGCAACGTGCGGGCCTACCGCCAGCACCTGGCCCAGAGCCGCGCCCGCGTGCTCGACCGGGCCGGCCTCAGCACAAGCAAGGTCAGGCACGACTACACGCTGGTGTTCGCCGGGTTCTCCGCCGACCTCACCGCCGTCGAGGCCGAGCGGCTCAAGCGGACCCCGGGCGTCGCCAACGTCTGGAAGAACGAGATCGTGCACGGCGAGACCTTCACGACACCGGAATTCCTCGGGCTCGACGGGCAGACCGGCGCCTGGCGCAAGCAGTTCGGCGCCGCCGAGAAGGCCGGCGAGGGCATGATCATCGGGGTCATCGACTCCGGCTTCTGGCCCGAGAACCCGAGCTTCGGGCCGCTGCCGACGCCCCGCAAGGACCAGAAGGTCATCGACGCCAAGTGGCGCGGCAGCTGTGACCCCGGCACCGAGGCCCCGGTCTCCTGCAACAACAAGGTGATCGGCGCCCGCTGGTACGCCGCCCGTGGCATCTCCCGGGTCAACCCCGGTGAGTTCGACTCGCCGCGGGACTTCTACGGCCACGGTTCGCACACCGCCAGCACCGCCGCCGGCAACCACGACGTGACCGCGACCATCAACGGCGCCGTCGCGGGTGTCATCTCCGGCATGGCGCCGGCCGCGCGCCTGTCGATCTACAAGGTGCTGTACGCGAACGCCGCCGGCACCCAGTCGACCGGCAACAGCGACGACATCGTCAAGGCGATCGACCAGGCCGTCGCCGACGGTGTGGACGTTATCAACTACTCCATCGGCGACAACGACGACAACTTCAGCGCCGTCGAGCTCGCCTTCCTGAACGCCGCCAACGCCGGCATCTTCGTCGCCGCTTCGGCGGGCAACGCCGGCCCCGGCGCCTCCACCGTCGACAACGGCATGCCGTGGACGACCACCGTCGCCGCCGGCACGCACGACCGGTCCGCCACCAAGACCCTGACGCTCGGCAACGGCCAGGTCTTCAACGGCGTCGGCACCGGACCGCAGGCGGTGACCGCGCCGGTCGTCGACGGCCGCACCAGCGGCGCTCCCGGCAGCACCGAGCAGTTCGCCGCCCAATGCGTCAGCAACCCGCCGCAGCTCGACCCGGCCAAGGTCGCCGGCAAGATCGTGCTCTGTGAGCGCGGCAACAACAACCGCGTCGACAAGAGCCTCGCGGTCAAGAACGCCGGTGGCGTCGGCATGATCCAGTTCAACCCGACGCCCAACACGCTCAACGCCGACTACCACGCGGTGCCGTCGATCCACGTCGACCTGGCCGCCGGCACGGCCGTCAAGGCGCACATCGCCGAGGGCAACGCGACCGCGACGATCTCCGCGGCCAGCAACGCCAAGGTCCGCGCCCCGATCGTCGCGACGTTCTCCAGCCGCGGCCCCGGCACCTCCACCGGCGGCGACCTGCTCAAGCCCGACATCATGGCGCCGGGCGTCGACGTGGTCGCCGCGACCGGCCCGCCGAGCCACTCCGGCAACCTGTGGGACACCAGCAGCGGCACCTCGATGGCGAGCCCGCACATCGCCGGCATCGCGGCGCTGATCCTCGCCAAGCACCCCAACTGGTCGCCGATGATGGTCAAGTCGGCGCTGATGACCACGGCCAGCGTGCGCGACAACGAGGGCCAGGCCATCCAGGACGAGGCCGACGCCAGCAACGCGAACCCGCTGGAGATGGGCGCCGGCCAGGTCACGCCCAAGGAGGCGTTCGACCCGGGCCTGGTCTACGACTCGGGGATCACCCAGTGGCTGCAATATTCCTGCGGCATCGGGGTGCACATCACCTCGGGTGGCCAGGACACCTGCGACACCGTCGGCGCCGTCGACCCGAGCGACTTCAACAACCCGACGCTCGCCGTCGGTGACCTGGCCGGCAAGCAGACGCTGACCCGCACGGTCACCAACGTGAGCAAGCTGCCCGCGCTCTACCTGCCGACCGTGCAGGCACCGGCGGGCTTCAAGGTCGACGTCTCGCCGAAGATCATCGCCCTGCTGCCGGGCAAGAAGCAGACGTTCAAGGTGACGATCACCCGTACCACCGCCGCCTTCGGCGAATGGGCCTTCGGCTCGCTGCGCTGGCGCGACCTGCTCGGCCACGACGTGCGCAGCGCGATCGCGGTCCGGCCGGTGCCGGCCGCGGTGCCGCTGGAGCGCAGCGGCGAAGGCGCCAGCGGCCAGGTCGCGCTGCCGGTGACCGCCGGCTACGCGGGCACGCTCGCCGCGCAGGGCCACGGCTTGCAGGCGGCCACGGTCGACCAGTGGAACCTGACCCCGAACCCGGCCACGGCGTTCAACGTGAACGCGCCGGCCACCGCGAGCGACATCGTCTCGGTCACCATGGACGTGCCGGCCGGCACCAAGGTCGCCCGGTTCGCGACCTTCGACGCCGACTACCCGGCGGGGACCGACCTCGACATCGCCGTCTACCGGCAGGGCGCCGGCGGCGCGCTGACCCTGGTCGGCCAGAGCGCCAGCGGCACCTCCGAGGAGACGGTGACGGTCACCGAGCCGGGCACGTACGTGGCGTTCGTCGACGTGTTCGCCGCGCCGAGCGCCGTCGACGTCAAGCTCCACCGCTGGGCGGTCGGAGCGGGCAACGCCGGCAACCTGACCGTCACCCCGGCCAGCCAGCCGGTGACGGTCGGCGGCTCGGCCACGGTGACGGCGGCCTGGAACGGCCTCACGGCCGGCCAGCGCTACCTCGGGGTCATCGAGTACACCGACGGCACCACCACCCTTGGGCGTACCAACCTCATGGTCGTGGCGTAACCCCGGTTGCGAGAAGGGCGTCCCCGGCCTCGGGGGCGCCCTTCTCGATGCCCGGACAAGTATCATTGCCCGGGTCCGCCGGGGGCACGACCGTCGCTCCCGCCGGAGACCGCTGCGCTGCGCTCCGCTCGCCAGGTCCGCGGTGGGCTGGGCTCGAGGCCGAACCCCACTTAACGTCCGGTGAGCGCTACGGTGGCTCGATGGTGCTGGAGGTCTCGATCGACCGGTCCACCGAGCCCGCATTCGTGGCGGAGCTGACCGACCTCGTCAACCAGGTCTATGCCGACGCCGAGAAGGGGCTCTGGGTGCCCGGCACGCGGCGGACCGACGAGGCCGAGGTCGCCGCCGTCCTCGAAGCCGGCGAGTTCGCGGTCGCCCGCCTGGACGCGGCGCTGGTCGGTGCCGTGCGGGTCCAACGGTTGCCCGGCGGCGAGGGCGAGTTCGGGATGCTCGTCGCAAGCCCGGCGCACCGCGGTGCCGGGATCGGCCGCGAGCTCGTCCGCTTCGCCGAGGCCTGGGCCCGCGGCCGAGGCGCCCGCACCATGCAGCTCGAACTGCTCGTGCCGCGCGACTGGACGCACCCGGTCAAGGAGTTCCTCCGCGAGTGGTACGAACGCCTCGGCTACCGCGCCATCCGCCGGGACCAGTTCGAGCAGGCCCACCCCACGCTCGCGCCCCGGCTCGCCACACCCTGCGACTTCGTCGTCTACCACAAGCCGATCTAGGGGTGTCCAACCGCGGACCGGGCAGCGTAGCGAAGCGGAGCGGTGTCTGGCGGGAGCGACGGTCGCGCCCACCGCGGACCCGAGCCCGGCGTTATTTCCGCAGTCGGCGCACCAGGGGCAGTGTCGCCTCGACGATCCGTTCGCGGTCGTAGCAGACGCCCGCCTCGAAGCCCGTCCCCGCCTCCCGGGCGAACACCCCGCTGGCGTAGTGGCTGCCGATGAAGAGCGCCGCCCGCTCGTGCACCAGCGGGTCCGTGGCGTCCAGCGGCACCCCGCGGATCCGCCCGCCCGGCTCGGGTGCCACGCCGTGGCCCAGCAGGTAGACCTCGACTCCCCGGGTGGTCATGTAGCCGTACCGCAGCCGGGCCTCGTCGTCGAGGTTGTCCACGTGGCCCACGTTGACCACCAGGATCGCCGCGTCGTCGGTGTGCAGGGCCTGGTTCTCGATGTGTCCCGTCATGGCCGCCAGCAGCGCGGGCGTGGTCGGGTTGACCTGGTCCGTGCCCGAGAGCATCTCGTACGGCGTCCGCTCGGGCACCTGCCGCGCCGTCACCCGGGCCAGCGTGGTCGTCGAGGGCCGCACCCTGGACGGCAGCGGCGCCGGACGGCCGAACAGGTAGCCCTGCGCCAGCGTCGCGCCGAGTGAGCGGGCCACGTCCAGGTGCTCCTCGCTCTCGATGCCTTCGGCGAGGATCTGCGCGCCGCTGCGGGTCGCCTCGTGCAGCACGGCGTTGACCACGTGCGAGACCGCCCAGGTCGGCGAGTGGGCCTGCACCACGCTTCGGTCGATCTTGATGATGTCGGGGTTGACCAGCGGCATCGCGGCCAGGCTCGACGGTTCGACGCCGACGTCGTCGAGGGCCACCCGCACCGACATCCGGCGCGCCTGGAGGACGGCGTCCATCAGCGCGGGCGGGTTCTGGGTCACCGACCGCTCGGTGATCTCGATGACCAGTTGCTGCCCGTCGCGCATGAGCCCCGCGAACACGTCGAGGAGCCGCTCCCGGAACGGACCGCTCAAGGTGTACGGGTCGAGGTTGACGAACAGCGCCAGGTCCCGCAGGCCGGAGGCCACGAAGTGCTCACCGGCGGCGCCCGCGCACAGCCAGTCGAGGTCCATCGAGCGGCCGAGCCGGGCGGCGGCGTCGAACAGGGCGCCCGCCGTCTCGTACTGGCCTTTCGGGCCCCGGGCGAGCGCTTCGAAGCCCACCACGGAGCGGTCGGCGATCGCCACCACGGGCTGGAAAAGCGGAAAGATCGCGCGTTCCCGGAGGATCGCCTCGAACGCTGTGTCGGGTGACCGTTCGGCACACATCGCGACCAGGCCTCCCTCGGGTCCCGAAGACCTCCGCAACCGCGACGCTAACAAGCGACGGGCTCGCGGGTCAGCGAATCAGCCCAGGCAGGTCAACCGGGCGGCGCGGCGCCGAGCAGGCGGGTGAGCTGGGCGCGGTTGCGCACGCCGTGCCGGCGGTAGAGCCGGGTCAGCTTCGCCTCGATCGCCTTCACGGAGAGATGGGTGGCCCGGGCGATCTCCCGGTTGGTGGCGCCGGCCAGCACGAGGTCGACGATCCGCCGCTCCGTCTCGGACAACCCCGGGCCCTGGCCGCCGTCGAGCCGGGACAGCTCCGCCTCCGCCGCGGCGAGCCAGGGTGCCGCGCCGACCGCGGCGTACCCGGCGACCGCCTGGACCAGCGCGGACCGCGACGCGCCCCGGCGGTGCGCGCGGCGCTCCAGCGTCGCGAGCGTGTGCCAGGCCCGGGCGACCTCCATCGGGTACTGGCGGTCGCCCGCCTCGGCCAGCGCCTCCGCGAGGTCGACGGCCGCCTCCCGCGGCTCGCCCTGGGCCGCCCGCAGCAGCGCGCCGGCCCGGGACAGTCCGAGCTGGACGACGCCGCGGTTGAGCATGGTCGCCACCGCGCGGGTCTCGGCCAGCACCTCGGCCGCCTCGTCGAGCGCGCCGACCGCGGTCAGCCCCTCGACGAAGTCGGCGTGCCAGAGGAAGATCGCCGGGTCGTTGCGGCCGAGCCGGCGTTCCAGCTCGCGCGCCTTGCGGAACTCGGCGACGGCCGCCTCCGGCGCGTCCAGGAAGAGCTGGACCTGCCCGTACGCGGCGTGGGCGAGCCGCAGCCAGTCCTCGTCGCCGGCCGCCGTGCAGGCCTCGACCGCCTGCACCAGCAGGTTGGCCGCGACCGCCGGCGAGCCGGCCAGCGCCTCGGCGAGCGCGCCGACGACCAGCCCGTGCCCGGGCGTCGCCTCCATGTCGAGGATCAGCCGCATGCCCTCGCGCCCGGCCCGCAGCGCGTCGGCGCCGCGCCCGGAGCGGGAGTAGATCGAGGCGCTCGCGAGCAGCACGAAGGACAGGTCGCGCAGGGTGCCGGAGCGCAGCACCGCGTCGCGCTGCACCTCGATCACCCGGGTCGCCTCGGCCATGTCGCCCGCGTAGATCCGGCCGCGGGCGTAGCTCGCCGCGGCGTGCACGCTCTCGGTGCTCGGCGGGAGTTCGGCGGCCAGCGACGCGACCCGGCTGAGCAGCTCGGTGCTCTCCGGGTCGTTGGCGCCGCGGATCAGCGAGCGGGTGGCCAGCAGCGACACGAGGTGCTCGGTGGCGCCGGCCTCGCGGGCCTCCGCCTCGCCGCGCTTGAGCTCCGCGTCGGCGAACTCGATGTCGGCGTCGTAGTAGGCCTTCAGCGCACGGTAGTGCCGCACCCGGCAGAGCAGCGCCGGGTCGTCGCCGGCGTCCGCGTACGCGGCGTCCAGCACCGGGCCGACCGCCGACTGGTCCTGGCCGGCGAGGTCGACGATGAGCAGCCGGGCACCGACGCGGACGGCCGGGTCGTCGGCGGCGGCGAGGGCCGCCGAGGCCAGCCGGTGCGCGTCGGCGGTGAGGCCCGCGGCCTGGGCGTATTCGGCGGCGGCGTAGCGGCGGGCGGCGACGAGGCCGAGCAGCGTGGCCGGCGTCCGCTCGGCGGCCCGTTCGGCGAGGTCGGCCGCGACGGCCGGGGCGCCGCGCATCTGCGCGGTGGTGGCCGCCTCCGCGAGCTTGGACGCGAGGTCCTCGTCGGCGTGCGGGCGGGCCAGCGCCAGGTGCCGGGCGCGCTCGACCGAGTCGTCGGTGTGCGCGGCGATGTGCTCGTGCGCGGCGGCCCGGGCCGTCGGGGTGGCGTCGGCGTAGACCAGCTCGCGCAGCAGCGGGTGGGCGAACCGGACCGTCTCGTCCGGACCGACGGTGGCGAGGCCGGCCCGCATCGCCGCGTCGAGCCCGGCCTTGGCGTCGCCGTCGCGGCCGATCAGCGCGACCGTCGGCCGGGCGGCCGCCGCGGCGCGCAGCAGCACCGGGCCGCTCTGTGCGGGCAGGTTGGCCAGCCGCTGGGCGAGCAGCGGCCGGAGCCGTTCGGGCACCGGCAGCGGCTGGTCGACGCCGATGGTGCCGCCGCGGGCGACCAGCGTGCGGCCCAGCTCGACGGCGAGCAGCGGGTTGCCCTGACTCGCCTCGTGCAGCCGGGCGATGGTCGACAGCGACAGCACCGGGCCGAACCGCACCCGGAGCAGATCGGCGGTGTCGTACTCCGTGAGCGGCGGCAGGAGCAGCTCGCTGACGGGCGCCGGGCAGAGGTCGGTGTGTCGCGGGCCGGCGGCGTCGACGCGCTCGGCACCCAGCAGCCGGACCCGCGCACCGCCCAGCCGGCGGGCGACGAACCGCAGCACGCCGGCGCTGTGCGGGTCGACCCACTGCAGGTCGTCGACCAGCAGCAGGACGGTGCGGTTGGCGGCGAGCCGGCGGAGCACCTCGAGGGTGGCCAGGCGCACCGCGAGCTGGTCCTGCGCGGTGACCGGGGCGGCGCCCCGGAGCAGGGCGCCGTCGAAGGCCGCCCGCAGGTGGCGGGGCAGGCCGTCACCGCTGATCCCGTCGAAGAGGTCGACGAGCGTCAGGTAGGGCAGGCCGGACTCGACCTCGGCGGCGTTGGCCCGCAGCACCAGGGCGTCGCCGGCCAGCGCCGGGTAGGCCGCGAGCACGGTGGACTTGCCGATGCCGGCCGGTCCGTAGACGACCACGCTCTCGCCCGCGGCGAGCCGGGCGTGCAGCTGGTCGAGCACGTCGGACCGGCCCACCGGAGCCGTGTCGCGGTTGAGTGCCACGAAAGCGAGTCTGCCTTGCGGTTTGTTCCCTGTCGGTCGGTGGACCGGCCTTTTTTGCGAAAGCGAAACGTTCCTGGTGGTGGCAACCTAACGGCGGTCCTGGATGGTTACGCAGTTGCCGGTGCCGTAACCACCCTTGGTGTCCTTGACGAGATGGTCGGCGGCGTCGGAGATGCGGGCGCACACCTTCGGGTTGTCACCGATGATGTCGCGGTAGTTGGCGCCCGTGACCGAGCGCACCGACGGCTGCTTGTCCTCGAGATAGAACCGGCCGGGCTGGTCCGACTGGTAGCCCATCCGCTCCGCCGGCGGGTTGCGCCCGTCGCCGCCGTAGATGTGCAGGTGGAAGCCGCCGCTGTTCTGCGGGGCGGCACCGGCCCACTCGGCGTCGTACTCGACCACGAACTTCTCGTTGTCGACGAACGCCAGCTTGATGCAGACCCAGCGCGGGTTGGCCTGGATCGCCTGGGTGCACTCCTCCTCGGGCGGGAGCGCCGGCAGGGTCGCGGCGGCCGCGTTGGTCGGCGCGTTCGTCGGGTCGGCGCCGCCGAGGCCGAGGTTGCCGCGGTTGACCCAGAGCGCGGCGCCCGCCAGGGCCAGCACGACCACGACCGCCGACGTGACGAGCAGGGCGCGGCCGCGCGGGCGGGTGGGGGTGGGGTCGGGCGCCGGTGGGCGGGGGGCGGCGTACTCGTATTGGACCTGGTGGGGGCGGGGGGCCGACCCCGCGCGGCCGGGGGAGAACGGCTGTTGCAGGCGGGCGGTGACCTCCTCGGACCGGGGGGCGCGCGGCGGGCTCGAGACCGGTGGGCCGGACGTGGGCGCAGCCGGTGGGGCGGGGCGTGCGGGCGGTCGGCCCATCGGTGCGTGCGCGGTCGGCGCGGGGCTGACCGGCCGGGCCGGACTGACCGGTCGCGCCGGGCTGACCGGGGCGCTGGGCATGGGCGGGGCGCTGACCGGGGCGGAGCCGCTGGCCCGCGTCGGGGGGTGGTGGATGACCACCGTGGCGGAGCCGCGGGCCGCGACGTCGGGCCCCGGCACGGCCGCTCCGGCCGGTGTTCCGGCCAGCCGGGCCGCGCCGAGCGCGACCGCGTGCTTCGGGTGCGCGTCGACCGCCACGGGCCGGTTGAGCTCGGCCGCCACGAGCTGCGCGACGATCGGCATCCGCGAGGAGCCGCCGACCAGGAGCACCGAGTGCAGCTCCTCGGCCTCGACACCGGCCGAGCGGACCGCGCGGCGCAGCGCCTCGATCGAGCCGTAGAGCGCCGGCCGGACCATCGCCTCCAGCTCGCCGCGGGTCAGCCGGACCTCGGTGGAGACGTTGGGCAGCAGCACCGGGATGGACGCGTCGGTGTCGGCGGAGAGCGCCTCCTTGGCCGCCACGCACTCCTCGCGCAGCCGGGCCACGGCGGCGATCGCGGCCGGGTCGTCCTCGTCGAGCTCGCCCAGCTTGCCGCCGAGGGCCTGGGTGACGTGGTGGAACACCGCCGCGTCGAAGTCGATGCCGCCGAGCCGCTCGATGCCCTCCGGCTGGCCGAGGATCTCGAAGCCTTGGGCGGTCTTGCGCAGCACCGCGGCGTCGAACGTGCCGCCGCCCAGGTCGTAGACGGCGACCACGGCGCCGGTGTCGATGCGCTGCTGGCTGGCGTAGAACACGGCCGCGGCCTCGGGCTCGGTGATGAACGAGACCGGCTCCTCGATGCCGGAGAGCCGCACGGCCTGGCGCAGCAGGTCGGTCTTGTAGGGACCCCAGTTGGCCGGGTGCGAGACGGTGATCGCCTGGGGCCGGCCGCCCTCCCGGCTGGCCACCTCCTCGGCCGTCCAGCGCAGCAGGCGACCCATCAGGGACTCCGCCGAATAGGGCACGCCGCCGAGCAGGATCGGCGTGGTGTCGCCGAACCGGCGCTTGAACTCGCGGGCCACCCGGTGCGGCTCGCTCAGCCCGCGCCGGTTGGCCGGCTCGCCGGTCAGGAACGTCTCGTCCTCACGGAGCAGCACCACCGACGGTACGGCGGCCGCCCGGCTGCCCAGCGTGGCGATCTCCGCATGCCCCGCGCGCCAGGTCGCGGCGGCCGTGAACGTGGTGCCGAGGTCAACGCCGAGTGCGTACATCGCGGTCGCTCCGTGATCGTGGGCAGTGGCTGGATCGAGTGTTCTGGATGGCGCGGACCCACGCCCGGTGCTGTCGGGAGTCCGACCGGGTTGGGGGGCAGGCACGGGGAAGTCCCCGACGGAGGTGGGCGGGCAGCCGCCCTAGGGTTGACGCATGGACGCGCGACCGCTCAAGGACGTACTCACCGACCTCGTCGGTGACCCGTCCGCGACCGCCGAGGCGCTGGCCGGCGCCGGCCACGACCTGCCGCCCGATCTGGTGGCCGAGGCCGTGGTCAGCTTCGCCGGCAGCGCGCCCGCGGAGGTCGCCGAGCACCTCGCGCCGTTCGTCACCGCGCACAGCGGCGTCCCGGTCGACGCGGAGCCGGGCGAGCCGGCCGACTGGGCCGCGCTGCTGGCCACCGCGCCCGGCACCGAGGCCGATCTCGACGACGCCGCGCCGGTGGGCGACGACGAAACCCCGGCCACCGAGCCCCTGGAGCTGGCCTTCGGCGCCGGTGACGACCACACCGCCGGGCCCGATCCGGACCCGGACCTCGACCTCGACGGAAGCCCCGACGGCGACCTGGACGACGAGCCGGTCGCCGCCGGTGGCGAACCCGCCTACCCGGAGGAGCCGACACCGTCGGCCGCGCTCTACGACGACGACGCCGACGACGAGCCCGACGACCTCGACGACCTGGACGGCTGAGCGGGGCACCATGGTCAGCGCGCCCGTCCGTCGAGGTCGGCCAGCAGCCCCTCGCAGGAGCGCACCGCCACCCGGGCCGCGACCGCCATCTCGTGGGCCGTCATCGGGTTCTCGGCCCGCCGCTGCCAGCGCACGAGCGCCTCGGACGCGGTGGAGCGCAGCTGGCCCACGGCGGCGTCCGGCGGCAGGTCGAGGCGGATGTGCGGGGCGGTGCCCGTGCCTCCGATGACCCGTTCCAGCTCCTCGACGACCGCCGGCTTGCCGCCCAGCCAGCCCGCGCGCAGCGTGGCCAGCACCCGCAGCTCGTTGAACGGGTGGGCCGACGCGACGATCTCCTCGACCTCGGCCGCCACCGCGGGGCTGCCGGTGCGGGGCCGGCCGCGGGCCAGCGCGTCCAGGGCGAGCAGCGCCGAGCGGGCCTTGAGCACGTCGCGGCGCTCGAAGAACAGCGAGCCGAGCACCTCCTGCAGGTCGGTCAGGCCGCTGCGGTCGGTCAGCTCGCGGGCCAGCCCGGTCGCGGTGGTCTGCCCGTCCTGGCGGAGCAGCGTGCTGGCCAGCCGGATGCCGTAGAGGCCGAACCGGGCCAGCAGCGACTCGCGCTCGATCGACGTCAGGCCCAGCTCGGGCAGGGTGTTGACGAACCGGTCGGCGGTCAGCAGCAGCTCCTCGGCCGGCTTGACCTCGAGCGCGGCGACGGCGCGCAGGTGGCGCACCTCGGTCTCGGTCAGCGTCGCCGCGGTCTCGGCCAGGAGCCCGGCCACAGGTACGACGGTCTGCACCACCCGCCGGACGTTGGCGTCCCCGCCCAGCCGGGTGGCGATCCGGCGCGCCGAGGCCATCGCGTCGAGCCGGCCCACGCCGATCTCGTCGGCCCGCGACAGCACGCCGATCGCGTTGACCGGGTTGGGCCGCGACACCTCGGTGTCGTGGAAGGCGTGCAGGAACTCCAGGTCCTTGGCGTGCAGGTGGCGCATCAGGTAGACGACGGCGTCCGCCGGCGTCTCCTCGTCGTCGGGCGCGAGCAGCTCCCAGGCGCGCTGGGACACCCGCTCGGAGAGCGAGCCGATGCCCGGGGTGTCGATCAGTGTGGCCCGGCGCAGCGCCTGCGACGGCCAGGTGATGTCGAGGGAGTGCGCGTCCTCCGGCCGGACGCCGCCGAGGTCGACCTCGATCGCGCCGTCGTCGCGGCTGAACCGCAACTGGCGCGGTGCGCCGCTGCGCGGGTGCAGGGTGACGCGGTAGGTGTGGCCGTCGCGGTACCAGGTGACGATCCGGGTGCACTCGCCCGCGTCGGTGGGTGCGAGCCGGTCGGCGACGAGCGCGTTGAGCAAGGTGGACTTGCCGGACTTGACCCGGCCGGCGATGGCCACCCGCAGTGGCTCGTCCAGGCGCTCGCGGACCTCGGCGATCCGCGCGTCGAACCCGCTGCCGCGGTAGACGGCGGCGGCCCGATCGAGCGCGGCGCGGGTGCGCGCGACCAGACTCATCCGCCGGCCTCGTTCCGCGCGGGAGCCGGGCCACGGGGCCGGCTCACGCGGCACCGGCCAGCTTGGTCGCGCGGTCGCGGAGCTGGCCCAGCCGGGTCAGCTCGGCGTCGAGGTCCTTGAGCCGTTTCTGGCGGTCGGCCTGCGAGCGCTTGGCGGTGTCGGTAGCGGCGGCCAGCGCGGCTGCGGTGGAGCGGTTGAGCTCCTCGGCGAGCCGGGTGTAGTGGTCGCGGAGCTGGCGCTGGACCCGGCGCACGGTGTCGCGGCTGTCCTTGCCGGAGACGAAGCTGATCTCGTCGCAGTAGCGGCGCATCGCGTTCTTTCCCTGCGCGCGGCGCCGCTCCAGCTGGCGTTTCTTCTCGTCCTTGAGGCCGCGATGGCCCATCACCACGCCGATGCCGATGCCGATCGGGCCCAGCGCGACGCCCATCAGGCTGCCGAGCATCGTGAACATCAGGGCGCCGCCGTACGCGCTCTTCAGCGCGACCATCACCTGCTTGCCGGCGGTCATCTTCGCCAGCTCGATGCGGTGCTCGACCTCGCGCTCCTCGACCAGGAAGCTCGGGTTGTAGACCTTGAGCAGCCCGACCGCCTCGCCCGACGCCTCGGTGAAGTGGCTGGCCACCTGCTCGCTCAGCTCCGTGGCCTGGCGGCGCAGGTAGGTGTAGTTGCCGAGCAGGTCGTATGAGATCCGCGCGCGCAGCCACTCCTCCATCTCGGGCCACATGTCGGCCGGGTCGACCTCGTCGATCGCGTCGTCGGCCTCCGTGGTGATCTTGCGGATCCGGTCGCGCAGGTCGAAGTCGACGTCGGCGGTCAGGTCGGCCGTGCCGTCGTTGAGCGTCACGCTCCACCGCGCGGCCGCGGTCTTGAGCTCCTCCACCCGGCGCTTGGCGGCGTTGAGGTCGTCGACGATCCGCTGCGCGTTGGCCGGGTCGGCCAGCGCCTCCCGTTCGGCGGTGAACTGGCCCGCGAGCTGCTCGCAGACCGCGAGCACGTCGGCGGCCGCGTCGGCGGACCGGCGGGCCGCGGCGCCGCCGCCGACCCGCTCCTGCACGAACTTGACCAGGTCCGGGAAGCCGGACTCGACGTTGAGCGGCTGGTCGTTGGCGCGCACCGCGCGGGTCCGCAGCGGCGACGAGACCGGCATCAACGGGATGTCGCCCACCATCCGCAGGTGGCCGGCGTCCAGGTCGCGGATCCGCCGCCAGGCCGGGTAGAAGTCGATCTTCGTCAGCACGCAGACCACCGTCGGGCACAGCTCCCTGGCCTGGCGCAGGAACTCGACCTCGCTGCGGGTGAGCTCCTGCGAGGCGTCGGTGACGAAGAGGACCGCGTCGGCCACCGAGATCGCGGCCAGGCCGGCGGCGGCGTGCGCGGAGCCGAGCCCGCCGACGCCGGGGGTGTCGACCAGCACCAGACCGCCGCTGAGCAGCTTGCGGGGGACGGTCACGTCGACCCGGGCCGGCCGGGCGCCCTCGGCACCCTCGACCACGTGCCGGCGCAGGTCGGCGAAGTCGACGGTCTCGCGCCGTCCTTCGTAGACGACGGTCGCGGTCTTCTCGGCGCCGTGCCGCACGAAGGTCGGCACCGCCGTCGCCACGTCGTCGTCGACCGGGCAGACCGGGATGCCGAGCAGCGCGTTGATCAGTGAGCTCTTGCCCTGCTTGAACTCGCCGGCCACCACGATGTGCACCGCCGGGTCGTCGAGCCCGGCCCGGATCCGGCCCAGCCGCGCCGCGAGATCCTCCCGCCCGTACGCCGTGCAGGCCTTGACGCCGAGGTCGACCAGGGCCGTGGCCGGGCTCGTGGGCGACCCCGCTGCTGCGGTGCTCATCGCTGCGGTCCCTCCGGAGTGGACACCGCAGCGGGCCGGCCGGGCCGGGTGGCCCGACCGCCCGCTGTCGGCGAGTCGTATGTGGATTTAGGGGTTGCCTCAGGCGGGGGCGTCCTCGGGCTGGTTGTCGCGCAGGGCCGGCTCGTCGGGCTCGTCGAGGGTGCGGACCGGCGGCAGGCCGAGGTCCACGTCGATCTCCGGCTCGAAGTCGGCGTCCTGGTCGCCGGGGCCCTGCTCGGTGTTGACCACCGAGTCCTCGGCGTTGACGTTCGTGTTTTCGGTGATGGTGGTGTCGTTGTCCTCGTTGCGGGTGTCGCCGTCGCCCAGACCGATCGCGGAGTCGTCGTTGTCGGCGATGTTGGTGCCGGAGCCGACGTTCGAGTTGTCCAGGGTCGAGTCGTTGACGTTGTTGACGTCGCCGTCGCCGAAGTTGATGACACCGTCGTTGTCGCCGTCGACGTCCACGTCGTTGGCCTGCTGCTGGTTGTTGTTGCCCACGATCGCGTCGTCGACGTCGCCGTCGGCCACGATGCCGGTGTTGACGCCGGTCACCACGGGCGCCTCGAGGTCGCCGTCGACGGAGACGGCGCCGTCGCTGTTGAACAGGTTGTCGCCCTCGACGTCGCCGTCGACGACCTGCGAGTTGGCCCCGGTCGCGGCGTTGACGCCCCCGTCGGCCTCGCCGACCGCCACGGCGCCGGCGCCGGACGCGTTCGCGTTGTTGGTGTCGATGTCGATGTCACCGTCGAAGTCGTCGCCGACCTCGACGTTGGTGCTCTGGTCGACGATCTCGTTGATGATGTCGTTGTCGTTGGTCACCTGGGTGACGTAGGTCAGGTGCTGGACGACCTGCTCCATCGAGTGGGAGCCGGAGGTGACCGGGTGCGCGGGCGGGTTGTAGCCGCCGCCACCGCCACCGCCGCCGCTGGTGTAGCTCTGCAGCGCCCGGCTCGCGTCGGCCGGGAAGCCCGGCTCGCCGCAGGCGATCTGCGTGATGGCGGGCATGTCCAGACCGGACAGGTCGTGCTCGGTGACGCCCTGGGCGGCCAGCTCACCCTGCGGGTTCTGGACGAACTGGAGGGCCTTCTGCGGATCGGTCGCCAGCTCCTTGATGAAGTTGACCAGGAGGTTGGTGAGCTCGACGTTCTGCATTTCCTTCTCCCCCTTCAGAGGATCGCTCCCGGCCTGTCTGGCGGGGTGTGAGTACAGCCTCGCCGCCGGCCCACCCCCGGGACATCGGGAAGTCCCCCCTGCCTGGGGGGACGCGTTAGGGGGTGCGAGCCGGTACTCAGCAGACCGCGAAACGGCCCCGTCATGACGCGGACTGTCAGGAATTGAGCAGCGATTTCAACGCGGCGACGAACTCGGCCCGATCCGTGGCGCCGACCTTGACGCGGATCCGGGCGACGTGGTGCTCGACGGTCTTCGGCGAGATGTAGAGCTGTGCCCCGATTTCCTTGTGCGTACGGCCGTCGAGGACGAGCCGGGCCACCTCGACCTCGCGCTCCGACAGCCCGGCCGCGTTGCTCTCGCCCGCCGCCCGCTCCTGCTCCACACCGGACAGCTCCCGGGCCACCTCCAGCAGTCGGCGGGCGGCGGCCGGGTCGGCGGTGCGGATGGCCGCGTGCCCGGCCAGCCGGGACGCCTCCCAGGGCAGCTCGGCCGCGGCCAGCCCCTCGACCGCCGTGACGACGGAGGCGGCGTCGACGTCGCCGCCCATCGAGCGGGTCCAGACCTCCGCGGCGACCGCCTGGGCCCGTTGCCGACCGCGCACCGGACCGGCCGCCGCGAGCGCGTCGGCGGCCGCGGCGACCGCGGCCGGGTCGTCGGCGGCCACCCCGAGCTGCAGCCGGAGCCACGCCACCGTGACCGTCCAGGCCGGCGGGTGCCCCAGACCGGCGACCGCGGCGTCGAGCGCGGCGAGCACGGGTGCGATCCGGCCCGGCCGGCGCAGCCGAATGGCGGCCACCGCCAGCTCCTCCACCTGTTCGGCCTGGAACAGATCGACGGCCTGCCGGGCCAGCACCGGCTCCACGCCCGACCAGGCGGCGCGCAGGGTCGCGATGTCACCCGAGCGGCGGGCGAGCCCGGCCCGCAGCGCGGCGGCCAGCAGCACCTCGCGGCCCGGCAGCCCGGCGCCGGTCCGGCGCAGCTCCGCGACCGCGGTGTCGTAGCGGCCGGTCCGCATCCGCACCCAGGCCAGCAGCAGCCGGTGTCGTTGCGCGCCGACCGGGCCCCCGACGCCGCGGTCGAGGGCGCGGCCCAGCAGGTGCTCGGCGGTCGCGGCGTCGCCGGCGGTCACCGCGACGACCGCACCCCACGCGTGCGGCGTGTCGGGCAGGACCACCGCCGGCGGCACCCGCTCCGCGGCTTCCGCGGCCTCGATCAGCAGCGGTACGGCGGTCGCCGGCTCCGCACCCGCGGCCAGCACCGCCTCCGCCAACAGCCAAAACGGTCGGGCCGGCCCCGACGCGACGCCGGCGCCGACGAACGAGCCCGCGGACGTGCCGACCACGTCGGCCGCGGCCAGGTCCACGCCCTCCGCCGGCCGGGTCAGCGGCTTGCCCTCCGCCGGCCCGGCCAGCAGCTCGCGGGCCGCCGCGGCCCGGCCCAGCGCGACCAGTGCCGGCACCGCGAGCAGCGGGCCCGGCGGCGCCGCGGCGGCGAGCACGTCGGCGGCGCGGGCCGCTCGACCGTCGTGGGTGGCGACCGCGCCGGCGACCAGGGCGAGCCGGTGCGCGGTGTCCGGGTCGCCGGCCGGTGCCGGGTCGGCGGGCAGCCCGACCAGGGCGGCCGCCTCCGCCTGCCCGGCCGCGACCAGGGCCGGGTCGGCGCCCGCGTCCACCGCGTCCGCGTACCAGCCGATCGCGGCGGCGGGGTCGGTGAAGCGCAGCCGGTCGCCGGCGGCGCGGAACACGTCGGCGCCGGTGCGGATCCGGGCGGCCCGCAACTGGGTGGCCGCCGCCACCGGATCCGCGCCGGAGGCGGCGAGCGCGGCCGCCACCCGCGCGTGCACCCGGCGGCGCTCGGCCGGGGCGAGGTCGTCGAGCAGCGCGGCGGCAACCGCCGGCACCAGCCGCTCGGTGGCTGGCACCAGAAAACCCAGATCGCGCAGCTCCCGCAGCGCGCCCGGCACCACGTCGGCGGGTTGGCCGGCCGCGGTGGCCAGCACGTCGTCGTCGAGGTCGAGGCCGAGCGCGACGACGCGGGCGACCTCGGCCACGGCCGGCGGCACCGTGGCGAGGCGGCGCTGGACGCGGGGGAGCAGCCCGCCGGTGGCGAGGAGTGTCGCGATCGCGGGCCATCCCGCCGAGGCCTCGTGCAGGTCGGCGCGGCCGGTCAGCGCGGCGACGGCGGCGGCGTCGAGCGGGTCGAGCTGGACCACCCCGGTGCGGGCGGCCGCCTCGTCGAGGTCGGCGAGCGCGGGCCGGTCGAGCGTCGGGCGCCGGCCGAGCAGCACCGGCACGCCACCGCGGGCCACATCGGACACCGCGCGCAGGGTCGCGTCATCGAGCCGGTGGGGGTCGTCGACCACCAGTGCGGAACCGATGCCTGGACTGTCGGTCGGCAGGGAGGAACGCCCCTCAGGGGCGGCGGCCGTGGGCACCCCGGGGTGGTCCGGGGTGATCCAGACCGCGCCGGGTGGGGCCAGGGCGCGCAGCCGGTGCGTCCGACCGGCTCCGTCCACCCCGACCACCACCGTCACGAGGCGCAGCCTGCCATCACTCGAGCCCGGCGACCAGCCGTTTGGGCGCGACTGTCCGGTACGCGTCGATGGCCAGCTCACGGATCTCGGCCCAGTCGGGCGCGCCGTCGAGCCGCACGCCGAGCCAGCCGCGATGACCCACGTACGGCGGCCGGAAGAACCGCGCCGGGTCCTCCGCGATCAGCTCGCCCTGCACGCCGTCGGGCGCCGCGCACCACAGGTGCGGGAACCGGTTGTCGTGGTGCCCCTCGACGTGCAGGGTCACGAAGACCGTGCGGTCCCGGACGAACCAGGTCGGCGAGCCGTGACTCAGCCGCTCCGTGGTCTCCGGCAGCGCCAGGCAGATCTCCCGCATCCGGGCCAGCAGGTCCATGCGCCTAAGTCTGCACCGCGGCCTCGCCGGTCCGGCGCAGCTTGTGCCAGCGCAGCCGGCCACCGGTCAGCGCGGTGACCAGCGACTGGATGAGCACGAGATACATGAGCTGGCGGTACGCGAACTGCTGCAGCGGCAGCGTCCACAGTGGGGTGAGCCGCTCCTTGTCCAGCTTGAACGCGACGAAGCCGGTGACCAGCTGCATGCCGAGCATGGCGAGCCAGGCGAGCGCCGTCTCCGTGCGACCGGCGAACAGGACCGCGTAGACGGCCAGCAGGTCGATCACCGGGGCCAGCAGCGGCAGCGCGATGCCGAACAGCGCGAGGAACGGCAGGCCGCGGCGGCCGAACCGGCCCGAGGGCCCGTCGTCGACCAGCGCGTGGCGGTGCTTCCACATCGCCTGCATGGTGCCGTAGCTCCACCGGTAGCGCTGCCGCCAGAGCTGGCCGAGCGAGGCCGGTGCCTCGGTCCAGGCGCGCGCCCGGCCCTCGTACACCACCTTCCAGCCGTCCCGGAGGAACGCGATCGTGACGTCGGTGTCCTCGGCGAGCGTGTCGTCGCTCATCCCGCCGACTTCCAGCAGCGCGTCCTTGCGCCACGCGCCGATCGCCCCGGGCACGGTCGGCATGCAGCGCATCGACTCGTACAGCCGGCGGTCGAGGTTGAAGCCGATCACGTACTCGATGTGCTGCCAGCGGGCGACCATCGTCTTCCGGTTGCCGACCTTGACGTTGCCGGCGACCGCGCCCACCTCGGGGTCGGCGAACGGCTGCACGAGCTGGCGCACCGAGTCGGGCTCGAAGACCGTGTCGCCGTCGACCATCACGACGATGTTCGCGCGGGCGGCCGCGACGCCGGTGTTCAGCGCGGTCGACTTGCCCCCGTTGGGCTTGCGGATCACCCGTACGTTCGGTAGCCCGAGCGACTCGGCGATGTCCGCGGTGCCGTCGGTCGAGCCGTCGTCGACGACGATCACCTCGATGCCGCCGGGATGGTCGCCGCCGGCCAACGACCGCACGGCCGCCTCGATGCCCTCCCGCTCGTTGTAGGCGGGCACGATCACCGACACCGGCTCGGTCACCGGCGGGCCCCACGACCAGTCGCCGCGGCGGCGCCGGGCCTGGCGGCCGGAGAGCACGAAGAGCAGCAGCGTACGGGCCAGCGTCAGCACGCCGACCACGAGGAAGAGCACCGCGAAGAAGTCCAGCGCCCAGTCCGCGATTCGGATCGCGGTGGCCAGCGCCTGGCCCCGCTGCGTGTCGGTGGCCGCGGCGGGCGGGTTGCGCGGCACGCTCGGCGCGGCACCGGTCACCGGGTCGGCCAAGGCCTTGCTCAGGCCGTCGCTGACGGTCACGAAGGTGTAGCCGCGGGCCTGCATCATCGGGATGAACCGGTCGAGCGCCTGCACCGTCTGCGCGCGGTCACCGCCGGCGTCGTGCAGCAGGACCACCGCGCCGTCGTCGCCGTCCGGCACCATGTTGGCGACGATCCGGTCGACGCCGGGACGCGCCCAGTCCTGGCTGTCCCGGTCGTTGACCACGGTGACGTAGCCGAGCGCGCCGGCCTGCGTGATCAGCTTCCAGGAGGCGTCGTCGATGGCGTCGGGCCGGGACGAGTACGGGAAGCGCAGCAGCGACGTGCGCACCCCGGCCGCCTCGGCCAGCGCGAGCTGGGTCTGCGAGAACTCCATCCGCCGCCGCCACTCGGGCAGCGTCGCCACGTCGGGGTGGGTGAAGGTGTGCGCGCCGAGCTCGTGGCCGTTGGTGACGAGCCGGTCGGCCAGCTCCGGGTGGCGCACGACCTGCGAGCCGACGACGAAGAAGGTTCCCTTGGCGCCGTACCGGTCGAGCGCTTCCATGACCTTGGGGGTCCAGACCGGATCGGGGCCGTCGTCGAAGGTGAGCGCGATGGTCTTGGGCGGCAGGCGGTAGGAGCGGGCCTCCTGACCGGCCGCCGCGTTGATGATCGGCCCGCCCTCGTGGATCTGCTCCGGCACGGCGGTGGTCCGGCCGGCCTCACCCTGGTGGTCGGGGGTGAAGCGGGCGTTGGCGTAGGCCTCGACGACCAGCACGCAGACGAAGACGAAGACCAGGACGGCGGCGACGACCCACTTGGGTTTCGGCACGACCCGCCGCCCGGTCCGCCGCGGCGGCTCGAAATCCGCGGGTACGGTGCTCGACTCCGCGGGCGGCGGCGCGGGCGCGTCGATGACGGCGGTGGGGGCTTCACTGGCATGGAGCGAGACGCGCTGGGCGGGCACGGTTCGGGTGGCGAGCCTGATGGGAAAGCGCGGTGCGCTGGGCACGAGGGCGCGCCCCCTCGGCGGCGGCAACGGCACGGGAATGGGCAGCGTGTCCTCATCACCGTCGCCACCCGGCTCGTTCTCCCGGTCCGGATGCTCGGCACCGACGGGCAGGTATTCGGGATCCAACGGATACCCGGGCTGGCCCGGCGAGTAGCCGAGATTCAGGGGGAACTCCCGATCCCTTGGCCCACGCGCCGGTCCAGAGTCCAGGGCGGCACGGGCCAGGTCCGGGGAGTAGTCCTCGTCCCGGGGTTGGTGGTCGAGGTTCGACGAGTATTCCGGGTCTTGCGCTGGGTCGCTGAGGTCCCGTGGGTGGCCCGCGTCTTGCGGGCGTTGGGGGACGATCTTCATGCCGGCGGGGATGGTGGCTCGGCCGCGGACGGGCTCGTCGGCGGTGCCGGCGAGCCCGTCCGGGTCCCTGGTGGGTGCGCTCATGCGGCGCTGACTGTCGCCGCGGGTGACGTCGGGTCACCGGCGGCGGACGGGTCGGGGGTGCTGGACTGGTCCGCGGATGATCTGTTCGCGGCGGCGAGCACGGTGGTGCCGGCGTTGTTGCCGCCGCCGGTCCCGCCGTTGCTGGCGTTGCTGCCGCTGCCGCTGCCGGTGCCGCCGTTGCCGGCGCCGTCGGAGGCGCTGCTCCCGCCGCCGGTTCCGGTGCTGCCGCCGCCTGTTCCGCCGGTTCCGGTTCCGCCGCCGCTTCCGCTCGTGGCGCTGCCGCCGCTGCCGCCGGTGCCGGAGCCACCGCCGCTACCGCTGCCGCCGGTGCCGGCGCCGCCACCGCTGCTGCTGCCGCCGCTACCGGTTCCACCGCCGGTGCCGCCGCTTCCTGTCCCGGCGCCGCTGCCGCCCGTGCCGTTGCCGGAACCAGAACCGGAACCGGATCCGCCGTTGCCGGCGCCGCTGCCCGAACCGCCTCCGGTGGTTCCGCCACCGCCGGTGCCCGTGCCGCTACCGCCGCCCGAGCCATTGCCTGAGCCGCTGCCGGAGCCACTGCCCGAGCCGCTGCCGCTGCCGGAGCCGCCGCCCGAGCCACTGCCCGAGCCACCGCCGCTACCGCCCTGGTCCGGGTTCGTGCCCGTGCCCGGTTGAGGGTCGACCGGTTGGCCGCCGCCTCCGCCTGGCGGCTCCGTCGACGGGGTTGGCGTCGGGTCCGCCGGGCCCGGGGTCGGGGTGCCCTCGGGCGGGCGGGTCGGCGTCGCCGTGGCCGGTGGAGGCGAAATAGGCGCGGTGCCCTTCGTCGGGCTCGGGGTCGGCCGCGCGGCCACCGGGACCGTCGACGTGCGTAGGCGTGCGCCCGGGCCCGTCGGTGGCGGTAGGGGCGCGACGAACGGGCCGGGGCTCGGCGGCCGGAAGGCCGTCCGCACCGGGTTCTGCTCCGGCGTGCTGTCCCCGTTGGGCCGTTGGACGCGGTCCGGGAACGGCATCAGCGCGTGCGGCAGCGCCGGGCCGCCGGCGATGCTGACACCGACCAGCGCGGTGTAGCCGAGGCAGACGGCGCCCACGCCGTATGCGACGAAGCGCACGAGCCGCCGTCGGCGGCCGGTCTCGTCGACGAAGATGGGTGCCGCGGGATCCTGACCCAGGGTCACTCCGGGCGCGTCCACCGGCTCTGCGGCGCTGACGATGATGTCGGTTTCGGGTTCGTGGTCCGGAATCACGCCGGGAAGCGTAGGTAGCACTCTCCGCAATGTGGAGATCCTGGTCACTCGTGTGAGCGTCGGCGGCCCAGAGGAGAAAACTGCCCGAACCGGCCGTCACCATCACAAGCGGGCAGCGGACGGATGGGCGCACGTCACCGTGACCAGCATGGATGTGGAGGTGACGGGCGCACTGTGCGACCCGACCTGTCCGCTAAGCGACACATGCCGGTCTTGTTCGGCGGTGCTCGCGTCGGGAATCCGACCACACATCTACCCCGCATCACCCGTTGTGCCGGTGATCGTGACTCGTTAAACTCTCACGTGCGCGCCCCTATCGCCCGCTTCCCCCGTGGCAGGCGATCGGGGCGCGTCTTTCTTTCTTCCTGAAAGATCGCGGCACGTGCGGTGAAAGATTTCGCCCGCCTCAGCCCAGCCGCGCGGCAGTCGACGTGCCGTAGCGATCGGCCACCATGGCCTTCAACCCCGCCGGAAACTGGTGCTTCGCCCGCAGGTGCGGCGTGAGCAGGGCCCGCTGGGCCGCGACGTCACCGTTGAAGGCGGCGACCGACTCCGCCGGGTAGGCGTTGGCGACCGCGAGAATCGCGCCGGCGGCACCGACCGCGCCGGCCATCAGGACCAGGGCGCTCGACCCCACGTAGACGGGCCCGCCGAAGACCGCCAGCTCCTCCAGGAGCCGCTCGGCGGAACCGGTCGAGTCCTTCAGCCCCGCGATCGGCAGGTCGGGCAACGCGGAGATGGACACCTCGCCGCCCGCGGTGCCGGGGAAGTGGTAGGCCAGCACGGGTGTGCCACCGGCCGCCTTCGCGACGGCCTCGTAGTAGGCGGCCAGGTCCGGACCCGACCGGCGCGGCGGCGCGACCAGCACGGCATCGGCGCCGCCACTCACCGCCGCCTCGACGCGGGCCGCGGCGCCGCCCCGCCAGGCACCGCTGGCGCCGGTCACCACGGGCACCGAGGCGGGCAGCGCGGCCCGCACGGCCGCGGTCAGCGCCGCGAGCTCCGCGTCGGTCAAAGCGTCGTACTCGCCGGTGCTGCCGGCCACCAGCACGGCGGCGATGCCGTCCTGCGCCAGCCGGGCGGCGTGTGCCGCGGTCGCGCGCTCGTCGACCGCGCCGTCGTCGTCGAACAGGGTCACCAGCGCTACCGCGACGCCGGTCCACAGCGGTTGGGTCACGCCCCACACGCTATATCCAGCGGGACCCCAGCCACATCCGCGCGGACCAGTCCGCGTACGGCATGACGTCGCCGACGAAGACCTTGAAGAAGTACGCGAAACAGAGCACGAACAGCACCAGGTACGCGCCGGCGATCACGCCGCCCACCAGCCGCCGGTCGGCCAGCTTGCGGACGGTCTCCGGGCTCGGTGCCCCCGTCGGTCGGCTGGCCGGGTACATGATCGCGCCGAGGACGTAGACCACCGCCAGCACCAGGAACGGCAGCGCGGGCGCGGTGTAGAAGGAGAACATCGTGCGGCCGTTGTCGATCGCGAAGTAGAACCAGGGCGCCAGGCCGACGAACACCATCAGCAGGATCGCGCCGGCCCGCCAGTCGCGCCGGGCGATGCCGAGCCAGACCAGCGCGGCCAGGGCCGGCAGGAACGACCACCAGAGCACCGGCGTGCCGAGCAGCAGCACCTCGGAGGCGCACGAGTCGGCGCCGCAGGCGCCGGTGTTGGACCAGTAGAACGCGACCGGCCGGCCGAGCAGCAGCCACTGCCACGGCCACGACTGGTAGGTGTGCCTGGTGTCGAGGCCTTCGTGGAACTTGAAGGCCTCCTCGTGGTAGTGCCAGAGGTTGTGCAGGGCGCCGATGACCGCCGGCTCGGGCCGGTTGCTGTCGGCCAGCCAGTGGCGGTAGAACCCGTCGTCGCTGAGCAGCCAGCCGCTCCAGCTGCCGACGTAGACCACGACCCCGACGGCGACGAACATGACGAGCCAGCCGAACTCGTCGAGGAGCGTGTCGCGGATCGGGTGCCGGGCGCCGACCGTACGCCGGGCTCCGTATTCCCACCACAGGATCAGCAGCAGGAACGCCGGCAGGAAGAACAGCGCGCTCCACTTGACCGAGACCGCGCAGCCGAACAGCACCGCCGCCGCGAGCCGCCACCAGGGGAACGCGAAGCCGAGCCGGCCCGCGCGCCCGAGCCGGGTGGGGTCGAGCCCGTTCTCCATCGCCGTCAGCCAGCGGCGCCGGCGGCTGTCGCGGTCGGCGACCAGCGCGGCGAAGGTGGCGAGGATGAAGAGCAGCAGGAAGATGTCGAGGATCGCGGTACGGGACAGCACCAGGTGGAAGCCGTCGAGCGCGAGCAGCAGGCCCGCCGCGGCGCCGAGCACCGTCGAGCCGAACATCCGCCGGGCCACCCGCACCATGATCAGCACGGAGATCGTGCCGGCGACCGCGGCCGAGAACCGCCAGCCGAGTTCCGGGGCGGCGGTCCACAGGTGGCCGGCGGCGCTGACGTTGCCGTCGGCGTCCTGGTAGCCGAACATCCACTCGCCGATCGAGATCAGCCACTTGCCCAGCGGCGGATGCACGACGTACGACGCGGTGCCGTCCTTGTAGTTCCATTCGACGCCCTTGGACAGCAGCCCGTACGCGTCCTTGGCGTAGTAGGTCTCGTCGAAGATCTTGCCGGGCGGGTTCGAGAGGTTGACGAACCGGACCAGCGCGGCGACCGCGACGACGAAGCCGGTGATCGCCCACGACCAGGGGTCGCGGCGGGCGTCGAACGGCAGCAGCCGCCGCCGGATGTGATCGGGGACCCCGTCGCGGGGCGCCGGTATGCCGGAGGGCTGCTCCGGGACCGTGGCCTCCTCGGGCCTGGCCTCGGGGCTCGCTACGCTCGTCGCCGCCAGGGTCACCCCGCGATCGTAGGCTGCCGGGACCCGTTTGGGGGCTTCGGCAGGCAGGCTGTAGGCGTACCGGTTGATGACAAGGGGAATGGAAGTGCCGGAAGAGGACCGGAATGGCCGCTTGATTCTGGTTGGTGCGCCGCTCGGCAATCCCGGCGACGCGTCCCAGCGGATGCGCGACGCGCTGGCCGCCGCCGACGTCGTCGCCGCCGAGGACACCCGCCGGCTGGGCCGGCTGGCCCGCGATCTCGACATCACCGTCGCCGGCCGGATCGTCTCCTACTTCGAGGGCAACGAGGAGCGGCGCACCCCGGAGCTCGTCGAGGCGCTGCGCGAGGGCGCGCTGGTGGCGCTGGTGACCGACGGTGGCATGCCGAGCGTCTCGGACCCCGGCTACCGGCTGGTGCGGGCCGCGCTTGACGCCGGCCTGCCGGTCACCGCCGCGCCCGGCCCGAGCGCCGTGACCACCGCGCTGGCGCTCTCCGGGCTGCCGACCGACCGGTTCTGCTTCGAGGGTTTCCTGCCCCGCGCCCCGGGCGCCCGCCGGTCGCGGCTGGCCGCTTTGGCCGGCGAGGAGCGCACCCAGGTGTTCTTCGAGGCGCCGCACCGGCTGACCGCGATGCTGGCCGATCTCGCCGCCGCCTTCGGCGCCGACCGGCCGGCGGCGGTCTGCCGGGAGCTGACGAAGACCTACGAAGAGGTGCTGCGCCGGCCGCTGGGCGCGCTCGCGGAGTGGGCCGCGGCGGGGGAGCCCAAGGGCGAGATCACGGTGGTGGTGGCGGGCGCGCCGCCGGCCTCGGCGACCCGGCCGCCGGACGAGGCGCTGCGGACCGAGGTCGCCGACCTCGAGGCCGCGGGCAGCTCACGGCGCGACGCGATCGCCATGGTCGCGGAACGCTACGGCGTACGCCGCCGCGAGGTCTACGCGATCGTGCACGGCCCCGGTCAGTAGGTCGCGGCGAGGAAGCCGACCGTGACCAGCAGGGGGGCGGCCAGGCCGCAGAGCGCGGCCGTGCGTCGGGCCCGGCGGTCCTCCAGGCGCAGCGCTCCCGTGGCGAACACGATGCCGAGGCCGCAGAGCAGCACGAGCACGATGCCGAGCAGCCAGCGCAGGGTCATCAGCAGGCGGTCGTCCAGGTAGGCGCTCGCGCTGCCCGCGTGCACCATCTGTGCCCGTACCTGGGTGCCCGGCACCGTCTGCGCCTGGGCGACGCCGACCACGCGTACCAACTCCGTGGTGTAACGCCCGTCCGCCGACGTGAACGAACCCCGGCAGCGCTGGGTGACCCCTTCGCCGACGCAGCCGGCCACCGTCGCCGTGCCGGTGTCGCCGCGCCCGACCGCCAGCCAGATCGGTTCGGCGCTGACCCACGCGAAGAACGTGCCGGTGAGCGCCAGCACGATCAACATGGCCAGCGCGACCTTGAGCCGGCGCGGCTTGCGGGCGCGCTTCTTCCGCTTCGCGGCGTGCCGGTTGGGGCGGTTGGTGCCCCGGGCCAGCGCGGCCAGCCGGGCCGGCGACCAGGTGTCCCGGTCGACCTCCTCGGTGACCCACAGCTCGCCGCCGACCGACGTGCCCGGCGCCGGCTGCGCGGGTGGCGTCGCGTCGCGCAGCGTCTCGACCGGCGCCCCGGCGCGGGCCAAACTGGCGCCGTGCACGGCCGCGGCCAGTCCGTTGACCGCCGCCGGCTCCCGGCTAGGAACGGGAACTTGTGCCCGGGCGACCACGTCCGGTGTCCGCTGCCGCTCGTTGAGGGGCACGGTGTCGAAGGCGAGGTCCGGCTCGCCGGAGGTCTCGGGTCGTTCGGGCGTCGCGCTCACGAATCTCATTGGACAACGCCTCACGTCACCCTTCGTGCAGGTAAAGGGCGTGTCGGCGGATAAATCCGGACAATGCGGTTCGGCATGCCGCTACTCGCTGGCCGGGCTCCAGCCGGGCTCACTACCCTTGCGCCCATGAGTCACGTTCTCGCCGCGGTCGCCTGGCCCTACGCCAACGGCCCGCGTCACATCGGCCATGTTTCCGGCTTCGGGGTGCCCTCCGACGTGTTCAGCCGTTACATGCGCATGGCCGGGCACGACGTGCTCATGGTGTCGGGCACCGACGAACACGGCACGCCGATCCAGGTGCAGGCCGACAGCGAGGGGCTGACCCCCCGTGAGCTGGCCGACCGCTACAACCGGGTGATCGTCGAGGACCTGCACGGCCTCGGTCTCTCGTACGACCTGTTCACCCGCACCACCACCGGCAACCACTACCAGGTCGTCCAGGACCTGTTCGACGGGCTCTACCGCAACGGCTACATCATCGCGAAGACCACCCTCGGCGCGATCTCGCCGTCGACCGGCCGCACGCTGCCCGACCGCTACATCGAGGGCACCTGCCCGATCTGCGGGTACGGCAGCGCGCGCGGCGACCAGTGCGACAACTGCGGCAACCAGCTCGACCCCGAGCAGCTGATCAACCCACGGTCCCGGATCAACGGCGAGACGCCGGAGTTCGTGGAGACCGAGCACTTCTTCCTCGACCTGCCCGCGGTCGCGGAGGCGCTGGCCGCCTGGCTGGACACCCGCGACGGCTGGCGCCCCAACGTGCTGCGGTTCTCCCGCAACCTGCTCGACGACCTGCAGCCCCGGGCGATCACCCGCGACCTCGAGTGGGGCGTCCCGATCCCGCTGGAGGGCTGGCGCGACCGGTCCGACAAGCGGATCTACGTCTGGTTCGACGCCGTGATCGGCTACCTGTCGGCGTCGATCGAGTGGGCCCGCCGGTCCGGCGACCCGTCCGCCTGGAAGAGGTGGTGGTCGGCCGACGGCGAGGGCAAGGACGCCGGTGCCTACTACTTCATGGGCAAGGACAACATCGTCTTCCATTCGGTGATCTGGCCGGCGATCCTGCTCGGCTACTCGGGCCAGGGCGCGCGCGGCGGCGCGCCGGGCGACCTGGGCTCGCTCAACCTGCCCACCGAGGTGGTCTCCAGCGAGTTCCTCACCATGGAGGGCCGCAAGTTCTCGTCGTCCCGCCAGGTCGTCATCTACGTGCGCGACTTCCTGGAGCGGTACGACGCCGACGCGCTGCGCTACTTCATCGCGGTGGCCGGGCCGGAGAGCCAGGACACCGACTTCACCTGGGCCGAGTTCCTCCGCCGCAACAACGACGAGCTGGTCGCCGGCTGGGGCAACCTGGTCAACCGGTCGATCTCGATGGCGGCGAAGAACTTCGGCGAGATCCCGCCGGCCCTGGACCTCACCCCGGAGGACGAGGCGCTGCTGGCCGTGGCCAAGGCCGGCTTCCGTACGGTCGGTGAGCTGATCGAGAAGCACCGGCAGAAGCAGGCGATCGGCGAGGCGATGCGGGTCGTCGCGGAGGCCAACAAATACCTCTCCGAGCAGGCGCCGTGGAAGCTCAAGGACGCGGCCGACAAGGCCCGGATGGGCACGATCCTGCACGTCGCCCTGCAGGTGGTCAGCGACGCCAACACCCTGCTGACGCCGTTCCTGCCGCACTCCGCGCAGAAGGTGCACGAGCTGCTCGGTGGCACCGGCACGCACGCGCCGATGCCGGTCATCGAGGAGGTCGACGACCTCGACGGCGGGCCGTCCTACCCGGTGCTGACCGGCGACTACTCGGTCGGCGCGCGCTGGGAGTCGGTGCCGATCGAGGCCGGCCGCGCCCTGGCCGCGCCGAAGCCGGTCTTCCGCAAGCTGGACCCGTCGATCGTCGACGAGGAGCTGGCCCGGCTGGGGAGCTGAGCAAAAGGAACGGTCCGTTGTTAACGCTATGCGTTAATAACGGACCGTTCCTTTCGCGCTCAGATCTCGTACCTGTTGTCGACGATCTGGCGGTCGGTCACCTCGCCCAGGGGTGCCCAGGTCTCGTAGACGCCGCGCTCGTAGCACTGGGCACCGAGCCGGGCCACCGCCTCCGGGTCGGGCCGGCACAGCCGCAGCCGCAGCCAGCCGGACTCCTGGCGCAGCACCAGGCACGGCGCGTCGCGCCAACGGCCGTACTCGTTGCGCCGGGCCAGCGTCTCCACCGCGTACCGGGCCGCGCGGGTCATCGCCAGCACGCGGAACTCGCCCGGCGGGTCGGCGACCGCGACGCACTCCTCGCCGCGGTACGTGCCGACCAGGTGCACCGCCGACTGCTGCTCGCCGATCTGCACGTACTCCTGGTCGGGCGAGATGCCCGGCAGCTCGGACAGCAGGTCGCGCCAGCGCGGGCCGGCCATCCGCAGCCAGCCGCGCTGTTCGGGCTGGAACGAGTAGAGCATCGCCTCGTCACCCTCGGCCGTGTAGGCGACCAGCGTCGCGTTGGCCGGCATGGGCAGCTCGGTGAAGTTGCTGGTGACGAACTCGGGGATGACGTGCCGGCCGCTGGGCGCGAAGCCGGTGCCGAGCACGGGCGCGCCCATCCGGTCGTGCGCCGGCATGGTGACCAGACCCGGATACAGGTCGTACGAGGGGATGTCGTAGTCGGACGGGTCGACGGCCCGCCAGCGCAGCGCGAACGCGATGTCCTCGCGGTCGCGGCCGTTGTCGGCCTCGGTGCGCAGCAGTTGCAGATCGCCGGGCGTACGCAGGTGCGCGACGTCGTACTCGCGGTAGCAGAACCCGTGCGGCAGGCGCCCGCGCAGGTAGGCCGCGACCTGGTTGGCCGACAGGTGCTTGACCATCCGGGTGCCGCGCCGGATGTGGGCGCTGGTCCGCACGCCGCGCAGGATCGGGTCGCCCGCGGAGGTGGGGTTCTGGCTGCGGTTGTGCACCTCGTCCCAGCCGACGGCCCGGCTCAACGGCAGGGTCAGCGGGTCGTCGGGCTCCTCGGGGCCGTCGTGCAGCGCGCGGTCCGGGTGGTGCGGGTCGGCGGGCCGGCCGTTGACCGCGGTGATCTCGGTGACGTGCGCGTAGCGATGGAAGGGGTAGCGCGCGCCGGGCCGAGGGTCCCGCTCGAAGGCCTCGCCCTGCTCGGCGCTGAACAGCTCGTACGCGGCACCCCGGGCGATCTCCACAGCCGGGTAGGTTGCGACGCCGAGGGTGACACGCAGATCCAGGGTGGAGCTCATCCGCTCCTGGGGGGTGACCTGCATTCGCCCGACCTTAGGTGCGCCCCGTGAGCTGTCCATGAACAGTTCGTGAACTTCTCCCAGGTGGCGCCGCAGGCCGTCCTGACGTGTCTATGTGTGATGCTGACCAGCGATGACCGAGCAGCCGAACGAGTCGCGCCAGCAGCGGGCCGCGCGCCGCGCGGGGGAGTTCCCGCCGCCGCCCCTGCCGCTGGCCGTGCCGGTGGCCGACAGCCACACGCACATCGATATTACGGTAAGTGAAGCCGGCGGCGGTGGCCGCGACGTGTTCGGGCCCGACCCCGTCTCCGGCGCGATCGCCGCGGCGGCCAACGCCGGTGTCGACCGGCTCGTGCAGGTCGGCGTCGACGTCGAGTCGTCCCGCTGGGGCCTGGCCCGGGCCCGCGAGCACTCGGCCGTGGTCGCGACCGTGGCGTTGCATCCCAACGAGGCACCCCGGCTGCCCAACCTCGACGAGGCGCTGCGGATCATCGAGGGGCTCGCCGCCGACGAGCGGGTGCGCGGGATCGGCGAGACCGGCCTCGACACGTTCCGCACCGGGGCCGAGGGCCGGGCGGCGCAGGAGGCCAGCTTCCGGGCGCACATCGCGATCGCGAAGCGGTACGGCAAGACGCTGGTGATCCACGACCGGGACGCGCACGCGGACGTGCTGCGGGTGCTCGACGACGAGGGCGCGCCGGACACGGTCGTCCTGCACTGCTTCTCCGGCGACGAGACGTTCGCGGCCGAGTGCGTGCGCCGCGGCTACCTGCTCTCGTTCGCGGGCACGGTGACGTTCGGCAACGCCGGCGCGCTGCGGGCCGCGGCGGCCCGCACCCCGGCCGAGCAGATGCTGGTGGAGACCGACGCGCCCTACCTGACGCCCATGCCCTACCGGGGGCGGCCCAACGCGTCGTACCTGATCCCGCTGACCGTGCGGGCGCTGGCCGAGGCCAAGGGCGCCGACGTCGACGAACTCTGCACGGCGATCTCCGGCGCCACCGCGCGCGCCTTCGGGCACTGGTGAGCCGGCCATGGCGCTGACCACGCTGGACGTCCGTACCGCCCTGGTCGTCGTCGACCTGCAGCAGGGCATCGTCGCGCTGCCGACCGCGCCCCACGAGGCGGGCGACGTGCTGGTGCGGTCGGCGACGCTGGCCGACGCGTTCCGCGCGCACGGCCTGCCCGTGGTGCGGGTGCGGGTGACGAGCGCGCCGGACGGCGCCGACGCGACGCCGGGCCGCACGCAGGTGCCGGGTGGTGGGACGCGCCCGGCCGACTGGGACCGCCTCGTCGACGAGATGCCCAGCGACCTGGTGGTCACCAAGCGGAACTGGTCAGCGTTCTACGGCACCGACCTCGACCTGCAGCTTCGCCGGCGGCGGATCACCCAGGTCGTGCTGACCGGGATCGCCACGAGCATCGGGGTCGAGTCGACCGCGCGGGCGGCGTACGAGCACGGCTACAACGTCACCCTCGCGGTGGACGCGATGACCGACCTGGACGCGGACGCGCACCGCAACAGCGTCGAACGGATCTTCCCGCGGCTGGGCGAGACCGGCCCGGTCGAGCAGCTCATCGAACTGCTCGACTGGACCCGCGAATAGGACCTAGCGGTCCGAGAGCACCGACAGCACGTTGCCGGCCGGGTCGGTGAACCAGGCGATGTCGGGCCCCTCGCCGCGGACGATGCCCTTGCTGTCGTGCGCCATGCCCTCGTACCGCTCGAACGTGATGCCCCGCTTGGCCAGGTCGTCGACCGCGGAGTCGATGTCGGCCACGGGGAAGTTGAGGATCGTGAACGTGGCCGGCTGGTGGTTGGCCTTCGGGTAGACGAGCACCTCGGCGCCGGCCCCGATATCGATCATCAGCATGCCGTGCTCCTCGGCCACGGGCAGGCCGAGTGTCTCGCCGTAGAACCGCTTCGCCGCCGGAATGTCGTCGACCGAGAACCCGCTGAACGGCCGGGTTGGCTTGAACATCGCTGGGATCACCCTCCGTTGACTGCCTCCGTCACCCCGATCGTCACACGCCGTGGCCGGGACCGCATGGCGTTCCTTTAGGCTCGGCGCCGTGACCGAACTGCTGGGGCCCGCCGAGATCCGGGCGTTGGCGGCGCGGCTCGGAGTGGCACCGACCAAGCGGCTCGGGCAGAACTTCGTGCACGATCCCAACACCGTGCGGCGGATCGTCGCGGCCGCGGACCTCGGGCCCGACGAGACGGTGGTCGAGGTCGGGCCGGGGCTCGGCTCGCTGACCCTCGGCCTGCTCGCGGCCGGTGCCCGGGTGCACGCCGTCGAGATCGACCCGGTGCTGGCCGCCGCCCTCGCCGAGACCGCTGCCCAGCGGGGCGCCCCGGACGGGCGGCTCACCGTGCACGCCGCCGACGCCCTGCGGATCACCGCCGACGCGTTGCGGCCGGCGCCGACCGCGCTGGTCGCGAACCTGCCCTACAACGTCGCCGTGCCGGTGGTGCTGCACCTGCTGGCCGAGTTGCCGAGCCTGCGACACGGGCTGGTGATGGTGCAGAAGGAGGTCGCCGACCGGCTCGTCGCCGGCCCCGGCGGCAAGGTCTACGGCGTGCCCTCGGTGAAGCTGGCCTGGTACGCGGCCGCCCGCTCGGCCGGCCGAGTGCCGCCGAGCGTGTTCTGGCCGGTGCCCAACGTCGACTCTGGCCTCGTCGCGTTCACCCGGCGGGAGCCGCCCCGGGCCGACGTACCCCGCGCGGATGTTTTCCGGGTTGTCGACGCGGCGTTCGCGCAGCGGCGCAAGACCCTGCGGGCCGCGCTGGCCGGCTGGGCGGGTGGTGCCGACCGCGCGGCGCGCGTGCTGGTGGCCGCCGGTGTCGATCCCGGCGCCCGGGGCGAGTCGCTGCCGGTCGAGGCGTTCGCCGACATCGCGGCGGCGGCCAACGTGACCGCGGGCCCCGCCGAGTAGGCTGACGCCGTGCTGAGCCGGGACATCACTCCGTGACCGAAGCGTGGGAGCCGGAGGGCGACGAACGCCCTCGCCTGGGAGCATCAGGCCCGGTCAAGGTCAGGGTCCCAGCGAAGATCAACTTGCACCTGGGCGTCGGTCCCGCGCGCCCGGACGGCTACCACGAGCTGAGCACCGTCTACCACGCGATCACGCTGCACGACGAGATCACCGCCCGGCGCGGTGACACGCTGACGCTGACCATGGAGGGCGTCGGCGCCGGCGAGCTCGCGCTCGACGAGAGCAACCTGGCGATCCGTGCCGCCCGCGCGCTGGCCCGCCACGCCGGCGTGCCCGCGCACGCCCGCCTGCACCTGCGCAAGCAGATCCCGCTCGCGGCCGGTCTGGCCGGCGGCAGCGCCGACGCGGCCGCCGCGCTGGTCGCCTGCGACGCGCTCTGGGGCACCGGGATGACCCGCGACGACCTCGCCGCGATCGCCGCCGAGATCGGCTCCGACGTGCCGTTCCTGGTGTACGGCGGCACCGCGCTGGGCACCGGCCGCGGCGAGACCGTCAGCCCGGTGCTGGCCCGCCCGACCACCTGGCACTGGGTCGTCGCGGTCGCCGACGGCGGCCTCGCCACACCGGCCGTCTACGCCGAGCTCGACCGCCTGCGCGCGCTGCGGGCCGCGCCGCCGGCGCTGGGCAGCACCGACGACCTGCTCGCCGCGCTCCGCCAGCGCGACCCGGAGGTGCTCGCCGCCGCGCTCGGCAACGACCTGCAGGCGGCCGCGCTCTCGCTGCGCCCGCAGCTCGCCGACGTGCTCAAGGCCGGCAAGGCCGCCGGCGCGCTCGCCGGCCTGGTCTCCGGCTCGGGCCCGACCTGCGTCTTCCTGGCCTACGACGCGTCCGAGGCGAGCCAGATCGCCGGCGCCCTGGAGTCGGCCGGCGTCTGCCGCGAGGCCCGCACGGCCACCGGCCCCGTCGCGGGGGCCCGGGTCATCTGATGGCGAACATCGTCAACCTGGACCGCGTGTCCAAGGGGTACGGCGCGGCCGGGCCGTTGCTGTCCGGTGTGTCGGCCGGGATCGACGACGCCGACCGGATCGGCGTGGTCGGTCTCAACGGCGCCGGCAAGTCCACGCTGTTGCGGCTGATCACCAAGCAGGAGGAGCCCGACGACGGGCGCGTGACCCTCCGCCGCGACCTGCGGGTGGCCGCCCTGCCGCAGGCGCTCTCGTTCGCACCCGAGGTCACCGTGCGCGATGTCGTCATCGGCACCGCCTGGCTCGCCGAGGACCTGGGCGCCGAGCACGAGTGGGCCGGCGACGCCGGTGTCCGCGCGATCCTCGACGGCCTCGGCATGCCCCACCTCGGCCTCGACCAGCCGGTCGGCCCGATGTCCGGCGGCGAGCGGCGCCGGGTGGCGCTGGCCGCGCTGCTGGTGCGCCCTGCCGACCTGCTGGTGCTCGACGAGCCGACCAACCACCTCGACGTCGCCGGTGTGGACTGGCTCGCCCGGCACCTGCTCGGCCGCAAGGGCGCGCTGGTCGTCGTCACCCACGACCGGTGGTTCCTCGACGCGGTCTGCACCAGCACGTGGGAGGTCGCGGACCAGTCCATCCGGGCGTACGAGGGCGGCTTCGCCGCGTGGACGCTGGCCCGGGCCGAGCGCGAGCGGGTCGCGGCGGCCACCGAGGCCCGGCGGCAGAATCTGCTCCGCAAGGAGATCGCCTGGCTGCGCCGCGGCCCGCCGGCCCGCACCTCGAAGCCCCGGTTCCGGATCGACGCGGCCAACGCGCTGATCGCCGACGTGCCGCCGCCGCGCGACACGCTCTCGCTGCAGCGGCTGGCCACGGCCCGGCTCGGCAAGCAGGTCTACGACCTGGAGAACGTCTTCCTGACCGCCGGCGACAAGCCGATCCTGGACGACCTGACCTGGCAGGTCGGCCCCGGCGACCGGATCGCGCTGCTGGGCGCCAACGGCGCGGGCAAGACCACGCTGCTGCGCCTGCTGGCGGGCCGGTCGACGCAGCACGCCGGGCGGTTCACCGTGGGCGCCACGGTCAAGCCCGCCTTCCTGTCGCAGGAACTGGCCGAGCTGCCGGGCCACCTGCGCGTGCTGGAGGCGGTCGAGGAGGTGGCCCGCCGGGTCAACCTCGGCGGCCGGGAGGTGTCCGCGGCCCAGCTCGCCGAGGTGTTCGGCTTCGTCGACCGTCCCTCCGGCGGCGGCACCCGCACGTCGAGCCTGTGGACGCCGGTCAGCGACCTGTCCGGCGGCGAGCGGCGCCGGCTGCAGATGCTGCGGCTGCTCGCCGGCGAGCCCAACGTGCTGCTCTTCGACGAGCCGACCAACGACCTGGACACCGACACGCTGGCCGCGCTGGAGGACCTGCTCGACTCGTGGCCGGGCACGCTCGTCGTCGCCTCGCACGACCGCTACCTGGTCGAGCGGGTCACCGACACGGTCTTCGGCATGTTCGGCGACGGCCGGCTGGTGCACCTGCCCGGGGGCGTCGACGAGTACCTGGCCCGCGCCACCGACGGCGGCGCACCGGCCCCGACCCCGGCGGCCGCCGCGGTGGCGCCGCCGGAGCGGGGCGTCGGCATGTCGGCGGCCGAGGTCCGCGCGGCCCGCAAGGACCTGGTCCGCCTCGAACGGGCGGTCAGCCGCCTCGACGAGCGCGAGGCGGCGCTGCACGACGAGATGGCCACGCACGCCACCGACTACGCCAAGATCGCGGAGCTGGACGGCCGACTCCGCGACCTACGGGCGGAGCGGGAGCAGGTCGAAGAGGAGTGGCTCGCCCTAGCCGAGAAGGTCGACGCGTCGTAAGGCAATCGACGCTGCGTGACCCCCGATTGGCCCTGGCCCAGGCCGTTGGGCCACAATCTCTGCGACCGACGACATCGGCGCTGGAGGCAGGCGGACCATGCACAACCCCATCAACCACCCCGCACGGGCGACCTACCGGGTGCTGGCCGGGCTGATCGGGCTCTACCTGGTGGTCTACGGCGGCATCGGCGCGGCCGCGACGGCCGGCGACGGGCTGTTCGCCCAGGACGCCGACTCGGTGCTGGGCCAGGGCACGAACCTGGCGAACTCGCTGATCAGCATCGTGATCGGCGCGATCGTCCTGATCGCCACCGTGATCGGCCGCAACGTCGACGCCGCGGTCAACCGGGCGTTCGCGTACGTGCTGATGGTGCTCGGCCTCGCCACCCTGGCGACGATCCGGACCGACGCCAACTACCTCGGCCACACGCTGGCGACGAGCATCGTGATGATGACGCTCGGCTGCGGGCTGCTGCTGGCGGGCATGTACGGCCGGGTCGGCTCCGACGAGGAGCACGAGGCCTGGCAGAAGGCGCGTCTGGAGTTCTGAGCCCGGAGCCGGAGTTTCTGAGCCCCGGAGCTGGGAAAAGCCCCACAATTGGGGCATGGCTCACTTCCCGCTCAACCACCCGCTCCGGCCCCTCTACCGGACGCTGGCCGGGCTCACGGGCACGTACATCCTGATCTTCGGCTCCGTGGGTCTGACCAAGACGGTCGGGGAGACGCTGTTCGCGCGCGAGAGCAACTGGGCGCTGGGCCTGCGTACCAACCTGGCCTTCGCCATCGCCTCGGTGATCTGGGGCCTGATCGTGCTGGTCGCCAACCTGATCGGCGGCAACATCGGGCACTACACCAACCTGGCCGGCGCCGTCGTCTTCATGGTCACCGGCATCTTCATGGTCTCGTTCATGCAGACGCCGGCGAACTTCCTCAACTTCTCGGTCTCGACCGCGATCCTGTCGTTGATCTTCGGCGTGATCCTGCTGCTCGCCGGCATGTACGACAAGACCGGCAGCCCCGAGTCGCAGCGCGCCGAACAGGTCTACAAGAGCACCTCGATCCCGCGCACCGCCCCCCGGCGCTAACGGTCGCGCACCACCAGCGCGGGCTTCGAGTCGAGGTGGGAGAGGCCGTTCCAGGCCAGGTTGACCAGGTGGCTGGCCACGACGTCCTTGCGCGGCTTGCGCACCTCGAGCCACCAGCGGCCGGTCAGCGCGACCATGCCCACCAGGGCCTGCGAGTAGAGCTCGGCCAGCTTCGGGTCGTACCCGCGGGTCTTGAACTCGGCACCCAGGATGTGCTCGGCCTGGTGCGCGAGGTCGTTGAGCACGCTGCTGAAGTTGCCCGACGAGGACATCACCGGTGACTCGCGGACGAGCACCCGGAAGCCGTCGGTCTCCTGCTCGATGTAGTCGAGCAGCGCCAGCGCCGCCTGCTCCAGCAGCTCGCGCGGATGCCCCGCGGTGAGCGCGTTGGTGATCCGGTCCATCAGCGAGCGGACCTCGCGGTCGACGACGACCGCGTAGAGGCCCTCCTTGCCGCCGAAGTGCTCGTAGACGACGGGCTTGGACACCTTCGCCCGGGCCGCCACCTCTTCGATCGACGTGGCGTCGAAACCACGTTCGGCGAAGAGCTGGCGGCCGATGACTATGAGCTGCTCGCGACGCTGGGTCGCGGACATCCGGACGCGGGACCGGCCACCCCCGGGGCCGGTCGGGTCGGCTACCACGCCTGCATCCTGCCAGTCGGCCGGCGCGGGCCGCTGGCCCGCACCGGGACCGTCATCAGATCAGGCGCTCGTCTTCACCAGCTTGGCGGCGATCCGCTCGGCCTTCGGCCAGCGCACCGCGTACGCCCAGCCGAACTTCTCGAACAGCCAGATGGTCCGGGCGGAGATGTCGAGCTGGCCCTTCAGGACGCCGTGGCGCGCGCAGGTCGGGTCGGCGTGGTGCAGGTTGTGCCAACTCTCGCCGAACGACAGGATCGCCAGCGGCCAGAAGTTGGCGGCCTTGTCACCCTGGCGCACCTCGAACGGGCGCTCGCCGTAGACGTGGCAGACCGAGTTGATCGACCAGGTGACGTGGTGCAGCACCGCGATGCGGACCAGCGCGCCCCAGAACAGCGCGGTCAGCGCGCCCTGCCACGACCAGGTGACCAGGCCACCGACCAGCGCGGGCGCCAGCACGGAGATCGTCACGAGCACGGGGAAGAGCTTGTCGACCCGGCGGATGTCCTTGTCGGCGAGGAGGTCCGGCGCGAACCGCGCACGGTTGCCCAGCTCGCGGGAGAACATCCAGCCCAGGTGCGCGAAGAACAGACCCTTGGTCAGCCCCCACATGCCACCCCCGAAGCGCCAGGGGGAGTGCGGGTCACCTTCGACGTCGGAGAACGCGTGGTGCCGCCGGTGGTCGGCGACCCACTGGATCACGTTGCCCTCGATCGCGAACGAGCCCGCCACCGCGAGGGTCACCCGCAGCCAGCGCTTCGCCTTGAACGAGCCGTGCGTGAAGTAGCGGTGGAAGCCCACCGTGATGCCGAGCCCGGAGACGACGTAGAGGACCAGCGCGATGGAGGCGTCGGTCCAGGAGAGCCAGCCGCCGACGACGGCCACCGGAATCGCGGCCAGCACCGCCAGGAACGGCACGACGACGAAGAACCAGAGGCCGATCAGAACGCCGATCGACTGCTTGCCCTCGGTCAGTGGCTTGGGACCGGCGGTTGCCTGGTCGGGAGTCGCGGTGATGGTGGTCATGGCACCTCGCAGCGGGTGGGGGTGATCAAAAACTTACGCCTACGTCACCGTAACTTACGCACCCGTAGCAACGCATCCGCTGGAGCGGAAATTCAGGTTGGGCTAACCCCCAGGAGGGAAGAGGTCAGCATGTGTATGAACGGCTGTGCACGCTAGGCTTACCGCGCTTGATGGGACGTGGGGTAACGGCAGCCCGCCGGACTTTGAATCCGGAAGGTCCTGGTTCGAATCCAGGCGTCCCAGCTTCCGCTCTTTCGGGTGAGCCACGACCGCCCGCCGGCCGCCCTACTAACATGAGGCGGCACGCCGTACGCCGTCCGACGGGAGTCCCCTCGTGACCGAAGCCCGCACCGTCGTCATCCTCGCCGCGGGTGAGGGAAAGCGGATGAAATCGGCACTGTCGAAGATGCTGCATCCGTTGCTCGGCCGCACGCTGCTCGGTCACGTGCTCGCCGCGGCCGCGCCCGCCGGCGCCGACCGCACGCTGGTCGTCGTCGGGCACGCCGCCGACCAGGTCGAGGCCCACCTCGTCGAGGTCGCGCCGCACGCGACGCCGGTGCTGCAGGCCGAGCAGCACGGCACCGGTCACGCCGTGCGGATCGCGCTCGAGGCGGCACCCGAGGTCAACGGCACGGTCGTCGTGCTCAACGGTGACGTCCCGCTGCTCCGCGGCGAGACGGTGACCGCGCTGCTGGAGGCGCACGAGCGGGCCGGCGCCGCCGCCACCGTGCTGGCCGCCGAGGTGCCCGACCCGACCGGGCTGGGCCGGATCGTCCGCGACCCGGCCGGCGGCCTCGAGCGGATCGTCGAGGAGCGCGACGCCTCGCCCGCCGAGCGCGGCATCCGGGAGATCAACGCCGGCATCTACGCCTTCAACGGCCGCCTGCTGCGCGCCGCGCTGGCCAAGCTGACCAGCGACAACGACCAGGGCGAGGAATACCTGACCGACGTGTTCGGCCTGCTCGCCGCGGCCGGTGAGCCGGTCGCCGTGCACGTCGCCGCCGACTTCGAGGAGACCCTGGGCTGCAACGACCGGGTCGAGCTCGCGGGGCTGCGGGGCCGGCTGCGCGACCGGGTCAACACCGCGCTGATGCGCTCCGGCGTGACGATCCTCGACCCGGCGACCACCTGGATCGACGTCACGGCCACGGTCGAGCGCGACGCGGTGATCGACCAGAACACCCAGCTCCGCGGTGCGACCCGGGTCGGCACGGGTGCCACGGTCGGCCCCGACACGACGCTGATCGACACGATCGTGGCGGCGGGCGCCACCGTGCTGCGGGCGCACGCCGTCCAGAGCGAGGTCGGCCCGGGCGCGAGCGTCGGCCCGTACGCCTATCTGCGCCCCGGCACCCGGCTCGGCGAGAAGTCCAAGATCGGCACGTTCGTCGAGGCCAAGAACTCCGAGATCGGCACGGGATCCAAGGTCCCGCACCTCTCCTACGTCGGCGACGCCACCATCGGCGAATACAGCAACATCGGCGCGGCCTCGGTGTTCGTCAACTACGACGGGGTCGCCAAGCACCGCACGGTCATCGGCAGTCACGCCCGCACCGGCTCCGACAACATGTTCGTCGCACCGGTCGAGGTCGGCGACGGCGCCTACACCGGTGCCGGCACGGTGGTCCGGCGCGACGTCCCGCCGGGCGCGTTGTCCGTTTCCGGCGGGCCGCAGCGGATCTTCGAGGGCTGGGTCGAATCCCGACGTCCCGGGACAGCCGCGGCCGAAGCGGCCAAGCAAGCCAATGCCGCGGCCCAGGCGGCCCGCGCGACACGTGACCAACTGCACGTGACCGAAGACGGTCATGCCGACGCCGACGCTCCGGGTGATACTTCAAGCGAGTAAACACCCGCCTAACTCACGGAGCGCCTCACCCATGGGCAGCATCGTCGCCGAAAACCGCAAGAGCCTGATGCTCTTCTCCGGCCGGGGTTTCCCCGAGCTGGTCACCGAGATCGGCGAGGTGCTCGGCGTGGCGCCGACGCCGACCGACGCGTACGAGTTCGCCAACGGCGAGATCTTCGTCCGTTACCGCGAGTCCGTCCGGGGCTCCGACGCCTTCGTCGTGCAGTCCGCCGGCGAGGGCGTCAACAAATGGGTGATGGAGACGCTGATCATGGTCGACGCGCTCAAGCGCGGCTCGGCCAAGCGGATCACCGTCGTCCTGCCCTTCTACCCGTACGCCCGGCAGGACAAGAAGCACCGCGGGCGCGAGCCGATCTCCGCGCGGCTGGTGGCCGACCTGCTCAAGCAGGCGGGCGCCAACCGGATCCTGACGGTCGACCTGCACACCGCGCAGATCCAGGGCTTCTTCGACGGCCCGGTCGACCACCTGTTCGCGATGGACACCCTGGCGGGTTACGTCGAGCGGAAGTACGCGGGCCGGCCGATGACCGTGGTCGCGCCCGACTCGGGCCGCGTCCGGGTGGCGGAGCGCTGGACCGACCGGCTGGGCGGCTGCCCGCTGGCGTTCATCCACAAGACCCGCGACCCGCTCAAGCCCAACCAGGTCGTCGCCAACCGGGTGGTCGGCGACGTCGAGGGCCGGGTCTGCCTGATCGTCGACGACATGATCGACACCGGCAGCACCATCTGCAAGGCCGCCGAGATCCTGCACGACAGCGGCGCCGCCGACGTCGTGGTGGCGGCGACGCACGCGCTGCTCTCCGACCCGGCGACCGAGCGCCTCAAGAACAGCCGGATCAGCGAGGTCGTGGTGACCAACACGCTGCCGCTGCCGCCCGAGAAGCGCCTCGACAAGATCACCTCGCTCTCGATCGCCCCGCTGCTGGCCCGGGCCATCCGCGAGGTCTTCGACGACGGTTCCGTGACCACTCTGTTCGGCGGGTTGAGCTAAAACGGTCGCACCCGGCGGTAAGGTGCCCGACCGGCTCGGGTAGAGTAGTGAGGTTGCCACGGCGAGGGTGACCCCGGCTGGTTCTCAACGCAGCTCACGGGCACCGTCATCGACGCGGTGTCCGGGCCAGCCCCGCGCGCCTCCTTCGCCCGGCACCGCCGCCGATTGCACGCAGCCCAGACCAAGATCCAGGAGTTCTCCCGTGTCCGAGGTAAAGATCGCCGCCGAGCCCCGCACCGAGTTCGGCAAGGGTGGTGCCCGCCGCACGCGCCGTGCCGGCCTCGTGCCCGCCGTGCTCTACGGCCACGGCGAGCAGCCCAAGCACATCGCGCTTCCCGCGCGTGAGTTCGCCGCCGCGATCCGCCACGGTGGCGCCAACCAGCTCTTCGCGATCGAGGTCAGCGACGGCACCCAGGCGCTGGCGCTGCCGAAGGCGATCCAGCGCGACCCGGTCAAGGACACTTTCGAGCACATCGACCTGCTGCTCGTCCGCCGCGGCGAGAAGGTCACCGTCGACATCCCGGTGCAGCTGACCGGCGACGCCGCGCCCGGCACGCTGGTCGTGCACGAGAGCGACACGCTCTCGGTCAGCGCCGACGCCACCCGGCTGCCGGACCACTTCGAGGTCTCGATCGAGGGCCTCGAGGCCGGTTCGAAGGTCACCGCCGCCGACGTCACCCTGCCGGACGGCACGGAGCTCGTGGCCGACCCCGAGACCACCATCGCCGTGATCAGCGTCGCGCCGAGCGCCGAGGCGCTCGAGGGCGAGACTGCCGAGGGCGAGGCGGCCGAGGGCGAAGGCGCCGAGGGTGAGGCTCCCGCCGCGGCGAGCGAGGAGCCGGCCGCGGCCGCTCAGTAACAAAACTCTGGTCTGCGAGAAAAGGCCCCTTCCGGTACGACCGGGAGGGGCCTTTCGCCAACTGACTTGCGTGTTCCGGGAGAATGACAAGCGTGCAAGCGACAGCGCCCTTCCTCGTGGTGGGTCTTGGCAACCCTGGCAAGGAATACGCCAAGAACCGTCACAACGTGGGCTTCATGGTCGCCGACCTGATCGCCGAGCGGATCGGCGCGAAGTTCGGCCGGCACCGCCGCGCGGTCGCCGACGTCGCCGAGGGGCGGCTCGGCTTCGGCGGGCCCCGGCTCGTCCTCGTCAAGCCGCTGACCTACATGAACCTCTCCGGCGGCCCCACGGTCGCGCTGGCGCAGTTCTTCAAGGTCCCGCCCGGCCAGATCATCGCGCTGCACGACGAGCTCGACATCCCCTACGGCCAGATCCGCGCCAAGCTCGGCGGCGGCGAGGGCGGCCACAACGGCCTGCGCTCGATGTCGAAGTCGCTGGGCACCAAGGACTACGCCCGGGTGCGGTTCGGCATCGGCCGCCCGCCCGGCCGGCAGGACCCGGCCGACTACGTGCTCAACGATTTCTCCTCGACCGAGCGCAAGGAGCTCGAGTTCCTGGTCGACCGGGCGGCCGACGTCGCCGAGGCGGTCGCCGGGAAAGGCGTCGAATGGGCACAGAACGCCTATAACGGATCCTGATCAAGGGCGTATCGCCTGCCCGGTTCCGCCCGTTGTGTCTTAGGCGGAGCTTAACCGGGGAGGCGTGGGTGGAACGAGGACGGTTCGACCCCGCGACCGTCCGCGACCTGATGGAACGCGGTCTCGAGGCCCGGGAGCACGACGCCGACCGGCCCGCGCGCGCGACCCGGACCCGGCCACGCCGCAGGAGCCCGGAACGCGGCGGCCCAGAACGCGGAGGCCTGGACCGCCGCCGCACCGCGGTCATGGCGCCGCCCCGGCGGCGACTCCTGCGCCGGATCCCCGGCCGGCACGCCGCGCTCTCCCGGCGGGCCGCCTGGGAGACGCGCTACCAGCGCACCCTGCTCCTCGCCGACCTGGCGGTCGGCGCCGCGGCCGGCGGCCTCGCCTTCGAGCTGCGCTTCGGCGACGGGCTGACCAGCTACAACCGCGACTACCTGGTGCTCTCGGCGCTGCTGCCGGTCGCGCTGGTCGCCGCGCTCGGGCTGGCCCGGGCGTACGAGTCGCGGTTCCTGTTCGTCGGCACCGACGAGTACCAGCGGGTCATCCGGGCCGGCCTCGGGATGGTGGCCGGAGTCGCGATGGTCTCCTACGCGCTGGAGATCCAGCTCGCCCGCTCGTACGTGCTGATCGCCCTGCCCGCGGCCACCTTCGCCACCGTGACGGTCCGCTTCGCCCTGCGCAAACGCCTGCACCGCGCCCGGAAACGCGGTGACTGCCTCCGCCGGGTGATCGTCGTCGGACACGAACTGGCCGTCATCCACCTCGCCCGGCAGCTCAACCGCGAGCGCTACCACGGGCTCGAGCTGGTCGGGGCCTGTCTGCCGCCGCAGCACGACGGCGACGTCGGCCTGCCGGTGCACGGCACGTTCGACGACGTGGCGCACGCTGTCGAGGCCTCCGCGGCCGACACGGTGATCGTGCTGTCCTGCCCGGAGATCGACGGGCAGACGCTGCGCCGGCTCGCCTGGCGGCTGGAGCGCGACGAGATCGACCTCATCCTGGCGAACGCGCTGATCGACGTGGCCGGCGACCGCACCACGATCCGGCCGGTCGACGGGCTGCCGATGCTGCACGTCGAGCACCCCCGGCTGGAGGGTGCCGCCCGGTTCGTCAAGGAGATCGTCGATCGGGTGGGCGCCGCGCTGCTGGTCGCGCTGCTGTCACCCGTCCTGCTGGCGGTCGCCCTCTGCATCCGGATCGACTCGCCCGGCCCGGTACTCTTCCGGCAGGTACGCACCGGTCGCGACGGCCGGGAGTTCCTGATCTACAAGTTCCGCAGCATGTACCTCGACGCGGAGGCGCGGCTCGCGGAGTTGCGACACCTCAACGAGCACGACGGCGTCCTCTTCAAGATCCGCAACGACCCGCGGATCACCCCCGTGGGGCGCCGGCTGCGCCGGTTCTCGCTCGACGAGCTACCTCAGCTGTTCAACGTGCTGCTCGGGCAGATGTCGCTGGTGGGACCGCGGCCGCCACTGCCTCAGGAAGTGGCGCAGTACGCCGACGACGTGCGGCGCAGGCTCGCGGTCAAGCCCGGGATGACCGGGCTGTGGCAGGTGTCGGGCCGGTCCGACCTGCCGTGGGAGGAGGCGGTCCGGTTGGACCTGCGCTACGTGGAGAACTGGTCGCTCTCCCTCGACCTGGTGATCCTCATGCGCACCCTGGCCGCCGTCGTGCGCCCGAGCGGCGCCTACTGACGAGGAGACACCCCTCATGACTCCGCCGGTGATCGATGGTGCGTTCGCCCGCTGGCTGGCCGGGCGCGCCGGGGAGCTGTTGCTCCGCACCCGGGCCGAGGTCGGCTTCGCCGACCCGCACGCGCTGAAGGCGGCCGGTGACAAGCTGTCACACGAGCTGATGCGGACCGAACTGGCCCGCTGGCGGCCGGGCGACGCCGTCCTCTCCGAGGAGGACAAGGACGCGCGGTCCGTCGGCACCGACAGGCTCTCCGCCGACCGCGTGTGGATCGTCGACCCGCTCGACGGCACCCGCGAGTTCAGCGAGGAGGGCCGCGACGACTGGGCGGTGCACGTCGCCCTCTGGGGCCGGCACGGGACCAGCCCGCACAAGCTGCTCGCCGGCGCGGTGGCGATCCCGGCCCAGCACCGGACGCTGGCCACCGACTTCCCGCCCGCGTACCCGCCGATGGGTGGGCAGCCGCGGCTGCGGCTGGCCGCGAGCCGCAGCCGACCCCCGGCGTTCCTCGCTGACCTGGCCGACGACCTGGGCGCCGACCTCGTACCCATGGGCTCGGCCGGGGTGAAGATCGCCGCGGTCGTCGGTGGCGAGGTGGACGCCTACGTGCACGCTGGCGGGCAGTACGAGTGGGACTCCGCGGCACCCGTCGCTGTGGCGACGGCCACCGGGCTGCACGCTTCCCGGATCGATGGATCTGCGCTGAAATACAACGAGACCGATCCCCGGCTGCCCGATCTGGTGGTCTGCCGGAAGGATCTGGCACCACGGTTGCTCGCGGCGTTGCGGGCGCACATCTCGGGGTAGAGTCGCCCAGGGTAAAAACCCAGTGACCGACTAGACAATTGCTTGAAGGGGTTCCATGCCGCCGGCTTACCGGGTCTCCCACCTCGCGGCGCTCGAGGCGGAGAGCATCTTCGTCATGCGCGAGGTGGTCGCCGAGTTGGAGCGACCCGTGCTGCTCTTCTCGGGCGGCAAGGACTCGATCGTGATGCTCCGGCTCGCCGAGAAGGCGTTCGCCCCGGCGCGCATCCCGTTCCCGGTGATGCACGTCGACACGGGCCACAACTTCCCGGAGGTCCTGCAGTACCGTGACCGCCGGGTCGCCGAGCTCGGCCTGCAGCTCGTGGTCGCCAGCGTGCCCGAGGCGCTCGAATCGGGTCTCGTGGTCGAGTCGGGCGACGGCACCCGCAACCGGATCCAGACGCCGGTGCTGCTCGACGCGGTCGAGAAATACCGCTTCGACGCGCTGTTCGGGGGCGCCCGGCGCGACGAGGAGAAGGCCCGGGCCAAGGAGCGGGTGTTCAGCTTCCGCGACGAGTTCGGCCAGTGGGACCCCAAGAACCAGCGGCCCGAGCTGTGGGGGCTCTACAACGGCCGGCACCACGCGGGCGAGTCGATCCGGGTGTTCCCGCTGTCCAACTGGACCGAGCTCGACGTCTGGCACTACATCGCGCAGGAGGGGCTCGACCTGCCGTCGATCTACTACGCGCACGAGCGCCAGGTGATCTCCCGCGACGGCATGCTGTACGCCGTCAACCAGTTCATCCAGCCGCGCGGCACCGAGCAGCCGTTCACCGCGAAGGTGCGCTACCGCACCGTCGGTGACGCCTCGTGCACCGCGGCGGTGGAGTCCTCGGCCGACACGGTCGAGAAGGTGATCGACGAGGTCGCCGCGACCCGGATCACCGAACGCGGCGCGACCCGCGGCGACGACCGGGTCAGCGAGGCGGCGATGGAAGACCGCAAGCGGGAGGGCTACTTCTGATGTCGACGCCGACCCTGGCTGCCCCCGAGCAGCGCGCCATGGACCTGCTCCGGTTCGCCACCGCGGGCAGTGTCGACGACGGCAAGTCGACGCTGATCGGCCGCCTGCTCTACGACACCAAGTCGCTGTTCACCGACCAGCTCGCCGCCGTCGAGGCGGTCAGCGCGGCCCGCGGCGACGAATACACCAACCTGGCGCTGCTCACCGACGGCCTGCGGGCCGAGCGGGAGCAGGGCATCACGATCGACGTGGCCTACCGCTACTTCGCGACGCCGCGGCGGAAGTTCATCATCGCGGACACGCCCGGGCACATCCAGTACACCCGCAACATGGTGACCGGTGCGTCCACCGCCGACCTCGCGCTGATCCTGGTCGACGCCCGCAAGGGCCTGGTCGAGCAGTCCCGCCGGCACGCGTTCCTCTGCTCCCTGCTGCGGGTGCCGCACCTGGTGCTCTGCGTCAACAAGATGGACCTGGTCGACTGGTCGCAGGAGGTCTTCGAGCGGATCGCCGACGAGTTCACCGCGTTCGCGGCCAAGCTCGAGGCACCCGACCTGACGGTGGTCCCGATCTCGGCGCTGAAGGGCGACAACATCGCCACGCGCTCCGAGAACATGCCGTGGTACGAGGGCCCATCGCTGCTGCACCACCTGGAGCACGTCCACATCGCCTCCGACCGCAACCTGGTCGACGTGCGCTTCCCGGTGCAGTATGTGATCCGCCCGCAGTCGACCACCGTCACCGACTACCGCGGCTACGCGGGCCAGGTGGCCTCGGGCGTGCTCAAGCCCGGCGACGAGGTGATGGTGCTGCCGTCGGGCCTGACGAGCCGGATCGCCGCGATCGACACCGCCGACGGCCCGGTCGCCGAGGCCTTCCCCCCGATGTCGGTGACGGTCAGGTTGGAAGACGAGATCGACATCTCCCGCGGCGACCTGATCTGCCGGCCCAACAACGCACCGGCGGTCGCCCAGGACATCGAGGCGATGATCTGCTGGATGGACGAGAGCAGGCCGCTGCGGGTGGGCGGGAAGTACGCGCTGAAGCACACGACCCGCTCGGTCCGCACGGTGGTCCGCGACCTGCACTACCGCCTGGACGTCAACTCACTGCACCGCGACGAGGAAGCGGTGGAGCTGAAGCTGAACGAGATCGGCCGCCTGCGCCTACGGACGACGGCGCCGCTGCTCGCCGACGAGTACCGCCGCAACCGCACGACGGGCGGATTCATCCTCATCGACGAATCTAGCAACCGGACCGTCGCCGCCGGCATGATCGTCGAAGCTTCCTAGAGGCTGCCTGCTCGGGTCCGCGGGGGTGCGGACCGTTCCTCCCGCGAGGGACCGCTCCGCTTCGCTCCGCTGCCAGGCCCGCGACGGGTCGCGCCCAGGGCAAAGGCGCGAAACCGCGTAGCGGGGCGTGCGCCAATCCGCCGGGGTGGGTGCGTTTGAGGGCGGGGACCGCGGAGGCGGGCCGTGCCCTGTCGCGGTGGTAGGTGTGTCTGACTGCGAGGGGCGGGGCCGCGTAGGCGGGCCGCGCCCAGCGGGGGCGGTGCGCTACGGGCGGCGGCGGGAGACCGCGTAGGTGAGGGCCGCGCCGAGCAGCAGCGGCGGGCCGTGGATGTTGCGTAGGGCCGTCAGCGCTATGGCCACCAGCAGGGCGCCGACCGCGACGAGTCGGCCGAGTGTGCGGTTGCCGCGGCCCCGTTCGCCGCCTGCCACCAGGGCGACCTGGACCGCCGCGCCCGCTGCCGCGCCGATGTAGAGCGCTACCTCCGAGAGCGTGCCGAGGATGGCGACCGTCCACCAGGCCACGCCGGCGGGGAGCCAGAGGTGGCGCGGGCGCAGTTCGGCGCCGGTGGCGTCCGAGCGCCAGGCGGCGCTGGGCCGGAGCGGCGCCGTCAGCAGGGCGATCGTCAGGGCGCCGGCCAGGCCACAGATGGCGATCGAGTTGCCGCCGCCCGTCGGCTGCCAGACCACCGCGATGCCCTCGGCGGCCAGGCCGCAACCGAAGTAGCAGGCCGCCCAGAGCCGGCGCCGCAGCACCAGTTCGGCGAGCGCGCCGACCAGCAGCAGGAACAGCAGGTGGATATCGCGCCGAACCACCCGCCGTCCTGCACGAGCAACGACGTGAAGAGCCGCCACACCTGGCCGTCCCGGATCGCGGGCGTGCGCTGCAGCGAGGTCAGCACCGCGGGATAGGCGAACTGCAGCAGGCTGGGCACCGCCGTGACCACGAGGACGGCCAGGGTCAGCGGAATCCGCCGCACCGCGGTCACTGGACGCCTCCCGCGGACGGGCGCGGGCCGGGCACCGTCCCGGCCGCCGGGGCGGCCAGGGTCAGTGGTGTGCGGCACGTGGTAGTCACTCGACGCGTCCTGCCGACGGGCGCGGGCCGGGCACCGTCCCGGGCGCCGCCGGGGCGGCCAGGAGCAGTGGTGTCCGGCGCGCGGTGGTCACTCGATGCGTTCCGCGCCCGGGCCCGGGCGGGCCGCGAACCAGACCGGGGCCGTGAAGCCCCGCTCGGCGTAGGCCGCGGCCACCGCCGCGGCGACACGGTCGGTCTCGGTCGCGTCGATCAGGGCCAGGACGCAGCCGCCGAAGCCGCCGCCGGTCATGCGCGCCCCGTAGGCGCCCGCGGCCAGCGCCGTCGAGACCGCGAGGTCGACCTCCGGCACCGTGATCTCGAAGTCATCCCGCATCGACGCGTGTGAGGCCGTCAGCAGCGGGCCGATCTCCCGCACGCGGCCCGCGCGCAGCAGGTCGACCGTGTCGAGGACCCGCTGGTTCTCGGTCACCACGTGCCGGACCCGGCGGCGCATGACGTCGTCGGTCAGCTTCTCCAGGGCCGCGTCCAGGTCCGAGACGTCGCGTAGCGCGGGCACCCCGAGCAGCGCCGCCGCCTCCTCGCAGGCCCGGCGGCGGCTCGCGTACTCGCCGCCCGCGTGGCGGTGTGGTGCCTGCGTGTCGACGACCAGCACGGCCAGCCCCGAGGCCGCGACGTCGAACGGGATCTGCTCGATGGCCAGCGAGCGGCAGTCGAGGAACAGCGCGTGGCCGGCCTCGGCGCGGATCGACGCCGACTGGTCCATGATCCCGCAGGGCATGCCGACGTAGTCGTTCTCGGCCCGCTGCGCGAGGCCCGGGCGGTCCTCGACCGGCAGAGCCAACCCGCCCAGGTCGGCGAGGGCGGTGAGCACGGCCGACTCGAGCGCCGCCGACGACGAGAGGCCCGCGCCCGCCGGCACGTCGGAGGCGACGGCCAGGTCGGCGCCGGGCACCTCGTACCCCTTGGATCTCAAGGTCCACACCACGCCCGCGACGTAACCGGCCCAACCCTCGACCCGGCCCGGCTCGTCGGCCTCCGCGGCGCCGAACTCGACCGTCTCGCCGGTCTGCTCGGACCACACCCGCCACCGCGGCGTGGGCACGGCGGCCGCCGCAACGACCACCCGGTGCGGCAGCGCGAAGGGGAGCACGAACCCGTCGTTGTAATCGGTGTGCTCACCGATGAGGTTGACGCGACCCGGGGCGGCCCACAGCCCGGCCGGATCGGCGCCGAAAGCGGAGGCGAAACCCGCTGCGGCGCGGGAGGGGACCTGACTCATGGCCTGCATCCCATCACAACCGCTCGGCGCGGGGAGCATGACGTGTCTACGATCGCTGCATGCAGGACCAACCCGGCACAGCCGGGCCCCGTCGGCGCGTTCCGACGGGGCGTCCCCAGCGCAACCCCGGCCCGGTCGCCCGCCGGCTGGCGCGCCTCGTCGTGCGGACCGCCGACGGGCTCACCGCGGCGCTCGGCGCGGACCCGTCGGCCGGCCGTGAGCAGATCAGCGAAGCCGACCTGCGCGACCTCGTCGCCGCCAGCACCCGCCTCGACCCGGTCGAACGCCGGATCATCGACGAGGTGCTGGTGGCCCGCGACACCATGGTCCGCGAGGTGATGCGGCCGCGGACCGAGGTGACCTTCCTCGCGGCGGAGCAGACGCTGGGCGAGATCGCCGACCTCGTCCGCGCCGAGACGCACACCCGCTACCCGGTGGTCGACGGCACCCACGACGACGTCGTCGGCTTCGTCCACCTGCGCGACCTGCTGATCCGCCCCGAGGGCGACGGCCACGTGACGGTCCGGGAGCTGACCCGTGAGGTGAAGCGGATCCCGGCGAGCAAGCGCGTGCTGGTCGCGCTCACCGAGATGCGGCGGGAGCGGCACCACCTCGCGGTCGTGATAGACGAGTACGGCGGCACCGCCGGCATAGTGACTCTCGAGGACCTCATCGAAGAGGTGGTCGGCGAGATCCACGACGAGTACGACGTCGAGCCCGACCCGGTGCCCGGTCGCCCCGCCGACCTCGACGGGCGGCTCAACCTCGGCGACTTCGCCGAGCGGGCGGGCTTCGAGCTGCCGGACGGGCCGTACGAGACGGTCGGCGGCTACGTGATGGCGAGCCTGGGCCGGGTGCCCCGGATCGGCGACGAGGCGCGCGTGCCCGGCGCCGTCCCGCAGGAGGGCTGGGTGCTGCGGGTCCTGGAGCTCGACGGCCGCCGGGTCGCCCGGGTGGCCATCCGGGCGATCGACCCGCCGCCGCCGGCGCCCGCGCCGGATCCCGAGACCGCCGGCGGCCAGGTGATCGCCACGATCCCGATGCCGGTCGTGCCCACCCGCCGCGAGTCGACCGCGACCGCCCGGGACTAGTTGAGCTGGAGCTTCTGCCAGTTCGTGCCGTCGGTCGAGAAGGCCGCCCAGCTGCCGCCGAAGAGGCCGTAGGCGACATAGCCCGCGTACGTGCGACGGATCCAGCTCGCCGCGGGAAGGTCCACGATCGGGATGAAGGTCTTCCCGTCGTCCGCGCTGGCCCACCACGAGCTGGGTTTCCCGGCCGACTGGATGACCAGCAGCCGGCCGTCGAGCAGCGGCACCGGGTCGCCCGTGAACGGCGCCGGCGCGTTGTCGCCGCCCGAGGCCACGAAGGTCGGTGTGAACCGCTTCCCGCCGTCGGCCGAGTGGTAGATCCCGAGCACCTCGCCGGCCCCGTTGCGGGCCATCGCGTAGACCTCGACGCCGAGCGTGCTGACGGTCACCGTCTCCGCCGGGTCGGCCGGCGTGGGCAGCACCGTGGTCGTCCAGCTGCGGCCCGAGTCACGGCTGACCGCGACCGCGGGCGCGGTGCCGACCAGCCCGCCGACCCACCAGGCCCCGTCGCCCGCGGGGGCCGGGGCCACCCAGCGGGCAGTCAGGCCGGGCTGGGTGGCGAGCGGGCCGAGCGGACCACGGTCCCAGCTCAGCACTCCGATCGCACCGAGGGGCTGGTCGACGCGGGGCAGCTCGCCGGGCTCGATCACCGCGCGGTCGGTCGCCGGCGGCGGGGTGACGACCTGCCAGGTGGACCCGGTCTGCGACGACCACCACCGGTCGCCCTGCACAAGCCAGTGGCCGGCCGGGAAGGCGATCACGTCCATGGGTCCGTCGCCGGTCGGTGACTGCGCGACCGACGACCAGGACAGGCCGCCGTCGGTGGTCCGGGCCAGCGGCGGGCAGTTCCGGTCGCAACCGGCCGCCGCGATGCCGACGCCCTCGTCGCTGAACTCCACCTCGGCGATCGGGCCGTTCAGGCCGTGGACCGGCGCGGGGGACAGGCCGATGATATCGATGCCGCCGCCCCGGTAGACCGGCGCCGTGACCGACGGGTCCGTGGCCGTGACGGACGGCGTGGTGTCCTGCTGCCACGGGCGGACGCCGATGGCCACGACACCGAGCAGGGCCAGGGCCGCGGCGCCCGCGGTGACGGCCCGGCGGCGCCGGATCCGGGTGGCGCGGCGGCGCACGGTGGCCAGCGGCGGCTGCTCGATCTCGTCGAGCAGGTCCGCCCGGGACCGGGCGAGCCGGGAGTCAAGATCGGGCACGGGTCACCTCCGTCCGGTAGCCGTCCAGCCGGCCGGCCAGCGCCGTGCGGGCCCGGGACAGCCGCGACTTGACCGTGCCGGTGGGCACCCCGAGCAGCGCGGCGACCTCGTCGATCGGCAGGTCGGCGTAGTAGTGCAGGACCACGACCTCGCGGAAGTGGGGTGGCAGCGTGGCCAGCGCGTCGCGCAGGTCGGCCCGCTCGGGGCCCGGCGCCGCCTCGACGGTCCGGGCCACCGGGCGGTCGCGGAGCAGGATCGTGTCGAGCAGCTTCCGGCGTCGCCAGCGGCGGCGGACGATGTTGACCGCGACCGTGCGCAGCCACGCCTCCGGGTTGTCCACGTCGGCGAGACCCCGCGGCCGGGCCAACGCCCGGGCGAACGCCTCCTGCACCACGTCCTGCGCCTCCGTAAGGTCAGTGGTGAACGCGTAGATCTGCGCGACCAGCCGCCGATAGCAGGCGTGGTAAACCTCCTCCACCGTGCCGCCGATGCCTGGACTGACAGTCGGCATGGAGGATCCACGCCCCTGCGGGGCGTCGGTCGCGCCGCTACCCTCTTGGTGCGCCAATCGCCGTCCTTCCGGTTCTGGCCACACCGTACGAGTTCCGAGGGGCTGGCGGGGTTCCACGATGGCCCTGGCAGAATTGCCGGCATGTCCGACGCTCCCACTGCCCGGCCCCGGGTGCTCTCCGGCATCCAGCCGACCGCCGACTCGTTCCACATGGGCAACTACCTGGGAGCGGTCCGCCAGTGGGTGGCCCTGCAGGAGACCCACGACGCGTTCTACTGCGTCGTCGACCTGCACGCGATCACGGCCGGCCACGACCCGGCGGTCCTGCGGTCGCGCAGCCGCGTCTCCGCCGCCCAGTTGCTCGCGCTCGGCCTCGACCCGGAGCGATGCACCCTCTTCGTGCAGTCGCAGGTGCCCGAGCACCCGATGCTCTCGTGGGTCCTCAGCTGCATCACGGGCTTCGGCGAGGCCAGCCGGATGGTCCAGTTCAAGGACAAGTCGGCCAAGCAGGGCGCCGACCGGTCCAGCGTCGGCCTGTTCACCTACCCGATCCTGCAGGCGGCCGACATCCTGCTCTACCAGGCCGACGCGGTGCCGGTCGGTGAGGACCAGCGCCAGCACCTGGAGCTGACCCGCGACCTGGCCGGCCGGTTCAACACGCAGTTCGGCAAGACGTTCACGCTGCCGGCGCCGTTCATCGTGCGCGACACCGCGAAGATCACCGACCTGCAGGAGCCGACCGCGAAGATGTCGAAGTCGTCGTCCTCGCCGGCCGGCATCATCGAGTTGCTCGACGACCCGGCCAGGTCGGCCAAGAAGATCCGCTCGGCGGTCACCGACACCGGCCGCGAGATCGTCTACGACCCGGCCACCAAGCCCGGCGTCTCCAACCTGCTCACCATCTACTCGGTGCTCGCGGACCGCCCGATCGACGATTTGGTCGCGGCGTTCGAGGGCAGGGGCTACGGCGACCTGAAGAAGGAGCTCGCCGAGGTGGTGGCCGAGTTCGTCCGGCCGATCCAGGAGCGCACCAAGGCCTACCTGGACGACCCGGCCCAGCTCGACAAGCTGCTCGCGATCGGCGCCGACAAGGCCCGCGCGGTGGCGTCGGCGACCCTTTCCCAGGTGTACGACCGCGTCGGCTTCTTCCCGAGCCGCGGCGCCTGACGCGGGCGGCTCGCGGATCCAGGTGATCCGCAAGAATGAGCCTTGTGAACGCGTTGGGGCGGATCGAGGCCGGGATCAACCGGGGACTCGACCGCGCCCGGGAACGGTCCGGCGCGTTCGACCACTTCTACCGGGCGGCTGACCGCTTCGGGTTCGTGCTCGGCGGGCGGCTGGCCGCGGCGATCGCGTACTACGGCTTCTTCGCGATCTTCGCGTTCGCCCTGGTCGGCTACGCCGTCTTCGGCTTCACGCTGAGCAATGCCGAGGTCAACGAGGCCGTCGTCAGCTTCGTCGCGGGCAACCTGCCGTTCCTGGACATCAAGAGCGTCGAGGACGCGGTCAGCGGCGTGCAGACCTCCGGGCGCCCGATCGGCATCGTCGGTCTGATCGGCCTGGTGTTCACCGGCATCGGCTGGGTCGAGGCGATCCGGTCCTCGCAGCGGGCCGTGCACGGCTTCCAGCAGCAACCCGGCAACCTCGTGGTCCGGCGGTTCATCGATCTCGGCGTGCTGCTGGTCGTGCTGGCCATGGTGATCGCCTCGGTGGGCGCCGTCGACGGGCTCAAGACCCTGCTGACCTGGGCGATCGGTGGCGACGGCACCTGGTTGATGGTGCTTACCTACGTGCTCACCGTGCTGGTCAACCTGGTGATCGCCTTCGCGCTGCTGTGCGCGATCCCGCGGATCCACATGAGCCCGCGGCGGTTGGTGATCCCGATGATCATGGTGGCCGGCGGGCTGACCGTGCTGAACTCGGTCGGCCGGCTCTACGTCAACTGGGTCCGGGCGAACGCGGCGTACGCGCTGATCGGTCCGGTCGGCTTGTTGATCTACCTCTACATCTACAACCAGATCATCATCTGGGCCGCCGCGGTGGCCGCCACGGACAACCACGGCACGGTCCGCGACCTGGGCGGCGGTGAGCCGCAGCCGGGGCCCCCGCACGCCGTCTCACCCGTCGACCATGACGAAGATGACGAGGGTAACGGAGATCCGGAGGGCCATCACGGCGCATGATGGTCGGATGGGTGCACTGGTGACCTTGCGGCTGGCCGACGACTCGCCGCTGCACGACCTGCCATGGATCATCACGTTCGGCCCGCTGGGCGACGACGAGGAGTGGGAGCCCGTGGTCAGCGGGCCCTACGAACGGCCGCAGGCGCTCGCGCTGGCCCAGTCGGTCGTCGCCGACGAGGAGCTGATGGCCGTCGTGGAGCCGTGCATGCCGCACATCTCCACCGACGAGATCCGCGGCGAGATCGAGGCGGCCCGGATCTCGGCGTTGCGGGACGAGCGGCCGGCCGACGGCTCGCTGGACGACCTGGATCTCGAGGACGAGGACGGCCCCGACCTGGCCGAGACGTTCGGCGAGAACGACGCCGGCTACGCGGCGCCGCCGCCCACTCCCGACCAGGTGATGGCGGGTTGGGGCCGGATCGCGGCCAAGCTCACCGCACCGCGGGCCGACAACCCCTGAGCGTAGGGGTGCCCCGGCGGAACCGTCGTTCGACGCCGGGGCACCGTACCCACCACACCCCCACCACAGGGGCCTCGTGGGTAACGCCTTACCCGGCTGTCGCCGGTTTCAACCACACCGCCGCGTCGATCGGCAGGAAATCTCCGTCGAGGGCCGCGGTGGCCAGGATCGGCGCGCCGTAGCGCCGCACGTCGACCGGGCCGGCCCCGACGTTGACGACGCAGGTCAGGTCGCCGCGGCGGAACGCGAGCACGCCGGGCTCGGCGTCGAGCCAGACCAGCTCACCGCCGCCCAGCCCCGGCTCGGCGCGGCGCAACCGCAGGGCCGCCCGGTAGAGCTCCAGGGTCGATCGCGGGTCGCCGGCCTGCGCGGCCACGGTGCACGCGACCCAGCTCGCCGGGGGCGGCAGCCAGGCGCCGGCCGGGCCGAAGCCGTACGGCGCCGCCTCGCCGGACCATGGCAGCGGCACCCGGCAGCCGTCGCGGCTCTCGCCGGTGCGCCGGAACGCCGGGTCCTGGCGCAGCTCGTCGGGCAGGTCGAGCACCTCGTCGAGGCCGAGCTCCTCGCCCTGGTAGAGGTAGGCGACACCGGGGAGGGCGAGCATCAGCAGTGCGGCGGCCCGGGCCCGGCGCAGGCCGAGCTCGCCACCGCCGTACCGGGTGACGTGCCGTTGCTTGTCGTGGTTGGACAGCACCCAGGTGGTGGGCGCGCCGACCAGCGTGGCCTCGGCCAGGGCCGTGTCGATCACCTTGCGGAACGAGTCGACGCTCCAGGTCGCGTGCAGGAAGTCGAAGTTGAAGACCTGGTGCAGCTCGTCGGGGCCGACGTAGCGGGCCAGCCGTTCGGGGCTGGACGCCCAGGCCTCGGCGACCGCCATCCGGCCCGGCGGATAGCTGTCGAAGATCTTTCGCCAGGCGCGGTAGATCTCGTGCACGCCGTCCTGGTCGAAGTAGGGCAGCGTGGTGCCCTCCAGCAGCCGGCTCTGGCGCTGGTTGCGGCCGGTCCTGCTGCTGTAGCCGACGTCCGGCAGGCCGGGCGCCTTGATGTTGCCGTGCGCCACGTCGACCCGGAAGCCGTCGACGCCGCGGTCGAGCCAGAACCGCAGGATGTCCTCGAACTCGGCCCGCACCTCGGGCAGCTCCCAGTTCAGGTCGGGCTGCTGCGGGTCGAAGATGTGCAGGTACCACTGGCCGTCCGGGACCCGGGTCCAGGCGTCGCCGCCGAAGATCGACTCCCAGTCGTTGGGCGGCTCGGCGCCGTCCGGGCCACGGCCGTCGCGGAAGATGTAGCGCTCGCGTTCCGGCGAGCCCGGGGCCGCCGCCAGCGCCTCCTGGAACCAGCGGTGCGCGCTCGACGTGTGGTTGGGAACCACATCGATGATCACCCGCAGCCCGTACGCGTGTGCGTCGGTCATCATCGCGTCGAAGTCGGCGATGTCCCCGAACATCGGGTCGACCTCGCGGTAGTCCGTGACGTCGTAGCCACCGTCGACCATCGGCGAGCGGTAGAAGGGCGTCAGCCAGATCGCGTCGACGCCGAGATCACGGAGATAGGGCAACCGGTCGCGGAGTCCGGCCAGGTCGCCGATGCCGTCGCCGTTCGCGTCGGCGAAGCTGCGCACGTAGACCTGGTAGACGACCGCGGTGCGCCACCAGTCGGCTGCGCCTAAATCGTCCGCATTTGTCGTCAGTTCGGTTGGCACCGCAGAAGCATGCCGGATCGAGGCCGGAGTCTGCAAGGACCCGTCAGACCTTGCGCAAGCTTCGCAAGGAGCGCGTTTCAGTGCGGATTGGCGATCGCGGTCGATGATCGGACGACGAGTTCCGGACGGAACAGGTACTCCGAGTGCGGCGCCGCGTGGCCCTCGATCTCGTCGACCAGCGCGCGCACCGCGGCAACCGCCATGGCCTCGACGGGCTGCCGGAGCGTGGTCAGCGGCGGATCGGTGAACGCCATCAGCGGCGAGCCGTCGTAGCCGACCACCGAGACGTCGGCCGGCACCCGCAGGCCGCGGCGGCGGACGCTGCGGATCGCGCCCAGCGCCATCATGTCGGAGCCGCAGACGATGCCGGTGACGCCGGCGTCGAGTAGCCGGTGGGTGGCCGCCTCGCCGCCCTCGACGCCGAACAGCGACAGCGAGATCAGCCCGTCCAGCTCCCCGGCGTCGACGCCCAGGACGGTCCGCATGGCGGCGCGGTAGCCGGCGATCTTGCGCCGGACCGGCAGGAAGCGGTCCGGCCCGTTGATCAGGCCGATCCGCCGGTGGCCGAGGGTGGTGAGATAGGACACCGCCAGCTCGGCGGCGGCCTGCTCGTCGGGCGAGACGAACGGCGCCGGCAGCCCCTCGACGTAGCCGTTGACCAGCACGATCGGCAGCTCGCGGGCGACCAGGCGGCGGTAGCGCTCGTGGTCGCCGGTCGCGTCGGCGTGCAGGCCGGAGACGAAGACGATGCCGCTGACCTGGCGGTCGAGCAGGATCTCGACGTACTCGTCCTCGGTCACCCCGCCGGGCGTCTGCGTGCACAGCACCGGGGTGTAGCCGCGCTGGGCCAGCGCCGACTCGATGGTCTGCGCGAACTCCGGGAAGATCGGGTTGCCCAGCTCCGGGACGACCAGCCCGACCAGGCCGGCGCTGCGCCGGCGCAGGCGACCGGGGCGCTCGAGACCGAGCGCGTCGAGGGCGGCGAGGACGGCTTCGCGGGTGTCGGGGGAGACGCCCGGCCGGTCGTTGAGCACCCGGGAGACGGTCGCCTCGCTGACCCCCGCCCGCAGGGCGATGTCGGAGAGGCGGGCACGCATGTGCTGCACGATATCCGCTGGTCTTTCGCGTCTTGCGCAAGCCCTTGCTATCAAGCAACAAACTCGAAACAAGCTCGCTTACGGAACGAGGGTGCGGAGGCCGGCCGCGTAGGTCTTGGCGTCGGGGCCGTTCGAGAGCATTCGTTGCAGGGCGTAGCCGGGGACCATGCCGAACAGGACCGCGCCGATCGCCTCGACGTCGGCGTCCGCCGGGAGTTGGCCGGCGTCGCGGGCGCGGGTGGCGAGGTGGACGAAGTGGCCGCGCATCCGGCTGTAGGCGTTGCCGACGAACTCGGCCAGCGCGGGGTCGCGCATCGCCTCGGCCCAGACCTGCAGGGCGATCCGCAGCAGGCCGTCGGGGCCGGTTTCCCGCTCGACGAAGGTCACGGCCCGTTCGACCGCCTCGGTCGGTGACAGCGGCGGCTCGTGCCGGGCCAACTCCTCGAACATCGTCGACGCGTCGCCGATCACCGACTCGGCGATCGCGGTGATCAGGTCGTTCTTGCTCTTGAAGTAGCGGTAGACCGCGCCGACGGAGAGCCCCGCCTCGGCGATCACGTCCTGCATCGACGTGTTGTGGAAGCCGTCGCGCATGAAGCACCGCCGGGCGGCGTCGAGGATCTGCTGGCGGCGGGCGGCGAGGTGGGCTTCGGAGACACGTGGCATGGCACACATAGTAAAACGAACGCTCGTTCTTGACTACCGACGGCCATCGATGGGATGCTCGGTCCGTCAAAGAAGAACGAGCATTCGTTTTAAGGAGATGGTCATGCCTCGCCAAGGTCGCCCGCCGCTCCTGATCGCCGTCCTGATCGGGGTCGGCATCGTGGTCGCGCAGGCTCTGCTCGTCCCCCTCTTCGCGGCACCGGCCGCGAACCTCGGCCCCCGCGACCTGCCGGTGGTCGTCGCCGGCCCGGCGCCCGCGGCCGACGCCTTCGCCGCCCAGCTCGCCCAGCGGGAGCCCGGCGCCTTCGAGATCAGCCGCGCACCGGACGCGGCCGCAGCCGACGCGATCCTGCGCGACAACGCGGCCTACGCGGCCTTCGTGGTCGGCCCGACCGGCCCGGCCGTGCACACCGCGAGCGGTGCGAGCCCGATCGTGGCCCAACTCGTCGGCCAGGCCGCCGCCGGGATGAACGCACCGGTCACCGACGTCGTGCCGGGCTCGCCCGACGACCCGCGCGGCGGCGGCTTCGCGGCCGGGTTCCTGCCGCTCGCGCTCACCGCGCTGGCCGCGGGCGCCGCGCTCGCCCTGCTGGTCCGCGAGCGCCGGGCCCGGTTCGTCGGCGTGCTGTCCTTCGGCGTGCTCGCCGGCCTGGTCGGTCCGCTGGTCCTGCAGACCTGGCTCGGCGTGTTGAGCGGTGACTACCTGCTCAACGCCGCGGCCGTCGGGCTGTTCGCGACCGCGGTCGCCGGCACCGTCGCAGGCCTCGGTGCGGCGCTCGGGCGCCCGGGCATCGCGCTGTCGATGCTGGTCGTGTTCCTCGTCGGCAACCCGCTCTCCGCGGTCAGCGCCGCACCGGAACTGCTGCCCCAGCCGTGGGGCGCGATCGGCCAGTTCCTGCCGATCGGGGCGGGCGGCTCGCTGCTGCGGTCGACCGCGTTCTTCGACGGTGCCGGCGGGGCCGGGCCGGCCTGGGTGCTCGGCGCGTACGCCCTCGTCGGTCTGCTCCTCGCCCTCGTCGCCGGCGCCCGCCCGACCCCCGCGGAGTCGAGGGTGGAGGCCCCCGCCGACCGCGAGGCGGTCGCGGCCTGAGCGACATCGGTTAACAAGGGTCCCTTCCTATGCGGAAAGCGTGGGGAAGGGGCCCTTCCTTACTGTGCGGGCGATTTCACGCAGGCCTTAGTCACGCCTGAGTAACGGCCATCCAACAGTCGAGTCTGGATTTTCGTACCTGGCGTTTGCTGCGCGTACAGTCCCGAGCAACGTGAACTCACCGCGCATCTCTTGCGGTGTGTAATGGGAAGGAGACCGTCTTGCGCTCTGTGCGTGGGATGCGGATCGTCTCGATACTCGCGGTGGGTGGCCTTGCAGCGGGCCTCGCCGCGTGTGGTGACGCTCCGGAAAGCAGCAGCGGCACCGGCAGCAGCGCCGCGCCCGCCGCGGGCACCTATAAGACGTGCATGGTCACGGACATCGGTGGCATCGACGACCGGTCGTTCAACGCCTCGGCGTGGAAGGGCCTCACCGAGGCCAAGGCCGACAGCGACAAGCTGGCCGAGCCCAAGAACGTCTCGTCCAAGGCCGAGGCCGACTACGTGCCGAACCTGACGCAGTTCGCGCAGCAGGGTTGCAACTTCAACCTCGCCGTCGGTGGCCTGATGACTGACGCCACCAAGCAGGTCGCGGCGGCCAACGCCGACAAGCAGTTCGCGATCGTCGACTCGGCGATCCCGGGCGCGACCAACGTCTACCCGATGCAGTTCGACACCGCGCAGGCGGCGTTCCTCGCCGGCTACCTGTCCGCGGGCTACTCGAAGAGCAAGAAGGTCGCCACCTACGGCGGCCTGAAGATCCCCCCGGTCACGATCTTCATGGACGGGTTCGCGGACGGCGTCGCCTACTGGAACACCCAGAAGAACGACAAGGTCCAGGTGCTCGGCTGGGACAAGGCCACGCAGAACGGCTCGTTCGCCGAGAGCTTCACCGACCAGGGCAAGGGCAAGGCGCTCTCGGACGGTTTCGTCGCGCAGGGCGCTGACGTGATCATGCCGGTCGCCGGCGGCACGGGCCTCGGCACGGCGGCCAACGCGGCCGACAAGTACGCGGTCGTCTGGGTCGACGTCGACGGTTGCGAGAGCGCCCAGCAGTACTGCAAGGCGTTCCTGACCACCGTCGTCAAGAACATCCCCGAGGCGGTCAAGGAGGCGGCGGTCAAGGGTGCCGACTCCACCGGCATGCTGACCGGCAGCTACCTGGGCACGCTGGAGAACGACGGCGTCTCGATCGCGCCGTACCACGAGTTCGACAGCAAGGTCAGCGCCGAGCTCAAGGGCGAGGTCGACAAGCTGAAGGCCGACATCATCGCGGGCACCGTCAAGGTGACCTCGCCGGCCCAGCCGAAGTAGTACCCGAGCCTGGCCGAACAGCCGGTCCCACCTTGGTGGGACCGGCTGTTCCCAGGCCAGGTCCGATCGTGAAGAATTTCCGCACCGTCTGAGGGAGGTCACGCTGAGACTCGAACTGCGCGGCATCACCAAGCGCTTCGGCGACCTCGTGGCCAATGACGACATCAGCCTCACGGTCGAGCCGGGCGAGATCCACGCCCTGCTCGGCGAGAACGGCGCCGGCAAGTCGACGCTGATGAACGTCCTCTACGGGCTGCTCCAGCCCGACGAGGGCCAGATCCTCGTCGACGACAAGCCGGTGCGGATCCAAGGCCCGCGCGACGCGATCGCGGCCGGCATCGGCATGGTGCACCAGCACTTCATGCTCGTGCCGGTGTTCACCGTCGCCGAGAACGTGATGCTCGGCGCCGAGCAGACCACCGGCGGGCCGATCGGCTTCCTCGACCGGCGGCGGGCCCGCAAGCTCGTCCGCGAGGTGTCCGACCGCTACCGCCTGGCCGTCGACCCCGACCGCACGATCGAGGACCTCCCGGTCGGCGTGCAGCAGCGGGTCGAGATCGTCAAGGCGCTGACCCGCGACGTCGACCTGCTCATCCTCGACGAGCCGACGGCCGTGCTGACCCCGCAGGAGACGCAGGACCTGCTCGAGGTCATGCGGACCCTGAAGGCCGCCGGCAAGTCGATCGTCTTCATCACGCACAAGCTCAAAGAGGTCCAGGCGATCGCCGACCGGATCACCGTGATCCGCCGGGGTCGCACCGTCGGCACCGCCGCCCCCGACACCAGCGAGGAGGAGTTGGCCTCGCTGATGGTCGGCCGCTCCGTGCTGCTGCGGGTCGACAAGGGCGCGGCCGAGCCGGGCGCGCCGGTGCTCGAGGTCGCGGGCCTCGCCGTCAACGACGACCGCGGCCACCGTGCGGTCGACGGTGTCGACCTGACCGTCCGGGCCGGTGAGGTGCTCGGCATCGCGGGCGTGCAGGGCAACGGCCAGACCGAGCTGATCGAGGCGATCATGGGCCTGCGCCCGGTGGTCGCCGGCGACGCCAGCCTCGACGGCCGCCCGATGCGCGGGCTGTCGACCCGCGAGATCCTCCGCGCCGGCGTCGGCTACGTGCCCGAGGACCGCAGCGTCGACGGCCTGGTCAAGGACTTCACGGTCGCCGAGAACCTCGTCCTCGACATCTACAACACGGCGCCGTACGGCACCCGCTGGGTGGTCCGGCCGGAGGCGATCGCCGAGTCGGCCCGGGCCCGGATCGAGCAGTTCGACGTGCGGACCGACGCCTCGGGCGGGGCCGCGGTCGGCACGCTCTCCGGCGGCAACCAGCAGAAGGTGATCGTGGCCCGGGAGTTCTCCCGGCCGCTCAAGCTGTTCATCGCCGCCCAGCCGACCCGCGGCGTCGACGTCGGGTCCATCGAGTTCATCCACCGCCAGATCGTCCACGAGCGGGGCGAGGGCACGGCCGTGCTACTCGTCTCCAGCGAGCTCGACGAGGTGCTGGCGCTCGCCGACCGCGTCGCGGTGATGTACCGGGGACGGGTGATCGCCGTGGTGTCGCCGGACACCCCGCGCGAGGAGATCGGCCTGCTGATGGCGGGCGTCACGACGACCGACGTCGCGACGGCCGGCGCCGGCACCGCGAAGGACGGGCAACCCGATGACTGAGCAGACGACGGCGACCGCGGAGGACCTCGCCGCGGTCGGTGCCGACCAGCAGCCGCCGCCGAAGACGTTCGCCGGGAAGTTCCTGGCCAACCTCTGGACCGCCAACAGCTTCACCGTGACGCTGCTGGCCGTGCTGCTGGCGCTGGTCATCGGCGGCATCCTGATCGCGGTCTCCGACGAGGCCGTGCGGGCCACCTTCTCCTACTTCTTCTCGCGGCCGTCCGACTTCTTCACGCTGTCGTGGGACAAGGTCAGCGACGCGTACGCGCAGCTCTTCAAGGGTTCGATCGTCGACCCGGAGGCGGTCACCGCCGCGGTCAACGGCACCGGCCCGTGGGAGCGGGTGTTCTTCCCGATCTCGGAGACGCTGACCTACGCGGCGCCGCTGGCGCTGACCGGTCTCGCGTTCGCGCTGGCGTTCCGGGGCGGCCTGTTCAACATCGGCGTGCAGGGCCAGGCGATCATGGGCGCGGTCGGTGCCGCGATCGCCGGCTTCCTGCTGCCGCTGCCGGTCGGCATCCACCTCGTGGTCGCGCTGGTCTTCGGCGCGGCGTTCGGCGGCATGTACGGCTTCGTGCCCGGCTTCCTCAAGGCCCGCACCGGCGCGCACGAGGTCATCACGACCATCATGCTCAACTACGTCGCGCTGTTCTTCCTGGGCTGGCTGATCATCCAGAAGGGCATCCAGGACCCGGACCGGTCCGACGCCATCAGCAAGCCCGTCGACGACTCGGCCCAGCTGACCCACCTGCTCGGCTTCGTCGGCCCCAGCCTGCGGGTCAACCTCGGCATCGTCGTCGCGATCCTGGTCGTCGCCGCGATCGCCTGGACGCTGAAGCGCTCGACGTTCGGTTTCGAGCTGCGCGCCGTGGGCCTCAACCCCGAGGCGTCGAAGACCGCCGGCATCGGCGTCGGCTCCACGTACGTCATGGTCATGACGGTCGCGGGCGCGCTGGCCGGGCTCGGCGGCGCCACCATCGTGCTGGGCACCGCGGTCAGCCTGACCGGCGCGGTGATCGGTGGCGTCGGCTTCGACGGCCTGCTGGTCGGCCTGCTCGGCCGGGCCAAGCCGTGGGGCGTGCTCTTCGCGGCGCTGCTGTTCGGCGCGCTGTCCGCCGGTGGCAACCGGATGCAGTCGTTCTCCGGGATCTCGCTCGAGCTGGTCGGCGTGATCCAGGCGCTGATCGTGATCTTCGTGGCGGCGCCCGCGCTCGTGAAGACCGTCTTCCGGCTCCGGCCGGCCAAGGTCAGCGGGCTCGGGACCGGCATGTCCAAGGGATGGTGAGAACGTGACCGCCAGCACCGTGGAGGCGGCCCAGGCGGTCGTCGAACCGACCCGCTACTGGACCCGGCAGCGCAAGGTCGGTGTCGGCCTCGCCGCCGTCGGCGTCCTCGCCGCCCTGCTCTTCGGCGCGCTCGCCACCGGCCGCAAGGCCGAGTTCACGCTGGCCGAGACGATCAGCGGCAGCGCGGTCGGGATCAACGGCACCGTGGGCGCGGTCCTGTTCGGCGCGATCGCGGCGCTGGCCGGCGCGGCGATGCTGGTCACCGCCAAGCGCTGGTTCGGCTGGCTGCTCGGTGTCGGCATCGTCGCCACACTGATCTCGTTCCTCTGCTGGCAGCTCTCCCAGGCGCCGGACAACCTCAACACGATCCCGCTGGGCAGCGTCGCGCGCAGTTCGGTGACGCTGGCGCTGCCGCTGATCCTCGGTGCGCTGGCCGGCGTGCTCTGCGAGCGCTCCGCCGTGATCAACGTGGCCATCGAGGGCCAGTTCCTGATGGGCGCGTTCGCCGCGGCGATGTTCGCGACCCTCGCCGGCAGCGTCTGGGTCGGCATCCTGGCCGCGGGCGTCGGCGGCCTGATCATCGCGCTGCTGCTCGCCGTGCTCGCCATCCGCTTCCTGGTCGACCAGGTGGTCCTCGGCGTCGTGCTCAACGTGTTCGCACTCGGCCTGACCGGCTTCCTCTACGAGCAGCTCATGGCCAAGGACCAGACCCGGTTCAACCAGCCGACCTTCGTGCCGGAGTGGGACATCCCGGGGCTGTCGGACATCCCGCTGATCGGCCCCGCGCTGTTCAAGGGCAACATCTTCCTGTACGGCGCGATCGTGCTGGTCGTCCTCATCCACGTGGGCCTCTTCTACACGCGGTGGGGCCTGCGTACCCGGGCGGTCGGCGAGCACCCGGCGGCGGCCGACACCCTGGGCGTGAAGGTGCTCGCGCTGCGCTACCGCAACGTGCTGGTCGGTGGCCTGGTGGCTGGCTTCGGCGGCGCCTACTTCACGCTTCTGTCGACGACCAACTTCAACAAGAACATGACCTCGGGTCTCGGCTTCGTCGCGCTCGCGGCGCTCATCTTCGGCCGGTGGAGTCCGATCGGCGCGACGCTGGCGGCCCTGTTCTTCGGCTTCTGCAGCGCGCTGGCGTTCAGCCTGGGCTCGATCAACAGCCCGATTCCCAGCCAGTTCCTGAACATGCTGCCCTACATCGCGACCATCGTCGCGGTCGCCGGGCTCGTGGGCCGGGTCCGCGCGCCCGCCGCGGACGGTACGCCCTATATCAAGGGTTAGGGTCTGGTCATGGAGATCGACTGGGTGGCGCTGCGGGCGGCCGCCGTCGAGGTGATGGGCCACGCGTACGCGCCGTACTCGGACTTTCCGGTCGGTGTCGCCGGGCTCGTCGACGACGGGCGGATCGTGGTCGGCTGCAACGTGGAGAACGCGTCGTACGGCGTGACGCTGTGCGCCGAGTGCGGCATGGTCTCCGCCCTGCACGCCTCGGGCGGCGGCCGGCTGGTCGCGGTCTCCTGCGTCGACGGCGCCGGCGCGCCGCTGATGCCCTGCGGCCGCTGCCGGCAGTTGCTCTTCGAGCACGGCGGCCCCGACTGCCTGGTCGAGGCGGTGCCCGAGCCGCTGCGGGTGGGCGACCTGCTGCCACACGCGTTCGGCCCGGCCAACCTCGACCGGCCTCGGGTCGCGATCCCGGAGGTCCCCGAGCGTCTGGCCCGCTGGCGCGGTCGCGGCACGGTCTTCGTGCACACCGACAGTGCCGGCGGCGCGCTGGTCTGGACGGGCTACTGGGAGCGTTCGGCCGGCGAGGGCGAGGAGACCGGCATCCTCGAGGAGGCGCCGACCTGGCCCGAGCCGCGACCCGGGATCGAGTGGGCCCGGGCCCGCACGGCCCGCATCGTGGTCGTCGACGAGGCCGGCGAGACCTGGTGGGCCGGCGAGGGCGAGCCCCCGGCCGAGATCGGAAAGCGGTGGGAAGCGTGACGTTCGCGGCCGTCGACGTCATCCGGACCAAGCGCGACGGTGGCGTGCTCTCCGACGCGGCCATCGACTGGGTGGTCGACGCGTACACCAAGGGTGTGGTCGCCGACGAGCAGATGTCGGCGCTCGCGATGGCCATCCTGCTGCGCGGCATGACGCCCGCCGAGATCGCCCGGTGGACCGCCGCCATGATCGCCAGCGGTGAGCGGCTCGACCTCTCCGCGGTCGACCGCCCGACCGCCGACAAGCACAGCACCGGCGGCGTCGGCGACAAGATCACGCTGCCGCTCACGCCGCTGGTCGCCGCGTGCGGCGTCGCCGTGCCGCAACTCTCCGGGCGCGGGCTCGGCCACACCGGCGGCACCCTCGACAAGCTCGAGTCGATCCCCGGCTGGCGGGCCCAACTCGACAACGCCGAGTTCATCGCCCAACTGCGCGACGTCGGCGCGGTGATCTGCGCGGCGGGCGAAGGGCTGGCCCCGGCCGACCGCAAGCTGTACGCGCTGCGCGACGTCACCGGCACGGTCGAGGCGATCCCGCTGATCGCCAGCTCGATCATGAGCAAGAAGATCGCCGAAGGCACCGGCGCGCTGGTGCTCGACGTCAAGGTCGGCTCCGGCGCGTTCATGAAGTCCCTGGACGACGCGCGCGAGCTGGCCCGCACGATGGTCGACCTGGGCACCGCCCACGGGGTGCGGACCGTCGCGCTGCTCACCGACATGTCCACGCCGCTCGGCCTGGCGGTCGGCAACGCCGTCGAGGTCGAGGAGTCGGTGGCCGTGCTGGCCGGCGGCGGCCCGGCCGACGTGGTCGAGCTGACCCTCGCGCTGGCGCGGGAGATGCTCGACGCCGCCGGACGGCCCGACGCCGACCCGGCCGCGGCGCTCGCCGACGGCCGCGCCATGGACGCCTGGCGGGCGATGGTCCGGGCGCAGGGCGGCGACCCCGACGCCAAGCTGGCGACCGCGCGCGAGACGCACACGGTCACCGCCGAGGCCGACGGGTTCGTGGCCGCGGTCGACGCGTACGCCATCGGTGTCGCCGCGTGGCGCCTCGGCGCCGGCCGGGCCCGCAAGGAGGATCCGGTCTCCGCGGCGGCGGGCGTGGTGCTGCACCGGCGGCCCGGCGACCCGGTGCGGGCGGGCGAGCCGCTCTACGAGCTGCGTACCGACGATCCGGCCCGGTTCGCGCCCGCGCTCGAGGCGGCCGCCGGCGCGGTGTCGGTCACCGACGTCGCACCGGCAGTGCGGCCACTGGTGATAGATCGCCTCGCCTGACATTCCGCTGCGCGCCCGGAGGGGCTATCCTCGCTGGCCAGGGGGATCACCGACGCCAGAGGAACTACGCCTGTGTCCGTGTCTGCTCCCGACCCGCGGCCGATCCGCGCCGCCAGTGTCGATGAGCTGCGCCGACTTCGGCTGCCGACCCCACCGGCCGGTTTTCCGCTCGTGTGGGAGCCCGGCGACGAGGTCGAGCTGCGGCCCACCGGCGACATCGAGGCGCGCACGGCGATCCTGCACCTGGTGCTGGCCCGCTGCTTCGGCATGCCGCCCCAGGCGGCGATGAGCTGGTTGCTCACCTCGCACCTGGTCGAGCTGGTCACGCCGCCGGAATGGCAGTTCGTGGTGGCCGAGCGGGGCGACCGGCGGTCGTTCGTGCTGCACCACGACGCGATCTTCGCGCTCGCCTGGCTGCTCGGGATGAGCAAGCACCTCGACCCGACCGCGCCGACCGACGAGCGGTTGATGGACGCGTTGCCGCACCTGCCGGAAGGCGAGACATTCCGGACGTGGCGGTCGCGCATCCTGGCCGCGCCGCGGGACGCCGCCGAGGCCGCCGCGATGCTCGACTTCTACTACTGCCTCGACTGGAGCTATCTCGAGGCCGAGCGCCGGGGCATCGACCTGCCGGGCGTCATCGACGCCAACGCGATCGGGCAGCGGCGCTGGGCGCTGGAGTGGGCGGTGGTCTTCAAGGGGCCCTACCACGACCCGCCCGGCGGTTGGGAAGAGGTCGACCTGTCTACCTAGGCCGGTATTGGTCGAGTCGTACCGCCGCCGTCACCTCGACCGGTGTCGGCAGGTCGATCGCGGCGGCGTCGCGGTGCCAGGCGCTCGGGCCCATGCCCACCACCGTGGCGACCTCGGCGTGGTCCAGCCGCATGGTGTGCCGCAGTGACTGCCGCCGTACCAGCGTGAAGTGCGTGTCCAGGCTGGCCGCCAGCCGCTCCTCCTTGGCCGGGTCGACCGCCAGCAGCCCCAGCGCCGCGACGAGCTCGGCCAGGTGGTCGGGCTCGGGCGTCACGACCAGCAGGCGGCCGTCGGCCCGCAGCACGCGGTGGAACTCGGCGCCGTTGCGCGGCGCGAACACGTCGAGCAGCACGGCGGTGCCGTGGTCGGCCAGCGGCAGCCGGTCCCAGGCGTCGGCCCGCACCGCACCCGCCCGCTCGTGCGCCTTCGCCGCCCGCCGCAGCGCGGGCTTCGACGCGTCGACGACCAGGCCGAGCAGGTCGGGGTCGCGGTCCAGCACCACCGCGAGGTGCTGCCCCGTGCCGCCGCCGACGTCGACGACCAGCCCGCCGGCCCCCGCGGCCGCGTCGGCGAGCGCCGCGCTGACGAACCCGTAGTGCCCGCTGCCCAGGAACGCGGCGCGCGCGGCGACCATCTCCGGCGTGTCACCGGTGTGCGGCGACCGGCCCGCGCTCAGGTCCGCGTACCCCTGTCTGGCCAGGTCGAAGCTGTGCCCCCGCGGACAACGCAGCGTGCGCGCGTCAGCGACGCGCAGTGTTTCGCGGCACACCGGACACCGCAGGTGTGCGACAACGTCGGGGTTCATCCATCCTCAGCCACTAGGGTCTTTCCATGGTCGCAATCGGCATGGAAGAGATCGTCAAGGCACCCAAGGCACTGCTGCACGACCACCTCGACGGTGGGCTCCGACCGGCGACGGTCGTCGACCTGGCCGCCGAGGTCGACCATGCCCTGCCGACCACGGATCCGGGCGAGCTCGGGCAGTGGTTCGTCGAGTCCGCCGACTCCGGCTCGTTGGAACGCTACCTGGAGACGTTCGACCACACGGTCGCGGTGATGCAGACCCCGGCCGCGTTGCACCGGGTCGCCGCGGAGTGCGCGCTCGACCTGGCCGCCGACGGCGTCGTCTACGCCGAGGTCCGGTTCGCGCCCGAGCAGCACCTGGAGCGCGGCCTGAGCCTCGACGGCGTGGTCGAGGCGGTGCTGCGCGGTTTCGCTGACGGCACCGAGCAGGCCGCCGCCAAGGGGCAGCAGATCCGGGTCGGCACGCTGCTCACCGCGATGCGGCACGCCGCCCGGTCGCAGGAGATCGCCGAGTTGGCGGTCCGCTACCGGGACACCGGGGTGGTCGGCTTCGACATCGCCGGCGCCGAGGCGGGGTTCCCGCCCACCCGCCACCTGGACGCGTTCGAATACCTCCAGCGCGAGAACTTCCACTTCACCATCCATGCCGGCGAGGCCTTCGGGCTGCCGTCGATCTGGCAGGCGATCCAGTGGTGCGGCGCCGACCGGCTGGGGCACGGCGTGCGGCTGGTCGACGACATCACGCCGGGCGGTTCGCCGGTGCTCGGCCGGCTCTCCGCGTACGTGCGCGACAAGCGGATCCCGCTCGAGCTGTGCCCGTCGTCCAACGTGCAGACGGGCGCGGCGCCGTCGATCGAGCAGCACCCCATCGGGTTGCTGCGCGACCTGCGCTTCCGGGTGACGGTCAACACCGACAACCGGCTGATGAGCGGCACCTCGATGTCGCGCGAGATGGGGCTGCTGGTCGACGCGTTCGGCTGGGGCTGGGCTGAGCTGCAGTGGTTCACCATCAACGCGATGAAGAGCGCCTTCATCCCGTTCGACGAGCGGCTCAGCATCATCAATGAGGTGATCAAGCCCGCGTACGCCAAATTGGCGTGACGGACGTCTTCGCTGGATGCACAATCCGGCGTTTCGGAAGTCCAATCCAGACTTAACGGGCCTTTTCTATTGTCCATTCGGCCTAATCAACGGTGGCCCTCGCCGTTGAGGGGGTCGCACGGATCCGCGCGCCACGGAAGAAGTACGGGCCGCGGTAGATCGATCCTCACCTAGGGTGACGCCGACCAAACGCGGTGCTGACAAACGGACTGAACATCGCATCAGTACGGCGATCACGGACAGGGTGGGCTTTCTCTTTGACCGGCCGACGTGATGGAATGCCCAGGGTCCGACCCGCCCGGGTCGGTCGATCGGCGGTGCCCGTGCGCAATTTCCTGACGGCGCCGAACCGGAGGGCGGTGACGTGAGCAAGCGGCCGAAGACGGCGAATTCCTTCATGTCGCGTCTCCGCCGGCCAGCCGGCCGGCTTCGTGATCTGCCGATTTGGTCGAAGCTCGGCCTGATCATGATCGTGCCGACCCTGGCGACGATCGTGGTCGGCACAAACGGCCTCATCGACCACATCAGGACATCGGAGAACGCGGACCAGGCACGCGACCTCGCCGTAGTGGTGGAAGCGTCCGGGGATCTCGTCCAGAACCTGCAGAACGAGCGGGCCGCCGCGGCTCTCCTGCTCGGCGCTCAAAGCGACAAGGAAGCGGAGAAGTACCGCCCGGTCTTCGACTCGGCGCAGCAGGCTGTCGAGCGCGTCGTCAACAACTACGCGACCCAGCGCGCTTCGCTCAACGACCTGCCGGGCAACTTCGTCTCCACGCTCAACCAGATCGACGCCGGCCTCCAGGGCCTGCCGGGCGTGCGCAGCCAGGTGACGGGCAAGAAGTTCGCCTTCACCGACTCGTCCAACGCCTACAACGCCCTCGTCGACAACCTGCTGACGCTCCGCGACGGCGCCGCCCAGCTGGCCTCCAACACGGGCCTGAGCGAGCGCATGCGGACCGTGGCCGCGGTCGCACGACAGAAGGAGTTCCTCTCGCAGGAGCGCCTCGTCGTCCTGCAGGCCTACAGCGCCGGGTCGATGAACCAGAACCTCAAGAAGGAGTTCATCGCCTCGCAGACCGGCCAGGTGCAGGCGGCGGAGACCTTCGTCTCGGTCGGCACCGTGGCCGAGCGCGAGCAGTACAACCAGACCGTCGCCGGCTCCGACCTGCGCTCGTCGACCTCGTTCGCGGGCTGGATCACCGGCAGCATGGGCACCGACGGCCTGTTCGCCAACGCGCCCTTCACCAAGGACTCGTGGGACAGCGCGCTGCTCGGCCACAGCCGGTTGATCCGCAGCGTCGAGCGACGCCTCGACAACTCGGTCGTCGACACCGCCACCACCCTCCGCGACGAGGTGCAGCGCCAGGTCCTCATCGAGACCGGCCTGCTGCTGGCCATGCTGCTGCTGGCCATCCTGTTCGCCTGGTTGGTCGCCCGGTCGATGGCGCGGTCGCTACGCGAGCTGCGGCACGGCGCCCTGGCGGTCGCGCAGTACGGCCTGCCGCAGGCGGTGTCCCGACTACGTGACCCGGCGCTGTCCACCCAGATGTCGCCGGCCCAGTTGGCCAACCAGATCGCCGAGCCGCTGCCCGTCCGCAGCAAGGACGAGTTCGGCCAGGTGACCGAGGCGTTCAACGCGGTCCACCTCGAAGCCGTCCGCACCGCGGCCGAGCAGGCCGCCCTGCGGGCCTCCGTCGCGACGATGTTCGTCAACCTCGCCCGCCGTTCGCAGATCCTGGTCGACCGGCTGATCGGTCACCTCGACCGGCTGGAGCGCGGCGAGGAAGACCCGGACCGCCTGGCCGAGCTGTTCCAGCTCGACCACCTGGCGACCCGGATGCGCCGTAACGACGAAAACCTCCTGGTGCTCGCGGGTGCCGACTCCACGCGTATCCAGCGCGAGCCGGCCGCCCTGATCGACGTGCTGCGCGCCGCGCAGTCCGAGGTCGAGCACTACACCCGCATCGAGTTCGGGGTCATCGACCGCGACATCGAGGTCGCCGCGCACGCGGTCAACGACCTCGTCCACCTCGTCGCCGAGCTGTTCGACAACGCGACCGCCTTCTCGCCGCCCGACTCGCACGTCATGGTCGAGGCCCGCGTCGTGGGCGACCGCGCCGTGCTCTACGTCGAGGACCGCGGCATCGGCATCACCCACGACCAGCTCAACGACCTCAACGAGCGGCTGGCCACGCCACCGATGGTCGACGTGGCCGTCTCCCGGATGATGGGCCTGGTCGTGGTCGCGCGGCTCGCCGCGCGGCACGGCGTCAAGGTCGAGCTGCGGCCCGCCGCCGACCGTGGCACGGTCGCCGACGTCGCCCTGCCCCCGTCGGTCCTGGTGCCCCGCGCGCTGGTCGGTCGTGGCCCGCAGGCCGGCATGCCGTTCGAGGTGCCGGTGCAGCAACAGCAGCAGCAGCAGCAGCCGCCGCAGGTCGCCCGGTCGCCGTTCAGCTCGCCGCTCGCGCTCGAGAGCGGCCCCGTGTCGCGCTCCGACCGTGACCTCGCCGGTGCCGGCGCGGGTGGCGGCATCGCCAGCGCGTTCGGTGGTCGGCCCAGCGACGGTCCCAACGGTTCCAACGGCTCCAACGGGTTCGGCACCAGCAACGGCACGAGCCGCTCCGGCGGCGCGATGCCGGCCTGGTCCGACCTCACCGGTGCGGGTCCGCAGGACGGCGGTGGCCGCTTCGGCGGGCAGCGCGACGAGCCGTTGCCGCACCGGCGGGCGACCGACGGCTGGGCCATGGAGGGTGAGGTCACCCCCGGCCCGCAGTCGCCGGCGATCCCGCGCCAGACCTCGCGCGACAACGGCACCGCGCCGTTCTCGGCGCCGCCGATGATCTCGGTGCCGCCGGTCATCTCCGTGCCCCCGTCGTCCGGGCCCGCGACGTCGTCGCGCCAGCCCGAGCCGTGGGAGCTGGGTGGCGGCCCGACGCTGCCGCCGAGTGCGCCGGCCGGTCCGCCGATCGCCATGCCCGACAGCCCGGTCGTGCCGGGTCGTGCGGGTGGGCTGCCGGCGCGCGAGCCGCAGCAGCCGGAGGGCCCGCGCATCCCGCTGAGCCAGCCGCAGGCCGCCGCCGCGCCGCCGGCGCCGCCCATGGCCCCGCCGGCCGCACCGCCGCAGGCGCCCTACGGCAACGGCCTGTCGGGTGCCCCGGCGGGCGGTCAGGCGCCGCCGGCGTGGCCGCCGGTCGCGGCCGAGCCGCAGCAGCACCAGCAGCCGGTCGGCCAGACGGCGGGTTACGACCTGACCGCCGAGCTGCCCCGGATCGAGCGTCCGGCCGCGGCTCCCGCGGCCGCGCAACAGCAGCAGCCGGCCGTCCCGCCGATCATCCCGGCCACCAACAAGGCCCGGTTCGCCGACGAGACGATGGAACTGCCGATCTTCCGCGAGCTGGAGTCGGCGTGGTTCCGCACGCGCCGTGCCGCCGCCGAGGACGAGGAGTCGCTCACGCCGACGCCGAGCCCCGCGGCAGCCGCCCCCGCGGCCACCGCGGCGCCCACGCCGGCCCCGGCCGACGCCCGGGTGGGCGGTGGCGCCACCGCGGCGCCGACGCAGCAGTTCGCCACGGTCGAGGCCAGCCAGCGGCTCACCAGCTCGCCGCAGTCGCGGACGACGCCGGCCACCGGTGGCCCGGTCGGCGCGGGTGCGCCGGGCGGCAGCGGCCTGCCGACGCGTCCGGTGCCGAGCCCGGCCCAGCCCGCTGCCCGGCCCGCCGGGGGCGACAGCAACGGCAACGGCAACGGTGCGACCCGACGGGCGGAGCCGGATTCCTGGCAGACGGCCGCGGACGACGGGTGGCGGACAGCCTCCGCCGTCTCGGAGATGCAAGTGAACGAGACCACGGGCGCCGGCCTGCCCAAGCGGGTTCCGATGGCGCAGCTCGTGCCGGGCGGGGTCGACAAGGCGTCCGCCTCCGTGCAGAAGCGCACGCCGGAAGCGGTCCGCGGGCTGCTCTCGGCCTACCACCGAGGTGTGCAGCGCGGTCGCACCCAGCCCAAGGACGAAACTTCGGATACGACTCCGGCCGGGCAGCCCTCCCAAGCTGGCCACGGTCCGGGTGCCGGGAGCGGTCAGAAGGAGCACGAACGATGACAACCACGCAAGATCTCGGCTGGCTGCTCGCCAACTTCGCCGACCGCGTGCCGGGTGTCGCACACGCGATCGCGGTCTCGGCCGACGGTCTGCTCCTCGCCTCGTCGCGGGACCTGCCGCGCGACCGGGCCGACCAGCTGGCGGCGATCTCGTCCGGCCTGGTCAGCCTGACCCAGGGCGCGGCGCGGTGCTTCGAAGGCGGCGCGGTCCTGCAGAACGTGGTCGAGATGGACAACGGGTTCCTGTTCCTGATGTCGATCTCGGACGGCTCCTCGTTCGCGGTCCTGGCGGCTCGCACCTGCGACGTCGGCCAGGTCGGCTACGAGATGGCCCTGCTGGTCGACCGGGTCGGTGAGGCGCTGACGCCGGCGCCGCGCACGGCCGCCGGGATGCTCGGCTAAGTCGTTCTCCGGAACGGCGCACCACAACAACACAAAGACGCGACGGGTCCCGATCGGTCGGGCCGGGCGCAACGGATGCGAGAAGGGGGTGAACGGCGATGACCGACAGGGACGAGCCAACCGGCGCGCTGGTGCGGCCGTACGCCGTCACCCGCGGCCGCACCCGGCCCAGGCTCGAGATCGCCCTCGAGGCACTCGTCGAAACGACGGTCCGTGGCCGCACCGCCAACTCCACCAAGGGTGGGCACGGCCGCGAGCACCAATACATCGCCGCGTTGTGTGACGGCCGGTTGCAGTCGCTCGCGGAGATCGCGGCCCGGATGCAGCTCCCACTGGGTGTTGCCCGGGTCCTGATCGCCGATATGGCCGCGGACGGGCTCGTCGCGGTCTACGAACCGACCTCACTGGAAGATACGAACGATGCGGTGGGCACTGAACTGCTGGAGAGGGTGCTGAGTGGACTTCGCAGGCTCTGACGTGACGCACCGCCCGAGCGCTGGCCGTGTTACGTCGGCGAAGATTGTCATCGCCGGCGGGTTCGGCGTCGGCAAGACCACGCTGGTCGGGTCGGTGTCCGAGATCACGCCGCTGACTACCGAGGCGATCATGACCTCGGCCGGCGTCGGCGTCGACGACACCCGGCAGGTGCCGGGCAAGACGACCACGACCGTCGCGATGGACTTCGGCCGTATCACGATCGACCGGGATCTGATCCTCTACCTGTTCGGCACGCCTGGCCAGACCCGGTTCTGGTTCATGTGGGACGAGCTGGTGCGGGGTGCGATCGGGGCGATCGTGCTCGTCGACACCCGTCGACTGGCCGACTGTTTCGCCGCTATCGACTTCTTCGAGCATCGCCGCCTGCCCTACCTGGTGGCGATCAACTGCTTCGACGGCGTTCAATACCATGACCCGCAGGACGTCCGCGACGCGCTCGCGATCTCCAGCGACGTTCCGGTCGTGGCCTGCGACGCCCGTAACCGCGAGTCGACCAAGCACGTGCTGATCAGCCTCGTGGAATACGTGCTGAGCATGCGCCGGTCCCGCGCGGTCGCCCCGGCCTGACGGGCCGGGGCGGGGCAGCACCCCTCACCCACAGCAGAAAGAAGCCCCACCGCCGCGGCGGTGGGGCTTCTTGTGTGGCGCTGTCAGTTGACGCGGACCCAGGCCGCGTTGGTGACCTGGAAGACGGCCAGCGAGTCGGCGGTCATGCCGCCGTGCTTGATCGGCTGAAAGTCGTACGAACCGGCGATGCCCTCGGTGATCAGGTTTTCCAGGTAGACCCGGATGCGCCCGCGGTCGACGCTGCGGCCCAGCCGCGCCGCGTTGGCGATCAGCCGCACGGCGTCGGACGTGTAGGGCGCGAAGCCGCGGAAGGCGCCGTGCTTCTGGATGTAGCGGTAGATGAAGTCCCGCCGGTCGAGGTCGGCCATCGTCGTGTCGGTCAGCGACATGCCCGCCAGAGAGGACGGGTGGATGGCGAAGGCGTCCTGGGCCGCGGTCGCGTTGTCGCCCGTGAGCGTGTCGTCGGCGACCGCACCCGGGTCGAAGACGACCTGCTTGCCGAAGCTGGCCGCGCGGAGCGCCTGCACCGCGGCACCCGAGTCTGGCGCCTGCGCCCAGATGATGACGGCGTCCGGTGCCGCGTCGGCCACCTTGCGGACGGCCGTCGAGACGTTGCTGCCGGTCGGCGGGAGCTGGGACTCGGCCGCGAGCTTGCCGCCGAGCGCCTTGCGCACGGCGGCGAGGCCGGCCTGACCGTAGGCCCCGCCGGAGTAGATCAGCCCGACCTTGGGCTTCGCGGCCAGCAGGTCGGCCATCATCCGGGCGACGTCTTCGGCGTTGGGCTGAAGCTTGTAGATGTAGGTGCGCTGGGGAAGCGGCGTGATGATGCCGTCGGCCGCCGCGAGCGAGATGAACGGCACCTGCTCGGTCTGCGCGACCTTGAGCATCTCCAGCGAGGTCTCGGCCGTGATGCCGCCGATCAGCGCGTGCACGTTCTCTTTCGAGATGAGCTCGGTGGCCTGCTGTGCGGCGGTCTCCGGCCGGCTGCCGTTGTCGCGGTAGATCATCTTGATGCGGCGCCGCAGGTTGCCGACCGGCACGCCCTCTTCGTTGAGCGTGTCGACGGTGATCCGCAGGGCGCGCTCCTGGAGCACACCGTGCGCCGAGCCGGGGCCGGTCAGCTCCAGGCTGGCGCCGATGATGAGCTCCTCGGAGCCCCGCGTGGTCGGACCCGGGCTGTTGCTCTCGTCGGTGCCACAGGCGGCCGTGAACAGCGTCCCGGCGGCTGCGACGAGGACTCCCCGCCGCGTTATCCGGGTCCGGTCGAGCGCCGGCTTGGCCATCTGGTGCCGCCTTTCAACAGCCCGGCGACGCCAGTCGCCAGATACCACGCGCGTATGCTCCCGGGCCGGCAGGCCCGCCGTCAAATCGCGGAAATACCCGTCCGAGTCACGACCGGGCTGACCGGTATTCGTATTCCTGGCTCTCGTCGCGTCCACCGTGGTCACGGCTGAAGTCCCAGCCGCCGGCGGCCTCGCGACCCGGGCGCCCGCCGACCGCGTAGCCGCCGATCTCCTGGCCGCGGCGCCAGCCGCGGAAGTAACCGGTGGTGTGCGCGGCGATGCTCGCGGCGTCGCGGACGATCCGCAGCGGTCGCTCCTCGCGCAGCGGCGAACCGGGCACCAGGTTGGCCTGCGGCACCCGGCGCGGCAGGCCGGACTGGGTCTCGAGGCCGATGGACGGCGCGGACGCCTTCTCGGCGGCGCGCCAGCCGGTGTCGGCGACCGACGACCAGCTCAGGTCCTCGTGCTCCTCGGTGTGACCCGTGAACCAGGCGGACCGGGCGGCCGCGAAGATCAGCAGATCGCCGTCGCCCTCGCCCTCGGAGACCGGCGGCGCGCTGATGCCGATCGGCAACTGGTGGCTGCCGGTGTCGGAGGTCGTGTCGACGAGGCGCAGCGGCGGCGTCTCGTAGCGCGCGGCGTAGTCGGACGACCGTTCGGCGGCCCGGCTGCGCGAGCGGGTCTCCCGCGGGCTGTCGTCGCGTAGGGCGCGGTCGGCCAGCGGCGGCGGCTCGACCAGCCGCAGGATCGGCGGCTCCGGCGGCATGTCGTCGGCGAGCCACGGCGGCGTCACGCGGTCGTCGCCAACCGGGGAGTAGGTCGGCCGGTCGAGCTCGCTCGGGGGCAACTCGCTCAGGTCGGGGAAGCGCGGCTCGCCGTTGGCCCGGTCGTCGGAGGTGTTGTCGACGAGCGGCCAGTTGGCCCGGGCACCCGGCTCGGGCCGCGGCGCGGGCACCGGGACGCTCAGGTCGGTGGCCTGGAAACCGGTGACCGGCGGCTCCGGCGGCGGGGTCGGCGCGTTGCGGCCGTTGGCCCGGGGCGGGATGACGGTCGGGCGCTTGCGCTCGGCCCGCGCCGAGTTGATCGCTGCGTTGGTGAGCGTGGCCCGGAACGGCTCGCCGGCCTCGGCGGGCGGCACGCTGGGCCGCTGGGCGGCCGGCGCGGCAGGCCGCTGCGTGGTCGGGGTGGTCGGGCGCTGCGTGGTCGGCAGGGTCGGCGCGGTCGGCCGCTGCGCGGGGATCGGGGTGATGCCCGGCGGCGGTGGCGGCACGGAGACCGGCTTGTTGGCCGGGCCGGCGGAGACCGGGCGGCCCGGCAGCGGCGTCGTCGTGGACGCGGCCGGGCTGACCGGGGTCGGCGGCTGCAGCGTGGCGGGCGTCGGCGGTTGCGGCGGCGCCGACGTGGGCGTCGGCTCGTAGCGGCTCGTGCCGTCGAAGCCGGTCGACCAGGCGTGGCCCGGGCTGCGCGAGGGCATCGGCGTGCCGTTGGCCGGCGTGGGGTTGGCCAGGGCGGCCGGAGGGGTGATCGCCGGCGGCCGCGGCGTGCGCGGTGGCGTCAGCGGCTCCGTCGAGCGGACCGGCGGGATGCCGCGCGGCGCCTCGGCCGCGCGCGTGGGCGTGCGCGGCTCGGCGGACCGGGAAGCGGAGCGCGAGGCGGCCGGGTGGCGCGGCGCGTTGGGCGGCCGCGACTGGTTGCCCGCCCGCTGCGGCTCGGCCGGCCGGGCCGGCTCGGCGAACGGCGCGGCGGCGGTCGTGGAGACCGGGGTGGGCGCGGTCGGCGGCGGGGTGACCGGCGCCGGTGCGACCGGCGGGGTGGTCAGCGCGCGCGGCGTGGTGGCCGCGGCGGCCGGCTCGGGCCGGTGCCGACGGCCCGTGGAGCGGTCGGGCAGCGGCAGGGGCAGGGCGTGCAGCCCGGCCGGTGTCGCCGCCGGCTCGGTGGTCTCGGTCGTGTCGGCCACCGCGGCGCGCCGCACCGGGCGACGCGGGACCGCCGTCAGCGGGGTCGTGCGTTCGGCCAGCGTGGCGACCAGCGCCGCGCAGCCCTCGTCGCAGGAGCGCACCGCGGCCACGGCCTGGCGCACGGCTTCGGCCGAGGCGCTGGCGAGCGACTTGTTGACGGTGCCGCGGCGCGGGGTCTCGGAGATGGCCACGCGCAGGGCGGTGATCGCCTCGGTGACCGCGGCCAGATCGCCGGCGCCCTCGGCGGCGAGCCGCTTGGCGACCGCCTCGGCGGCCACCGGGAGGTCGCGACCCCGGGCGGTGGGACCGGAGAGCATGCCGGCCTCGGGCAGCGCGTCGAGGACCGCGAGGGCCAGCGGCTCGGCCGGGTCGGAGTAGGCGCGCAGGGCCGCGGGGTAGAGCTCGCGGAGCACCTCGCGCAGCGTCGCGGCGGCGGCGTGCCGGCCGCCGGCGAGCGCGGAGTGGGCGGCCAGGACAGGCCGGAAGGGCACGAGGTCGCGGGGCACCGGGAGGCCGACGGCGAAGATGGCACCGGCCTGCAGCGCGCGGGCGAGGCCGACCGCGCGGCGCTCGGCCGCGGGCGACTCCATCTCTTCGAGCGACTCGTCGTCGGCGAACCGCTCGGCGAAGTCGTCGACGGCGTCGTCATCGGCGATGGCCAGCGGCCGACCGGCGGCGGACAGCAGCGACGTCACCTCGTGGTCGTCGCTGTCGGCGGCGATCGCGGCGGAGCCAGGGCCGTTGGCCCGCTCGGCGAGCCTGGCGCCGAGCTGGGCGTAACCCGCCGGGTCGTCGGTGATCTCGCAGACGTCGAGCAACCGCCCGGCGTCGTCGACAACGGCGGCCGTCAGGCCTGTGCCAGCGATCGCCGGCCGACCCGTCGGTTCCGCAGATGCGAGACCGCAGTACACCCGCACGAGTGCCACGCTGTCGTCCTCCTCCCCGGGCACAACGCGTGTGCCAAGGACTGATGGTCCCTGGTTAGGGGTCAGTCGCGCCAGTCCACAGCGGCAGAGATCTTGCCGATAATCGTGCGCCAGCCCAGACTTGCCGTTTGTGCCCCGATTTTCCGGAGTCGTCGGCGTGCCATGAAGCCGCCGATGCCTCCGTCGACCACGCCACGCAGGGCTTCGTCGAGGTCGTCGAGGCTGTTTCCGGGTGACAGCATGTCAAGCACCGAGGGCAGCCGCAACGCGTAGGCCAGGTCGCGGGCGACCTCGCCGGCCTCGATGATCAGCGGCGGGTCCCAGCTGTCGTGCCCGCCGCGCAGGTTCTCCACCACGAGGTCGAGCTCGTAGGAGTCCTCGTCGAGCGGGGCGACGTTGGCCGGCTCGAGCCGTTCGGCCAGCCGCGTCCACGTGTCGACCTGGGCGAGGTCGTGCGGTGCGCCGGAGCGGACGAAGCTCACCAGGCCCTCGGCGCTGCGGAAGAGCAGCAGCTTGCCGCGGTGGGTGAGGAAGACGGGGACCTCCTCGGCCTCCGGCTCGTCGTCCTCGTCCTCGTCTTCTTCGTGCTCGTCTTCGGCCGTCGGCTCCTCGACCTCGTCGTGGTCGGCCTCGTCCTCGTCGTCCTCGTCGTCGCCACGGGCCTTGCGGCGCTCCTCGCGGCCGGCGGCCTCGGCCTGCTCGGCCAGCTCCTCGTCGGTGAAGAGGTCGGCGTCGTCGTCCTCGTCCTCGTCGGCGCGGGCCCGGGCGGCGAACAGGTCGTCCTCTTCGCGGTCGGAGGTGTCGGTCGGCGTCAGCTCGGTGGAGAGCCGGTAGGCGCGCAGCGTGTAACCGGTGCCGGCGGGCAGCGCGATCTCGACCGGGTCGATGCGCAGGTCTTCCCAGAACGCGCGCTGCTCGGCCGGGTCGACACCCGCCTCGTCGTCGTCCTCGGTGGCGACGGCCTCGACGATCTCGGGCTCGTCCGCGGCGGGCGCCTCGTCGTCTGCCGTGGTCTCCTCGACCTCGGTCACCGGCTCGTCCGGAGTCGGCGACTTGGCCTTGGACCGGTTGGACTGGCGCGCCACGCTGACCTCCGGGAGTGGTGTGTTTCGGGCGTGCGGTGGTGACTCGCGCACGGAGACGTGCGGTGTGAGACTTCGCGCACGAACACCCTAGTGTGCGCCCGCCCGCTCCACCGACCGCACCCCGGGGTGGCGAGTCCCTGGCGTCGCGCCGCCCTCACTAGTAGTCTTCCTACTTATGAAGGCGCAGGCGCTGCACGGCCACCTCGACGCCCTGTTGCTGTCGGTGCTCGAGGGCGGCCCGCTGCACGGATACGCGGTCATCGAGGCGCTCAAGGCGCGCAGCGGCGGTTCGCTCAACCTGCCCACGGGCACCGTCTATCCCGCGCTGCGCAGGCTGGAGCGGGCCGGCTTCGTCGACAGCACCTGGAGCACCGTCAACGGCCGCGAGCGCCGCACCTACGAGCTGACCGGGCCGGGCCGCCGCGCGCTGGCCGGTGAGCGGGCCAGCTGGACCGAGTTCAGCTCCACGGTCGGCCGGTTCCTCGGCGCCGAGCCGTCCTAGGCCTTTGACGCCGCGAGGCTCGTCGACGCCGCGCGGCTGAGCCAGACGGCCGCGGCCGCCATCGCGACCCCACCGGCGATCATCGGCGGCCAGGTGAGCGCGGTGTCCCACATGCCGGCCGACCAGGCGAAGAGCGCCGTCGACGTGGTCGCGATCAGGGTGAGCACGCCGACCAGGCCGGCCGTCGCGCGGCGCAGCACCCGGCGCGGCACCCCGCGGCCCCGGCGGGTCGCCACCCACAGGGTCAGGCTGCCCAGCAGGGCGGAGGCGATCGCGACCTTGCCGAGCCAGTCGACGCTCGCGGAGAGCACGAGATAGCCCAGCGGGGGCTGCGGCCCGGTCCACGGGGCGCCCTGCCACATCAGGTCACTGCAGATGGCCGTCACCGCGAAGACCGCCAGCACCCGCAGGCCCAGCACCCGGGCGGCCGACGCGGCCAGTTCGGCCTGGAAGGCCGGTGCGACCTCGTCGACGGCGCCGAACTCGGTCACCGCCTGCCGCTGGGCCGCGGCCGGTGGCTGGCCGGCGTCGCAGAGGTCGCGCACCGCGTCGTCGAGGCCGTCGCGGGCCTCGGTCAGCATCCGGCGCTTGAGCCTCACGGGCCCGGACAGTGCCCGGTCGAGCCGCTGGATGTGCTCGTCGACAAGGCTGGCGGACCCGGCGTGCATGGCCCCCACGATGCCATGCGTGCGGCCCCGGGGCCTCCGGTCTATCCCCTAAGTGTCAGGTAGCCCTGCTCGTCGGCCTGCTGCACCAGCCACTGCTCGCGGTACCAGCCGGGCTGGGTGACCAGGTCCGCGTGGCGGCCGCGCTGGGTCACCCGCCCGGAGTCGAGCACCAGGATCTCGTCGAACCCCGCCAGCCCCTGCAGCCGGTGGGTGACCAGCACCAACGCGCCGGGGCTGGCCGCGACCACCGCGGCCAGCACGGCGTCGGCGGCGGCCGGGTCGAGCCCCTCGGTCGGCTCGTCGAGCACCAGCACCTCGGGGCGCAGCAGCAGCGCCCGGGCCAGCAGCAACCGCTGGCGCTGGCCGCCGGAGAGCTGACCGCCGTCCTCGCCGACCTCGGTGTCCCAGCCGGCGGGCTGGTCACGCACCCAGTCGAGGAAGCCGGCCGGCGCCGCCGCGGCCGCGAGTTCGTCGTCGGCGGCACCCGGGCGGGCCAGCAGCAGGTTGTCGCGGACCGGGGCGTGGAACACGTGGGCGTCGGCGAACAGCCCGCCGACCCGGTGCGGGTCGCCGGCCCCGGCGACCCGGCCGCTGTCGGGCCGGACCGCGCCGGCCAGCACGGCCAGCAGGGTGCTCTTGCCGGCGCCGCTGGGACCGACCACCGCCACCCGCGAGCCGGGCGGCAGCCGCAGGGTCACCCCGTCGAGCGCGGGCGCCGCGCCCGCCCGGTAGGTGACCGACACCTGGTCGAGGCCCGGCACGGCGTCGTCGTCGGGCCGCGCGTCGTCCGCTCGCGCGGCCGCTGGTTCGTCGAGCAGCGCGGCGACCCGGGTGAGGGCGGTGCCGAGCTGGGTACGCTGCCGCGCCGCACCGACCAGGGCCAGCGCCGACTCGACGGCCGCGATGGTGCCGACGGCGAGCACGCCGACGAGGGTGCCGGACGTGCCGGCGTGCAGCGCGGTGAGCACCACGACGGCGGCGGTCGCGCCGGCGAGCAGCACGCCCGCCCCGTCGACCGCCCAGCCGACCAGGGCCAGCCGCCGCTCCAGCCGGGACAGCTCGGCGGCGCGGCCCGCGGCCTTGGCGAGGGCCGTGTCGGTCGCCCCGAAGGCGGCCAGGTCGGCCGCGCCCGCGGTCAGGTCGACCGCGTCGACGGCGAGCGCGCCGCGCAGCGGGGCCACCCGGGCGGCGGTGCGCCGGGTCAGGGCGCTGCCCAGGGCGGGCAGCGCGACGGCGGCGAGCAGCAGCCCGATTGCCAGCGGCAGCGCGGCCGGCGGGCTGACGATCGCGGCACCGATCACCGCGAGCACCGCCACCAGGCCGGCCGCGGCGCCGGGCACCAGCACCCGCAGCAGCAGGTCCTGCACGGCGTCGACATCGGACACGAGCCGGCTCAGCGCGTCGCCGGACCGGTCGGTGGCCCGGGCCGGGCGGTCGGCGAGCGTCCGGAAGATCCGGGTGCGGACCTCGGTGATGATCCGCAGGACGGCGTCGTGGCCGGCCAGCCGCTCGGTGTAGCGCAGCACGCCGCGGGCGATCGCCAGCGTGCGGACGGCCACGATCGCCACCGTCAGCGCGGCCACCGGCGGCTGCCCGGCCGCGGTGATCAGCAGCCAGGTCGCGGTGGCCATCAGCGCGAGGCCGGCGAGTTCCGTGCCCGCGGCCAGCAGCCCGGCCCCGAGCAGCCGGCTCAGCCACGGGCGGGCGACCCGGAGGACGGCGCGTTCGGCGGCGGTCATGTCGGCACCGCCGTGAGCTCGGTCACGACGCCCTCCTCGACCCGCAGCACCCGGTCGGCGGCCGCGAGCAGGGCGGGCCGGTGCGCGACGAAGACGCCCGTGCGCCCGGCCAGCAGGTTCACCGTGGCCTCGACCACGGCCGCCTCGGACGCCGCGTCGAGGCGGGCGGTCGGTTCGTCCAGGAGCACCAGCGCGGCGTCGTCCCGCAGGAACGCCCGGGCCAGCGCGATCCGCTGCCGTTGGCCGCTGGACAGCCCGTACCCCCGCTCGCCGAGCCTGGTCTCCCAACCGTCGGGGAGCCCGTCGACGACCTCGTCGAGCGCGGCGGCCGCGGCGGCCTTCTCGACGTCGGCGTCGTCGGGCGCGCCGAGCCGCACGTTGTCGGCGACCGTCCCGGCGAACAGGTGCGCGCGCTGTGGCACCCAGGCCACCTGGCGGCGCCAGGCGGTGAGGTCGGCGCCGGCCAGGTCGACGCCGTCGACCAGCACCTGGCCCGCGGTGGGCCGGACGAAGCCGAGCAGCAGCGCGAGCAGGGTGCTCTTGCCGGCGCCGGACGGGCCGATGATCGCCACGCGTTCGCCGGGCCGGATCGTCAGTGAGACGTCGCGCAGGGCCGTCGTCCGGTCGTACGCGACGGTCACGCCGGACAGCACGATCGGGCCGCGCCGCGGCACGGCGCCGCCGGCCGGCACCGGCGTCTCGTCGGGCAGCGCCGAGAGCGCCTCGTCGAGCGCGGTCAACCCCTCCAGGCTCGCGTGGAACTTGCTGCCGGCGGCCCGCAGCGGCAGGTACGCCTCCGGCGTGAGCAGCAGCACCAGGAGCGCCACCTGCAGGGTCATGCCGCCGGAGAGCAGCCGCAGCCCGACCGGCACGGCGACCAGCGCCACCGAGATGGTCGCCACCAGTTCGAGCACCAGGGCGGAGAGGAAGGCGATGCGCAGGGTACGCATGGTCGCCGCGCGGTGGGCGTCGGCCATCCGGCGCACCACGTCGACCTGGGCCTGGGCCCGGCCGAACGCGCGCAGCGTCGGCAGCCCGCGCAGCATGTCGAGGAAGTGGCCGCCGAGCCGGGACAGCCGGCGCCACTGCCGCTCGGTGGCGACCTGCGCCTGCCAGCCGACCAGCGCGCCGAAGATCGGGATCAGCGGGATGGTCACCGCGACGATCACGGCGGACGTCCAGTCGGCGAACACCAGCCGGGCCAGCACCGCGATCGGGATCGTGACGCCGAGCACGAGTTGCGGGAGATAGCCGGTGAAGTAGGCGTCGAGCCCGTCCAGCCCGCGACCGACCAGCGTCGCCAGCGAGCCGCCGCGCTGCCCCGCGAGCCAGGCCGGGTCGCGCCGGGTGACCGAGCCGAGCAACTCGACCCGGAGGGACTCCTTGACCGCGGCGGCGCTCCACGCGGTGACCGCGCCCTGCGCCCAGGCCAGCCCGGCGCGCACGGCGACCAGGGCGACGAAGAGGCCGAGGGCGGTGCGGTCGAGCCGCCCGCCGGCGGCCGCCGCGAGGACCGCCGCGAGGGCGGTGGCCTGGAGCACGACCACGACCGCGGTGGCCACCCCGGCCAGGCCGAGCACGGCGAGATGGCGCCGGGTGGCGGGCACCCGGCGCAGCAACCGCGGGTCGAACGGTCGGCGGCGACTCACCAGTAAACCGGCGCCTTTCCGTCGATCCGTCCCCGGAACACCCACCAGCACATCGCCTGGAAGCCTATAAGCACGGGAACGAACGGGGCGGCCACCCAGGTAAGTAGGCCCAGGGTCGAGGGTGCCGCCGCCGCCTCCGGCACGGTCAGCGTCGCCGCCGGATCGGTCGTCGACACCAGCGCGGCCGGGTACCGACCGAGGCCGACGGCCAGCACCACGGCCACCAGCGCGCCCGAGGTGGCGACGAAGGCCCAGCCCGGACGGCTTCCCGAAAGCGCCCGGGCCGCGCCGAGGGCCAGCACGATCAGCAGCAACGGCAACAGGATCGGCCACCTGACCGCGGCCCGGACGTCGGCGGAGAGCAGGCCGAGCACGGTGGCCAGGGCGACGGCGCCGAGGGCCGCCGGCACGAGCCGCCGGACCAGCGCGGCGCGCTCCGGCAGTTGATCGGCCGGCATGCGCAGGGCCAGGAAGGCGGCGCCGTGCACTGCGACGAGCGTCACCAGTGTGATCGCGGTCGCGGCGACGAACGGCGTGGCCAGATGACCGATGCCGGCGACGTGCCCGGCGGCGTCCAGCGGGAGGCCCTGGAGCAGACCGCCGAGCAGCGCGCCCCAGCCGAGGGCGGCCAGCACGCTGCCGGCGATCACCGCGCGGTCCCAGCGGGCCCGGGTCGCCAACCGCTCGGGACGGCCGCGCAACTGGACGGCGACGGTGACCAGCACCACACCGGCCACCGCGGCGACGACCGCCGGGTAGTAGCCCGCCAGCAACTCGCCCTCCAACCGCGGGAAGGCGCCGAACAGGATGCCGACGGTGGCGACCAGCCAGACCTCGTTGCCGAGGAAGAACGGGCCGACGGCGGTGAGGGCGGCGCGGCGGTCGCGCTCGTCGCGGGTGCCGGCGAGCAGCAGGCCGACGCCGTAGTCGAAGCCGCCGAGCACCAGGTAGGCGGCGAAGCTGACGCCGAGCACGGCGTACCAGGCGAGTTCCATCGCGTCTCCTTCGACCTAGGCCAGGACCGGCTCGGGCCGGCGCTCGTCGTCCGCGGCGGTGACCTCGGCCAGGTTGCGGCCGAGGGCGGGATCGGCGGTGCCCCTGGCGGCCCGCTTGGCGATCAGCACCCAGTTGGTGACCGCGAGGGTGAGCAGCAGGGCGGTGAAGCCGAGGAAGGAGGCCAGCATGACGCCGCCGCTGACGGGGCTAACCGCGTCGTCCACTGTGAGCAGTCCGTACGCGGCCCATGGTTGCCGGCCGCCCTCGCGGGTGAGCCAGCCGAGGATCGCGGCGACGAACGGCAACGGCAGCGCGAGGCCGACGATCACCAGCGGGAACTTCAGCCGGACGATCCAGTCGCGGTAGAACAGCGGCAGCATGACGAACGACCAGGCGAGCGTGAACCCGATCAGGATCATGAAACCGAGACTGACGTTCGCGTACGGCGGTGGCAGGTAGTCACCCGGCCCGAACCGCGCCGTGAAGTCCGCGACGGCCTGCGCCTTGGCCGCGTCGTCGCCGAACTTGGTCGGCTGCACGGGGCCGACGGCGCCGAACTGGGCGAAGCCGAACCCCATCAGCGGGACGCCGGCGATCGTCACCGTCACGAGGCCGATCCACAGCGACTTGCGCAGCAACTCGTAGTCGGGGCTGCGGCGCAGCAGCAGCCAGGCGCTGATGCCGGCGAGCACCATGCCGCCGGTGAGCAACGCGGCCGCGACCACGTGACCGAGCGCCATCGTGAACGTCGGGTTGGTCAGCAGGGCGGTGAAGTCGGTGAGGTAGGCGATGCCGTCGCGCACCTCGTAGCCGACCGGGTGCTGCAGCCAGGCGTTGGCGGCCATGATGAAGAACGCCGACACGTACGCGGTGATGGCGACGCCGTAGAGCAGGGCCAGGTGCGTGCCGCGGCGGAGCCGGTGCCAGCCGAAGATCCACATGCCGAGCAGGGTGGACTCGAGGAAGAACGCGAGCAGTGTCTCCAGCGCGATCGGGGCGCCGAACACGTTGCCGACGTAGCGCGACAGGCCGCTCCAGTTCAGGCCGAACTGGAACTCCATGACGATGCCGGTCGCGATCCCGAGCACGTAGTTGATCAAGTAGATCGTGCCCCAGAAGCGGACCATCCGCTCGTAGACGGGCTTGCGCGTGACGTAGGCCGCGGTCTGCAGATAGACCAGCAGCGTCACCAGGCCGAGCGTCACGAGCACGAACAGGAAGTGGATCGAGGTCGTGGTGGCGAACTGCAGGCGCGCGAGTGGCAAGGGGTCCATGGCCAAGCCCCTCCGAGGGGATAGTGAGGTTCGCTTGTTATAGCGACTCTACACGTAGCGTCCCTACCTATAAGTCCTACGGCTCGTAGTAGTCATAATCATGACTCTACTACGAACTGTCGTAGATCGGGTGCCCGGGGTCTCTACGCGAGGAACAGCGCGATGGGCAGCATCGCCAGCATGGTGCTGGCGGTCAGGGCGGCCATGGCGGCCAGGGGCGTGGGGCCGAGCGGCGCGCGCAGGCGGCGTACCCGGGCGACGATGTCGTGGTCGGCGGCGGCGAGCATGCCCGCGGGCGTCGCCCGGGACGGCGCGGTGGCGAACCGGGCGAGCGCGGCCGCCAGCAGCTCGTCGGTGTGCTGGCGGCGGGCCCGGTCGTCGGCGCGCATCTCGACCAGCAGGGCGACGGCGGCCAGCGCGCGGACCACCCAGGTCACGCCGGGCAGGGCGCGGACCAGCGCGGTGAACGGCAGCAGCACGAGGTCGTGCCGCTCCTTGGCGTGCGCCTGCTCGTGGCTGAGCACGGCAGCGAGCTCGGCGCGGGGGAGCAGGCTGAGCGCGCCGGCACTGATCACCACGCGCGGGCGCAGGCCGGGCACGCAGTAGGCCGTGGCGCTCGGGTGGTCCAGCACCAGCGCGCCCGGCGCGGCCGGGTCGGCCCGGGCGACCAGGGCGAGCAGGTCACGCTGGCGCTGCCGGGCCCGGAACGCGTGCCGCAGGCTCGAGCCGGTCGACCAGAACAGCACGGCGCCGACACCGAGGCCGACGCTGATCAGCGCGAGGTGGCCGACGCCGAGCTCGGCCGGGAGGCGGCCGCCGGCCAGGTCCTCGGCGAGGAGGCGCAGCGAGGTGCCCGGCGGCTCCGCGTAGGGCGCGAGGCCGATCGAGAGCGGGATGCCGATGGCCGACAGGCCGACCGCGAGGCCGACGCCCTGCCAGCAGAGGATCGCGATGGTCGGTGAGGAGGCCGGCCAGCGCGACCGGAGCATCGCCAGGGCGATCAGGTAACAGCCCAGCACCGCCGCGCCGAAGTGTGCGGTGTAGAGCATCGGTCAGGCCTTGTCTCGCGACTTGCCGCTGGGCGTGCCGCCGCCGGTTGTCGTGCCGCCGGCTTCGAGGGCGGCCCGCAGCACGTCGGCCTCGTCGCCGGTCACCGAGCGGGCGAACCGCACGAGCGCCGCGTCCCGCTCGCCGGCGAGGTCGAGGGCATCGAGCATGAGCTGGGCGATGTACGCGTCGCGGCCCGCCGCCGGCAGGTAGCTCCAGGCCCGGCCGTGCCGCTCGCGCTCGACCATGCCCTTGCCGGCGAGCCGGTCGAGCACCGTCATCACGGTGGTGTAGGCGAGGTCACGTCCGTCCAGGGCGTCGACGACCTCGCGGACCGTGGCCGGGCCGGAACGGTCCCAGAGGACGTCCATCACCGCCCGCTCGAGCTCTCCCAACCGCGTCACGCGTCGATCCTACCCGGCGTAGTAGGTCGGCGTCGGCCCAGGGCCGCCGCGGTCGCGGCGATCGCGCCGGTCCCGGCCGCGATGGCCGGCAGGCTCGGCGGGATGCCGAGGTAGACCGTGATGCCGAGGATCCGCGACAGGCCCCAGGGGAGCAGCGCGAGTTGGTCGTTCCAGATCGTCAGCGCCGGTTCGAGGCCGATCGCGGCGACGGCGCCGGCCAGCACGGCGAGCGCGCCACCGGCGGCCATGATCGTGGCCCGGGCGCCGCAGGCCAGGGCCGTGGCGACGAAGAGCCAGCAGAACGCGGCGAAGGCGACCGTGATGTAGACCGCGCGGGCGGTCGGGGCGGTCCAGAACTGGAGCCAGTAGTGGCCCGGGCCACGGACGCTGAGGACGGCGAGGAGCAGCGCGGTCCGGATCAGGGCCACGCCGCCGACCACGGCCCACGCCCGGTTCCGGCCGGAGATCAGCCGGACCGCCACGGCGAAGAGCAGCCAGGCGGTGAGGGTCAGCGCGATGTGGGCGGGGGCTGCGAACCAGGTGTACGCGAGGCGGCTCGCGAGCAGGGCCGCGGCGGGGATCGCGAGGAGCGCCGGTGTGGTCGCGTCGGGGGCTTTCCAGGGGCGGGTCGCACCGAGCCAGAGGGCCCGGCAGGTGGCGCTGCGGCCGGTGGCGCCGAGCAGCAGGACGAGCAGGACGCCGGCGAGCAGGATCCGGGCGAGCCAGGCCATCGCCTGGTCCCGTGCGGAGCGGTCGAGGCCCAGGTCGGCGGCCGTGAAGTTGTAGGCGGGCAGGTCGAGGTCGGCGCCGTACCGGGCCAGGTGCCGGGTTCGGCTCTCCTCGTACGCGGCGCGGGCCTGTCGCTCCTGTTCTTGTGCCTGTCGGCTGCCCGTGTCGAGCCATTGCGCGTGGCGCAGGACGGTGGTGCGGTAGGCGGCCAGCGTCGTGAAGAGGTCGACCTGGTAGTCGAGGGTGTCGACCAGGTGTTGGCGCAGCGCCGGGTCGCGCCAGGTCGCGGGGTCGGTTCCGGTGATCAGGTCGCGCATCTCGGTGGCCAGCGCGACGGCGCGCTCCCCGTCGGCGATCGCCTCGTCGAGCCGGTCGCGGCTGACCGCGTAGATGCTGTCGATCGCGGCCGAGTCGCCGGTGACGATGTCCCACTCGAAGATCCACATCATCGGCGGCGGTTCGAGGCCGAGGGCCTTGACGCTCTTGTCCGCGTACGGCCCGATGTAGAGGCCTTCGGTGATCGCGGCGCGGCTGCGGGCGAACATCCCGGCGATCCGGTCGGCGGTGACGGGGTCCGTGCTGAGGGTCTGGTGGATCCAGTCGCGGGTGATGTGCTCGGCCGGCGTCCCGGGCTGCCAGGCGAGCCGGGCGGCGGCGTACGCGTTGAGGTCGTAGATCTGCCAGAAGCCGGTTCTCAGGTAGAGCGACATCGGGCCGGCGCGCAGGGGGCCGCCGTCCTGGGTCCAGGTCCAGATGCCCTCGACGTGCGGGTTGGTGTCGAGGAAGTGCCGCAGCGCCTGCTGGTGGAGGGCCGTCAGGTCGTTGGGCAGGGCACCGAACGCCTCGAACTCGCGGCGCGCCTGGAACTCGACGATCCGGCGCTGGCTGCCCCTGCTCATCGTGGGGTTGAGCGGGAGGTGGCTGTAGAAGTCGCCGGCGGTGTACTTGGTGGAGACGATCAGGTGGGGATCGTCGAGGTCGCTCAGGACCTCGTCGTACGAGGCGGGGTTGGTGTGCAGGTCGCCGACGGCGCCGACGCCGACGGTCCAGGAGCGGAAGATGATGTCCTTGTCGTGCTGGCCGGCGGTTCGCAGCAGCGCGGTCAACATCGCCCGGACGGCCGCGGGGGTGGTGACGGCGAGCCGCGACTCGTAGTCCCAGCCGCGCTGCTTGTAGACGGCGCCGCCCTCACCGACACGGATCATCAGACCGCTGGCGTACGGCATGCGGTCGAAGAGCTCGTCGAGGCCGTGCTGGTAGACGGCCCAGAGCCGCTCGTCGGTGACGTCGAGGCCGCCGGTGGTCTGTTCGAGGTAGCGCTCGAGTGGCGGTGAGAGCGCGAGCATGTCGGTGAGGAAGTAGACCCGCATGCCGTTGTCGGCGGCGTACGCGAAGATCGGCGCGAAGGCGGTCACGAGGGCTTCGTTCCGAGCCCGGTCTGCGTCGTCGTAGACGTCGAGGCCGGCGAAGGTCACGTACTCGAGGAAGCCCGGGACGACGATGCCGTTGTATCCCTGGGCGACGGCGTGGTCGACGAACTGCCGGAACTGGTTTCCAATCCGGTCGGCAGCCGCGGCGTCGACCCAGGGCGCGCCGGGCAGCAGCGCGCCGCCGACGATGTCGGTGTTGAGGGAGTAGTCGGTGCCGCCGCGGAAGGCCGCGGGATCCGCTTCGCGTCCGACGGAGCCGGCGTCGGTCAGCCGCAGGGGGACGCGCGGGGTGACGACCTCGTTGGCCGGGATGGCGGCACCGGACCGGATCCGGTCGGCAACCGCGTAGAGCCCGGCTGCGGTCCCCTGGGCGGAGGCGCCTTCGACGGTGATGCCGTCGGCGCTGTTGGTCAGCCGATAGCTTTCGGGCGACTCGGCTCCCGGCTGGAGGACGACCCGCGCCCGGAGGCGGGCCTTCGGGTGATCGTGGCCGATCGCGGGGCGGGGCCGGCCGCGTGCGACGAGCGCGTCGGCGACTGACGCGGCGGCGCGGGCGATCAGGCGGTCGTCGGGGACGGCGATGGCGTCGATGGTCGGAGCGTCGGCCGCGGGCTGCGGTCGGAGGGCGAGGTTGGTCGCCTCGACGGGCACGTCAGCGTCGGCGTGGCTGAGCCCGAGCGCGGAGTCGACGCCGTAGGCGACGACCCCACCGGCGGCAAGCAGGATGGCGACCGTAACGCCGACGACCCGACCTCCTGCCACGGCGGTCATCCTAGATCCGCTTTCGCGCCCGTCTATCCCTCCATCTGGTCGGCGGGGTCGTTTCTCAGCTACCGGCGGCGGACCAGGGCCGACAGGACGGAGTCGAGCCGGGCGGCGGCCTCGGGGTCGAACTCGGGGCGGGTCAGGCGCACGGTCGCGCCCCGGCGGTACGCGGTCAACGGCTTGTCGGGCGGGTTGTCCAACACGTTCGCGAGCCGCTCGGCCATCGCGCAGGTCGTGGCACCGAAGGCGGCTGCGGCGGCGCCGGTGAGGGCGCGCAGGGGTTGGCGGAGTTGGCGGTGCATGCCGCTGTTGACCAGCAAGGGGTTGTAGAGGACGTAGCGCACCCGGCCCGCCCGCGCGGCGAAGCTCACCCCGAGCAGGTCGAGGGCCCGGGCGCCCTGCATGGTCGCCTTGAACATCGTGTAGCCGCGCTCGAGTTGCAGGTCGTCCCAGTGGATGCGCCCGGCCGGGATGCCGCCCGTACCGCTGAGGTTGAGCACGACCGGTGTCCTGGCCGCCTCCAGGGCGGGCCGCAGCCGCTCCGCGAGGAGGTAGCGGCTCACCACGCCGATGGCGAAGGTCTGCTCCAGCCCTTCGTCGGTCACGACGCGCCGCTGGCTGAACCGCCCGGCGGCCAGGACGAGCGCGTCGATCCGCTGGGGGAGCCGGCCGACGAGGTCGGTCGTCTGCCGGATGGAGCTGAGGTCGGCGTCGGCACTGCCGATGGCGACCACCGTGTCTCCGGCCGCCCGCAGCCGCGCGGCCAGGGCTCCACCGATGCCACGCGTACCGCCCGCGATCACCACAGTGCGCATACTCGAATCCTGTGCGCCCGCCCGCGCGACGGAAAGAAGGCACATCGATGTCACCGGTGATCCCACTACCCGTCACGGCGACCGACCGAGCCGCCTGCCCGGCCACCGACGTGCTGCGCCGCGTAGGCGAAAAATGGAGCGTGCTGGTCCTGGCGCTGCTGAGCACGGGCCCGTACGGCTTCAACGAACTGGACCGCACGATCCACGACCTGAGCCGCCGCATCCTCACCCGCACACTGCGCACCCTGGAGGGCGACGGTCTGGTGAGCCGCCGCGAAACCCCGGAGCGGGTGGAGTACGCCCTGACCGACCTGGGCCGCTCCCTCCTACCGCTGGTAATCGCCCTCGGCGAGTGGGCGGTGGAGCACGCACCCGAAATCACCGCGGCCCGCACCCGCACAACGCCCGGGCCTGCCAGCGACGAGTAGCTTTTCCGCTTCGGCGGCCACGGCTGGCACGGCCGCCACGCCGCCGCGGCGGCCGCAGCGGGCGGTTGTGGTGGCGACGGTCGTTCCAGCGGCTACGGTCGGCGCGGCCAGGCACGCACCGCCACGCCGCGGTGGCGGCTACGGTCGGCGCGGCCAGGCACGCGCCGCCACGCCGCGGTGGCGGCTGCGCTGGGCGCGGGCGGTTGTGGTCGCCACGGTCGCTTCAGCGTTTACGGTCGGCGGCCGCCGCCGCACCGCCACGCCGCGGGGGCGGCTGCGCTGGGCGCGGGCGGTTGTGGTGGCGACGGTCGTTTCAGCGGCCACGGTCGGCGCGGCCAGGCACGCGCCGCCACGCCCCGGTGGCGGTTGCGGTGGGCGCGGGCGGTTGTGGTGCGACGGTCGTTCAGCGGCCACGGTCGGCGTGGCCGCCACGCACCGCGGTAGGCGTGGTGGCCCGAACGGTCGCGGCCGCCGCGGGAGGGCGGCTGCGTGGCCGCCGTGGGCGCGGTGCCGCTGCGCGGCCGCCGTGGGCGCGGTGCCGCTGCGGGCGCGCGGCTGGCTCGTGTCGTGGCCGGGTGCGCCCCGTGCCGCGCCATCACCCGGGCCGGGCCTGCGTCAGATGCCCTTCGGGTGCCAGACCGTCTTGGTCTCCAGGTAGGCCGTCATGCGGGTCAGGCCCGGGTCCGCGGACCAGTCCGGTGCCGTCAGTGGCGGGCGGAGGACGCGCTTCAGGTTGCCCGCGGCCGCTTCCTCCAACGACGTGGCCAGGGCCGGGTCGGTGACCGCGGTCAGGTCGATGGCGTTGACGTCCATGTGGGCGGCCAGCCACGGTGCGGTTTCGGCCGGGTCGCCCGTCAGGATGTTGACGACCCCGCCGGGTAGGTCGGAGGTGGCCAGCACCTCGGCCAGGGTGACGGCCGCGAGCGGGGCGTCCTTGGCGGCCAGGACGATCGCCGTGTTGCCCGTGACGATGGCCGGGGCGATGACGCTGACCAGGCCCAGGAAGGACGGCGGCGCGGCCAGGCCGACCACGCCCGTCGGCTCGGGCGCGGACAGGTTGAAGTAGGGGCCGGCGACCGGGTTGGCGCCGCCGTACACCTGGGTGATCTTGTCTGACCAGCCCGCGTACCAGACCCAGCGGTCGATGGCCTCGTCGACCTCGCCCGCCGACAGGCCGAGGCCGACGAACTGGTCGCGGCGGCCTTCGAGCATCTCGGCCACGCGGTAGAGGATCTGGCCGCGGTTGTATGCGGTCGCACCCGACCAGCCCTTGACCGCGGCGCGGGCGGCGACGACGGCGTCGCGGACGTCTTTGCGGGAAGCCAGGGCCACGTTGGCGTCCTGTGCGATGTAGGAGCGGCCGGACTCGCTGCGCGGGAACTTGCCGCCGATGAACAGTTTGTAGGTCTTGCGGACCGCCACGCGTGCCTCAGACATCGAGATATGCCTCCAGCCCGTGGCGACCGCCCTCGCGGCCGTAGCCGGACTCCTTGTAGCCGCCGAACGGCGACGTCGGGTCGAACTTGTTGAACGTGTTGGCCCAGACCACGCCGGCGCGTAGTCGGTCGGCCATCCACAGGATCCGGGAACCCTTCTCGGTCCAGACCCCGGCGGACAGGCCGTAGGGCGTGTTGTTGGCCTTCTCCACCGCCTCGGCGGGCGTGCGGAAGGTCAGCACCGAGAGCACCGGCCCGAAGATCTCCTCGCGCGCGATGCGGTGGGCCTGGGTGACCCCGGTGAAGATGGTCGGCGCGAACCAGAAGCCGTTGTCCGGCAGGTCGCACGGCGGCGACCAGCGCTCGGCGCCCTCTTCGCCGCCGATGTCGGACAGCGTGCGGATCCGCTCGAGCTGGGCCGCCGAGTTGATCGCGCCGATGTCGGTGTTCTTGTCGAGCGGGTCGCCGACCCGGAGCCGGGCCATCCGCCGCTTGAGCGAGGCCAGCACCGGCTCGTAGACCGACTCCTGCACGAGCAGCCGCGAACCCGCGCAGCACACATGGCCCTGGTTGAAGAAAATGCCGTTGACGATGCCCTCGACCGCCTGGTCGATCGGCGCGTCCTCGAAGAGCACGTTGGCGGCCTTGCCGCCGAGTTCCAGCGTGACCTTCTTGCGCGAGCCGGCCGCCGACCGCGCGATCGCCTTGCCGACCTCGGTCGAGCCGGTGAACGCGATCTTGTCGACGCCGGCGTGCTCGACCAGCGCGCGGCCGGTGTCGCCGGCGCCGGTCACGATGTTGACCACGCCCGGCGGCAGGTCGGCCTGCTGGCAGATCTCGGCGAACAGCAGGGCCGTGAGCGGCGTCGTCTCGGCCGGCTTGAGCACCACCGTGTTGCCGGCGGCCAGCGCCGGCGCGATCTTCCAGGCGAGCATGAGCAGCGGGAAGTTCCACGGGATCACCTGGGCGGCGACGCCGAGCGGGCGCGGCGCCGGACCGAAGCCCGCGTAGGGCAGCTTGTCGGCCCAGCCCGCGTAGTAGAAGAAGTGCGCCGCGACGAGCGGGATGTCGACGTCGCGGGACTCGCGGATCGGCTTGCCGTTGTCGAGCGACTCGAGGACGGCGAGCTCGCGCCCGCGCTCCTGGATGATGCGGGCGATCCGGTAGAGGTATTTGGCCCGATCGCGGCCCGGCATGCGGGACCAGACCTTGTCGTAGGCCTTGCGGGCCGCCGCCACCGCGCGGTCGACGTCGGCGGGGCCACCCTCCGCGACCTCGGAGAGGACCTCTTCGGAAGCCGGGTTGATCGTCTTGAAGGAGGCACCGTCGGCGGGGTCGCTGAACGCGCCGTCGATGAACAGGCCGTACGACGCCTTGATGTCGACGACCGCGCGGGACTCGGGGGCGGGGGCGTATTCGAACATCGTCAGTCCAGCGTGAAGTAGTCGGGACCGGAGTAGACCCCGGTCGTGAGCTTGGTGCGCTGCATGAGCAGGTCGTTGAGCAGCGTCGAGGCGCCGAACCGGAACCAGTCGGGGTCGAGCCAGTCGTCGCCGGCCGTCTCGTTGACCAGCACCAGGTATTTGACGGCGTCCTTGGTGGTGCGGATGCCGCCGGCGGGCTTGACGCCGACCTGGCGCCCGGTCAGGTCGCGGAAGTCGCGCACCGCCTCGAGCATCACCAGCGTCACCGGGAGCGTCGCCGCGACCGGGACCTTGCCGGTCGAGGTCTTGATGAAGTCGCCGCCGGCCAGCATGCCGATCCAGGAGGCCCGGCGGACGTTGTCGTAGGTCGCGAGCTCGCCGGTCTCCAGGATGACCTTGAGATGGGCGTCGCCGCAGGCCTGCTTGACCGCGGCGATCTCCTCGAAGACCTCGAGGTAGCGACCGGAGAGGAAGGCGCCCCGGTTGATCACCATGTCGATTTCGTCGGCACCCGCGGCCACGGCGGCCCTGGTGTCGGCGAGCTTGACCTCGAGCGGCGCCTGACCGGACGGGAACGCGGTCGCGACGCTGGCGGTGTGGATGCCCGAGCCGGCCAGCGCCTCGACGGCCACCGGAACCATCGCCGGGTAGACACAGATCGCGGCCACCGGCGGGCAGGTCGGGTCGGCCGGGTCGGGCCGCCGGGCCTTCGCACACAGCGCGCGGACCTTGCCGGGGGTGTCGGCGCCCTCCAGCGTGGTCAGGTCGACCATGCGGATCGCCAGGTCGATCGCCCAGGCCTTGGCGGTCGTCTTGATCGACCGGGTGCCGAGCATCGCGGCGCGCTGCTCCGCGCCAACCTGGTCGACCCCGGGCAGACCGTGCAGAAATGCCCGAAGGGCCGCGTCGGAACTTGTTACTGAGGACAGGTCCGACGCCGTCGTCGCTGTCATGCGGACGAGTGTACGGGTGCTGCCGAGGGCCATTCGGTTATCCACAGGCCCCACGGCTGTCCACAGGCCGGTACACAGACATCCCCCTACCTGTACGTTGACGAACCGTGGACGTACAAGTGGTCAATCACCCCCTCGCCGCGACCCGCCTGACGGCGATGCGGGAGAAGAGCACCGAGCCCGGCAGCTTCCGGGCCGCACTGCACGAGCTCACCACCATGCTGGTGTACGAGGCCGCCCGCGCCTTCCCGGCCGAGCGTTACCCGATCGATACCCCGGTCGCGCCGACCGAGGGCATCCGGCTGGCCAACCCGCCGCTGCTCGTCCCCGTCCTCCGCGCCGGCCTGGGCATGGCCGATTCGGCCCTGGCGCTGCTACCCGAGTCGTCGATGGGCTTCGTCGGGCTGGCCCGCGACGAGGAGACGTTCGAGCCGCGTGCCTACCTGGAGTCACTGCCCGCTGACCTGTCCGGCATCCCGGTGCTCGTGCTCGACCCGATGCTGGCCACCGGCGGCTCACTGGAGCACTGCTGCCGCCTGCTCGCCGACCGCGGCTGCACCGACATCACGGTCATCTGCGTCCTGGCGGCCCCGGAGGGCATCGCCCGCCTGGAGCGGTCCGGGCTCCCGCTACGTCTGGTGACGGCCTCGATCGACCAGCAGCTCAACGACAAGATGTACATCGTTCCTGGCCTAGGCGACGCCGGTGACCGGCAGTTCGGTGGAATGCCCCGATTTTGACGCATGGGCGACCGGTGAGTGCGACGCGGGCGCGGAGCGGCTACCGTTCCGGGCCATGACCACTGTTCCCATCGCCGAGGAGCTTCTGCTGCTCGCATACGACAACGAGTCCGGAAAAGCGACCGGTTCGCGGATCGGGCTCGACCTCGGCATGGCCGCGGCGGTGCTGGTGGAGCTGGCCCTCGCGGGCCGGGTCGCCTACTCGGACGGCAACCTCGTCGTGGTCGACGCCACCCCGACGGGGGTCCCGGTGGCCGACGAGGTGCTGGCCAAGATCGACTCGAACGTGCCGCACACGCCGGCGTCGTGGGTGCAGCGCCTGCGCCACGGCCTCCGCGACCGCATCCTGTCCGACCTGGTCACCCGCGGCGTGATCCGCGACGTCGACGAGGTGGAGCTGGAGTTCATCCACGTCCACCGGTACCCGTCGGTCGACGGTTCGGTCGAGGACGAGACCCGGGCCCGCCTGGCGGCGGCCCTGGCCGGCGAAGGCGCCCCCGACGAGCGCACGGCCGCCCTCGCGACGCTGATCGCCGCCACCCGCATGGAGGCGGCACTGGGCCTGACCGGCGAGGAAGCGGCCTCGGCCCACGAGAAGCTGGAACGCATAGCCAGCGGCGCCGGCTTCAGCGGCGGCGTAAGCCTGGACCAGTCGACGGTCCGCCCGTCGGTCGCCCTGGTGGTCATCGCCCTGGGCAAGGCCATCCAGGCGGCCCTCGGCACCCCCCGCCCGGTAACGCACTAGTCCAAAGGCAGAGCGAGCCGCAACCAGACGCGGTCCGCCGTGACCGCCTCGCAGCGCCCGCCCCGCCGCCGGCAGCAGGACTCTCTGGCAGCGGCCTGCCGGGGCAGTGGCCAGTGATGTGAGTTCGGCGAACGGTCGTAGCTGGGTTGTCGAACTGTCGACTCGCTGAGTAGGCGAGCGAAGAGAGACCTCGGAGAGCGACCACCCCACTACGCTGTGGAATCGTGGCCGCCGCTGTTGGGGAACCGGTCTCGCCCGGGCCGTCGGAGGCGGCGCAGCGGGTTGTGCGGTCGTGGGTCGGGGTGGCGGTCAGCGTTGGCGTCGCTCTGCTTTATCTCGGCGCCGCCTTTGCCGTGACCGGGCGGTTCTGGGTCGATCTCGGGCAGGCCACCCCCGCCGTCAACCCGCAGGACCACGTCTTCTTCCAGTGGGTCCTCGCCCACGGTGCGCAGGTCGCCGAGCACGGGATCTATCCCTTCACGACCAAAGCGCTCAACATGCCCGACGGCGTCAATCTCATGGCCAACACCAGCGTGCTCGGCCTGGGCATCCCGACCTCCTGGATGACCCTCCTCTGGGGGCCGCAGACCACGTTCGCCTTCCTGCTGGTGATCGGTCTCGCCGGGACCGCGTTCGGGTGGTACTGGGTGTTCAGCCGCCACCTCGTCGACAACCGGCTCGTCGCGTTCGCCGCCGGCGCGCTCTGTGGGTTCGCGCCCGGCCTGATCAGCCACGCCCAGGGGCACATCAACTGGACCGCCCAGTTCGTCGTGCCCTGGCTCGTCGTCGCGACCATCAAGCTCGCCCGCCCCGGCCACGCCATCAAGCGGGGAATCTGGCTCGGCCTGCTCGTCACCTACCAGGCCTTCGTCAACGAGGAGGTCCTCCTCTACACCGCCCTCGGCCTCTTGATCTTCGTGCTCGCCTACACGCTGGCGAAGCCCAAGGCGATAAAAACGCAGATCCCCAGCTTCCTCGGCGGCCTCGCCGTCGCCGTCGTGCTGGCGGCACTGCTCCTCGGCTACCCGCTCTGGGTCCAGTTCTTCGGCCCCCAGAGCTACCAAGGCGTACCCACCGCGGTGAAGGACGTCAGCACCGACCTCGCCGCCTACCCCGCCTTCGCCCGCCTCTCCATCGCCGGCAGCACCGCCGGCGCCGAGAACCTCACCCAGGGCCCGGCCGAGGAGAACAGCTTCCTGGGCTGGCCCTTGCTGATCATGTGCCTGATCGCCGTCGGGCTCACCTGGCGCCGCAAGGTCACCTGGGCCCTCCTCGTCACCGGCCTCGTGTTCGTCGCCCTTTCCCTCGGGCCGAACATCACCGTGAACCGGGACGACACCGGCGTCGACGGACCCTGGCGCTGGCTCGAGAACCTGCCGATCTTCAACTCCGTCGTGCCCACCCGGCTGTCGCTGATCGTCGTCCCGGTCGCCGCCGCCCTGCTCGCCCTCGGCGCCGACCAGATCCTCACGTTCGCGCGCAGCCGCCGACCCCCGACCGCGATCGCCCTGCGCGTCGTCACCGCCGCCGCGATCCTCGGCGCGCTCGTCCCGCTGGCCCCGCGCCAGATCCCCACCACCGACGTCCCCGAGACGCCCGCGTTCGTGACCCAGGGACTCTGGCGCGACTACGCCAGCGACGGCCGCTCGCTCGTCTTCGTCCCCGTCACCGACAACATCTACCTGGACGGCATGCGCTGGGCCGCCCAGGCCCAGATCGGCTTCGCCATCGCCGGCGGCTACTTCCTCGGCCCGGCCACCGAAGGCGACGACAACCGCGCGATCTTCAACGCGCCCACCCGGTTCACCGGCGCGCTGTTCGACCAGACCGCGCGCAGCGGCGACCTGCCGCCCGTCACCGACGAGACCCGTGCCAAGTTCCAGGACGACCTGGCGTTCTGGCGCGCCGACGCGCTCGTCCTGCCGCAGACCGAGACCAACGCCGGCCAGCTCCGCTTCCTGGTGACCGAGCTGACCGGCGAGATCCCGGACGACGTCGGCGGCGCCTGGGTCTGGCGCGTCCGGTAGCGGGTCACCAGATCCCGAGCGCCGCCGCCGTCTCGGTGCGCAGGGCCCGGACCGACGCCGCCGCGCGCTCCCGCGCCGCTGCCACGTCGCCGTCCACGACCGGTTCGACCACTTCCAGGTACGCCTTGAGCTTGGGCTCCGTGCCCGACGGCCGGACCACCACCCGGGCCGACTCGGTGCGCAGGATCAGCACGTCGTTCTCCGGCGCCAGGTCCTCGACCGAGATCACCGCGTCGTCGAGCAGCGACCCCGGCGTCTTCGTCCGGATGTACGCCATCGCCGTGTCGATCTCCGACAGGTCGTCGACCCGGACGGAGAGCTGGTCGGTCGCGTACACGCCGAACTCCGCGGCGATCTCGTCGAGCCGGTCGCCGATCGTCCGCAGCGACGCCTTCAACCCCGCCGCGAGCTCGGCCACCAGCAGCGCCGCCGTGATGCCGTCCTTGTCGCGCACCAGCGATGGCGCCACGCAGTAGCCCAGCGCCTCCTCGTAGCCGTACGCCAGATCGGCTCCGGCCCGCACGATCCACTTGAAGCCCGTCAGCGTCGCGCCGTAGGGCACACCACGCCGCGCGCACAGCTCCGACAGCAACGACGACGACACGATCGTCGTCGCGTAGCGCCCGGCCACCCCACGCCGCTGCAGGTGGTCGGCGAGCAGCACGCCGACCTCGTCACCGCGCAGCATCCGCCAGCCCTGCGGCCCCGGGATCGCCACCGCGCACCGGTCGGCGTCGGGGTCGTTCGCGATCGCGATGTCGGCACCCGTCACCGTCGCCAGCTCGATCACCCGGTCGATCGCGCCGGGCTCCTCCGGGTTCGGGAACGCCACGGTCGGGAACAGCGGGTCCGGCTCGGCCTGCTCGGCGACGAGGTGCGGGCGGGCGAAACCGGCGTGGGCGAACGCCGCCGCCAGCGTGGTCGCGCCGACACCGTGCAGCGGCGTGTACGCCACCGCGAGGTCGCGCGGCCCGTCCGGGTCGACGACCGTCGCCGCGGCTTCCACATAGGACTCGACAATGTCGTCGTCCAGGACCACACCCAGATCGCCCAGGGGTACGGTCGACAGCCGCCCGACAGCCGCGATGGCGGCCGAGATCTCGACGTCGGCCGGCGGCACGATCTGCGCGCCCGCGCCCAACTCGCCGCCCAGCGACTCGCCGAGATAGACCTTGTAGCCGTTGTCCTGCGGCGGGTTGTGGCTCGCGGTCACCATCACGCCGGCCGCCGCGCCCAGCTTGCGCACCGCGTACGCCAGCACCGGCGTCGGCAGCGGGCGGGGCAGCAGCATCGCCTCCCGCCCCGCACCGGTGGCCACCCGGGCGGTGCGCTCCGCGAACTCCTTCGAGCCGTGCCGCGCGTCGTACCCGATGACCAGCGGGCCCGTGCCACCGCGGGCGGCGAGCCAGCCGACGAGCCCGGCCGCGGCCTGGGTGACCACCGCGAGGTTCATCCCGTTCGGGCCGGCCCGCAGCGGGCCGCGCAGCCCGGCGGTGCCGAACGTCAGCGGCCCGGCGAACCGGTCGGCCAGGTCGTCGGCGGTGCCGGGCAGCCCGTCGAGCACCCGGGACAGCTCGGCCCGGCTCGTCTCGTCCGGATCGTCGGCCAGCCAGGCCCGCGCCCGGGCCGTCAGGTCCTCGAGGTCAGTCATCCCGTTTTGATAGCACGTGCGGCCCCCAGGGGCACCAGCCGGCCTAGCTCGCGGTGAGCGCGAACGAGCGGACCATCTCGTCGAAGATCGACTTGCTGGCCGCGAAGTTGTCCTCGGTGCTGGTCAGGAAGAACGAATAGGCCTTGCCGTCCTTGACCACCGCGCCCCAGACACCGTGCCGCTGGCTCGCGTCGGCGCCACAGGTGTATTCGAGCTCGGCGGAGACCCGGCCGCCGATCTCGCCCTCGCGCAGGTCGACCCGCTCGTACGGCTTGGGGCAGGACTTGCTGTTGCCCTTGAGCCCGCGCTCCGCGGCACCCAGGAACCCCGTCGGCGTCGCCTTGGTGCTCACGTCCTCGACGAGGATGCGCACCTTGCGGCCGGCGTCCTCCGGGTCGATGTAGTCGAAGTAGACCGACTTGCCGCCGCCCGCCTTCTTCCAGCCCTTGGGCACGTTGACGGTGACGCCGCGCTCGGCGTGCTGCTGGGTGGGGAAGTCGGCCGCGGCCGGCGCCCCGGTCGGCCCACCGGCCTGCACCGGCGTGGTGTCGATGGGATCGTCACCGCCGCGGAACGCGAAGACGCCGATCAGCACCAGCACGACCGCGAGGCCGCCGGCGGCGCCGAGTTGGAGCCTGCGCGGCCAGCCCTTGACGGTGTCGACCAGGTCGCCGCCGCGCCGCTTGAGGCCGGCGAGCCCGGACGCGGCCGGCGCCGGCTTGGGCGCGCCCCAGCTCGGGGCGGGCATCTGCCCGGTCGGCGTCTGCAGCGGCCCACCGGCCGGCGGCAGCGGTCCGCCGCCGTGACCCGCGGCCAGCCGGTCGTGCAGCGACTCGCCCGGCGCCAGCATGGCCCGGCCGCCGATCTGCCCGGACGGCCGTTCCTGCGACTGCTGCGGCGGCGTGACCGGCTGCCACGGCGAGCGCTGCGCCGGCACGACCGCGTACGGGTCGGTCATCATGTGCACGGGCGCCTTGTTGACCAACGGCCCGGCGAGCAGCTCGCGGATCATGCCGCGGGCGGTGGCCACGTCGTAGCGGCGCGCCGGGTCCTTCTCGAGCAGGCCCATCAGCACGTCGTTGAGCACACCGGCCCGGGTGGTCGGGGCCGGCGGGTCCTCGACGACGGCGTGCATGGTCTCGATCGGGTCGCCCCGGTCGAACGGCGGCCGGCCCTCGATCGCGGTGTAGAGCGTCACGCCGAGCGAGAAGAGGTCGCTGGGCGGGCCGAAGTCCTGGCCCATCGCCCGCTCGGGCGAGATGAAGTGCGGGGAGCCGAGCACCATGCCCGGCGTCGTGAGCTGCACGTCGGTGGGCATCCGGGCGACACCGAAGTCGGTGAGCACGCACCGCCCGTCGTTGCAGATGAGCACGTTGGCGGGCTTGACGTCGCGGTGCAGCACCCCGTTGGCGTGCGCGATCTCCAGCGCGCCGAGCAGGGCGATGCCGATCTTCGCGACGGCGCGCGGCGCGACCGGGCCGTCCTCGATCACCATGTCGGCGAGGCTGCGCGCGTCCAGCAGCTCCATCACGATCCACGGTCGACCGTTCTCCTGCACCACGTCGTAGACCTGCACGACGGACGGGTGCTGCAGCGCGGCGGCGGCCCGTGCCTCGCGCATGGTGCGCTCGTACATGGCGTCGCGGTCGCTGGGCGCGAGGCCCGGCGGGAGCACGACCTCCTTGACGGCGACGTCCCGGCGGAGCAGGACGTCACTGGCGCGCCAGACGGTGCCCATGCCGCCGTGGCCGACCGCGGCCCGGAGCGAGTAGCGACCTCCGATGACGGTCCCGGGAGCCGCCCGACTCCCCGAGACGGCTGTGGAGGAGCCGCTGGAGGCTGGGCTGTTGGATCCGGAGGTGGCGGAGCTGCTCCACGTCGGAATCTGAGTCACTGAAAAGCCGCCGGGGGGTCGAGGGCCAGTTACCAACCTCCCTATCTTGAGGGAGGCGGCCGAATAAGGGAAACCGCATCACCTGTTGTGATGGATCATCGACGGTGGGTACGAAAGACCCGAACCGTCTGTGCCCGATGCCTCACGCACGATGCCCGGGGCCGGGACTTAGGATTCGTTAATGGCGCAGCGAAAGACGGAGTCGGGTTTTCCGGTGAAGCCGGTCTACGACCAGTCGGACCTTCCCGGCGACAGCGACAAGCGGGTCGGCCGTCCGGGCGAATACCCGTACACCCGTGGCGTGTATCCGACCATGTACACGTCGCGCCCGTGGACCATGCGCCAGTACGCCGGCTTCGGCACCGCGACCGAGTCCAACGCCCGCTACCACCAGCTCCTCGAGCACGGCACGATGGGCCTGTCGGTGGCGTTCGACCTGCCGACGCAGATGGGCTACGACTCCGACGACCCGGTCGCGCACGGCGAGGTCGGCAAGGTCGGCGTCGCGATCGACTCGCTCGCCGACATGAAGACGCTCTTCGACGGCATCCCGCTCGACAAGGTGTCGACGTCGATGACGATCAACGCGCCGGGCTCGGTGCTGCTGCTGCTCTACCAGCTCGTGGCGGAAGAGGCCGGCATCCCGGGCAGCGCGCTCAACGGCACGATCCAGAACGACATCCTCAAGGAATACATCGCGCGCGGCACCTACATCTTCCCGCCGAAGCCGTCGTTGCGGCTGGTCGCCGACACCTTCGCGTACTGCCGCCGGGAAGTGCCCAAGTGGAACACCATCTCCATCTCCGGCTACCACATGGCGGAGGCCGGCGCGACGCCCGTGCAGGAGATCGCGTTCACGCTGGCCAACGGCGTCGACTACGTACGCGCGGCGATCGCGGCCGGCCTCGCCGTCGACGACTTCGCCCCCCGCCTGTCGTTCTTCTTCGTCGCCCGCACGACGCTGCTCGAGGAGGTCGCCAAGTTCCGCGCCGCCCGGCGGATCTGGGCCCGGCTGATGCGCGAGGAGTTCGGCGCGCAGGACCCGAAGTCGATGATGCTGCGGTTCCACACCCAGACGGCCGGCGTGCAGCTCACCGCGCAGCAGCCCGAGGTCAACCTCGTCCGGGTCGCCGTGCAGGGCCTCGGCGCGGTGCTCGGCGGCACCCAGTCGCTGCACACCAACTCGTACGACGAGGCGATCGCGCTACCCACCGAGAAGGCGGCCCGCCTCGCGCTGCGCACCCAGCAGGTGCTCGCCTACGAGACCGACCTGACGGCCACGGTCGACCCGTTCGCCGGCTCGTACGTCGTGGAGGCGATGACCGACGAGATCGAGACCGAGGCGCTGGCGCTGATGGAGCGGGTCGCGTCCTACGGCTCCTCCGTCGACGCGATCGAGGCCGGGTTCCAGAAGAACGAGATCGAGACGTCCGCCTACCGGGTCGCCCAGGAGATCGACAGCGGGTCCCGCGTCGTGGTGGGGCTCAACCGCTACACGATCGCCGAGGAGGAGCCCTACGAGCCGCTGCGGGTCGACCCCGCGATCGAGGCGGCCCAGGCCAAGCGGCTGGCCGCGATCCGGGAGTCGCGGGACGAGGCCGCGGTGCAGGCGGCGTTGGCCGAGGTCAGGAGCGCGGCGGCCGGCACCGAGAACGTTCTCTACCCGATGCGCGAGGCCCTGCGGGCGTACGCCACGGTTGGGGAGGTTTGCAACGCCCTTCGCGAGGTATGGGGTGTCTACCACCCGGTCGAGCGGTTCTGATCGCGAGCTTGTTACAGTGCGTTAAACTCGCACAGGCAGTGCACGGTTACGCTGAGCGACCATGATCTGGCGCACCAACTGTGCGGCGTTCACGAGCGGGAACGTGTCACCGTAAGTGGCCTCACCCGGCAAGGTGACCTTTCGCCGGGTAGATTGACGACAGATAACCGCTTTTCCCGCGTGATCCGCGGCGTGCCCGTGTCCGCCGCCACCATCACGCGTTGTAGGAGGTGTGGGACAGTTGGCAGGTTTCAATGCGACCGCCGACGCGTCCCAGCCACTCGACGAACGCTCTCACCAGGGCTTTCGTGACACTGCGCTATCCGATCATCACCATAATGATGTTGCGCAGCGTCACCGTCGGAGGTCTAGGCTAGCCAAGTCCCTTTCCGCCCAGAGTGATCGAGATTTTCACGTGACGAGTGCGTTGACACTGCCGCCCAACGGCAGCGGGATGGCGTCCTCATGGCCTGAGACGCCCCCCGGTGCCGACCCCCTCCCAGGCCAGCTCGACCGCTGGCTGGCCGCCCGAGGCGCCGAGCTGGTAGCCGTACGACGTCACATCCACGCTCATCCCGAGCTGTCGCACCAGGAGTTCGAGACCGCGTCCCTCGTCGCCCGGGAGCTGGCCGTCGCCGGCCTCAACCCGCGGCTGCTACCCAAGGGCAACGGCGTGATCTGCGACGTGGGCCAGGGCGACCGGGTGATCGCACTCCGCGCCGACCTCGACGCGTTGCCGCTGCCCGACGGCAAGGACGTGCCCTACCGGTCGACCATCGACGGTGTGGCGCACGCCTGTGGCCACGACGTGCACACCACGATCCTGCTGGGCACCGGCCTGGCGCTGGCCCAGCTCGCCGAGCGCGACGAGCTGCCCGGCCGGGTCCGGCTGCTGTTCCAGCCTGGCGAGGAGTGCATCCCGTCCGGCGCGCCTGAGGTGATCTCGGCCGGCGGGCTCAAGGACGTCGCCGCGATCTACGCGCTGCACTGCGCGCCGCAGCTGCCGGTCGGCCTGGTCGGCGTGCGTTCCGGCCCGTTCACCGCGGCCGCCGACACGATCGAGGTCAACCTGCGCGGCAAGGGCGGGCACACCGCGCGGCCGCACCTGACCACCGACCTGGTGCACGCCATGGGCCGCGTGATCGTCGACGTGCCGTCGCTGCTCGACCGCCGGGTCGACGCGCGTGCCGGTGTCTCGATGGTCTGGGGCCGCGCGCACGCGGGCGAGGCCTACAACGCGATCCCCGCCGAGGCCAACCTCAAGGGCACCGTCCGGATCCTCAACCGGGACGCCTGGCGCGAGGCGCCGGAGCTCGTGACGAGCCTGATCCGCGACGTCGTCGCGGCGACCGGCGCCGAGGTCGACATCAAATACACCCGCGGCGTGCCGCCCGTGATCAACGACCGGATGGCCACCGCGGTGGTCGCCGGCGCGGTGGGCGCCGCGCTCGGCCCCGACCGGGTGGTCGAGGCCGAGATCAGCATGGGCGGCGAGGACTTCGCGTTCTATCTCGAGCAGGTGCCCGGTGCGATGATCCGGCTCGGCACGACGCCGCAGGGCGCCGAGGTCAAGCCCGACATCCACCAGTCGACGTTCGACGTCGACGAGCGGGCCATCGGGTACGGCGTACGCGTCATGGTGCACACCGCACTCGCGGCCCTCGCCGCCGGCACCTTCTAAGCCTTCTCCTCGTCGCGCGCGGGCTCGTCGGCCGCGGCCGGTTGGGTCGGGATCGCCGGCCCCGCCAGCGCCACGGTCGGCCGCCCGCGGCGGGCGCGGCGCACGAAGACGTAGACCAGCAACCCCAGGCCCGCCAGGACCAGCCACGGCACCAGCGCGCCCAGCACGGTCAGCACGACCCCCACGGTCGCCAGGAAGGCGTCCCACCCCGCGCTCAGGCCGCCCAGGAAGCCCGACCTCTCCTCCGGTGGCGGGGCGGGGGCCTGTGCCTCGGGGCCGAGCAGCGTCGCGGTGATCGTGGAGAGCGCGGTCAGGTCGTCGAGGCGGCGCTTCTTGCCCTCCAACGACGCCAGGTCGGCCTCCCGCTTGCCCAACTCGTTCTCCAGGGAGACCAGGTCGTTGATCGTCTTGGCCTGGGCCAGCAGGCGGCGGGCGCTCTCCACCCGGGCCCGCTGCGTGACGATCCGGGCGTCGAGGTCGACCACGTCCTCGGTGACGTCCTGGGTGCTGATCTCGCGCCGGTCGTCGGTGCCCTTGCCGGCGATCTCGTCGACGACCTGGGTGAACCGGTTGGCGGGGACCCGCAGCGTGAGGACCGCCTCGGACCGGCCGCCGTCGTCGGTGCGCTTGTCGCCGCCGACGAAGCCGCCCGCGCCGGTGACCAGCGAGGTGACCTCGGCGGCGGTGCGCTCGACATTTTCCACCCGGACCATGATCGAACCGTTGTAGATGATCTGGCGCTGGTCGACCTGGAGATCCACGCCGCCCGCGCCGCCCGCCTGGGCCTGCGCGGCCTGCGGGGCCTGCGGCGCCGCGCCGGGCGCCTGCTCGGCCGCCTTGCCTTCTTCGCCACCGGCCTGCGACATGTCGGCCACGTCCGCGCCGGCGTAGCCCGGCCCGCCCGCTGCCGGCGCCGCGTTGCCGCTGGTCTGTGTGCCATCACCGGAGTCACTGGCGGAGCATCCGGCCAGGGCCAGGCCGGCCGCGAGCCCACCGGCCGCGAGCGTGGCCAGGACCCGCCCCCGTCGTACGCTGCCCATATCGGTCCCTCCGAATCGTGTGCGGTTCGTCGGTCAGACGTGCGGCGTGCGCACGCCGGTTCCGGCAGACTCGCCAGGGGACATCACGATTCGGCAGCCAGGGGGTCACGAGATGCGACTGACCAAATTCGGCCATTCCTGTGTACGCGTCGAGCAGGACGGAGCCGTGCTGGTCATCGATCCGGGCGGCTTCACGGAACGGACCGCATTGGACGGTGTCGACGCCGTGCTGATCACCCACGAGCACCCGGACCACATCGACGTGGACGCGCTGACCGACATGCTGGCCAAGCGGCCCGCCGTCACCGTGCACACCAACGCCGACACCGCAGCGAAGCTGAGCGCCCTGGGCGACGTCGTCACGACCGTCGAGACCGGACAGTCCTTCTCGGCCGCCGGGATGCCGGTGCGCGCGTTCGGCGGCATGCACGCCGAGATCCACCCCGACCTGCCGCGGATCGCCAACCTCGGGTTCCTCGTCAACGACTCCGTCTACCACCCGGGCGACTCGTTCGACGTACCCGAAGGGGTCCGGGTCGAGACGCTCTTCGTGCCCGTCTCGGCGCCCTGGCTGAAGATCAGCGAGTCGGTCGACTTCGTCCGCGCGGTCGCCCCGCGGCGCGCCTTCGCGCTGCACGACGGCATCGTCAACGACGCCGGGGGCAAGCTGATCGACGGCGTCCTCGGCCGCCTGCTCAAGGTCGACTACCAGCGCTTGGCCCCGGGTACGAGCGTCGATGCCTGATCCCGTCGCCGAGCTCTACACGGCGCCGCCCGAGGGTTTCGTCGCCGCCCGCGACGAGCTCGTGGCGGCGGCCAAGGCCGCGGGCCAGACCGACCGGGCCAAGCAGATCGGCAAGCTGCGCAAGCCGACCGTGGCGGCCTGGGTGGTCAACCTGCTGGCCATCCGCCGGCCCGAGCTGGTCGACCAGCTCGTGGAGCTGTCCGCCGCGCTGCGGTCGGCCCAGCGTCAGCTCAAGGGCGACGCGCTGCGCGAGCTGACCCGGCAGCGCCGGGAGGCGGTCGGCGCGCTGGTCAAGGAGGCCGTCGCGCTGGCCACCAAGGCCGACCCGGGCGCTCGCGGCAAGCTGCCGGTCGCCGAGGTCGAGGCGACGCTGACCGCCGCGGTCTCCGACGCCGAGGTCGCCGGGCTGGTCCGCTCGGGGCGGCTGGTGCGCGCGGCGAGCTACGCGGGCTTCGGTGAGGTGCCCCGCCCGCAGCTCCGCCTGGTCACCGACGAGCAGCCCGAGCCGGCCGAGCCTGCGGAGTCGACCGACGAAAGCGACGACAAGGCCGCGCGACGGGCGGCGGAGGCGCAGCGGCGGGCCGCCGAACGGGAGCTGACCGCTGCCCGGGCCGCCGAGAAGAGCACCGCCAAGGAGCTGGACAAGGCCACCAAGGCCGAGGCCGACGGCGAGGCGGCCGTGGAACGGGCCGAGGCGGCCCTGCAGAAGGCTGAACAGGCCCGCGCCGACGCCGACGCCGCGCTCGGCCGGCTGCGCGCGGCCCGCAAGGCCGCCGACCGCGCCGCCGCCCAGGCCCGCCGCCGCGTCGGCGAGGTCGAGGCGGCCATCGAGGCCCTGGACGAGGAAGCATGACACCGGAGCAGACCGCGCAGGCGTCGCGGGACGTGGTGCTGGAGCTGGGTGGGGCGTACGCCGAATGTCCGCGCACCCTGCGCCGGGCCCGCCAGCTCGGGCTCTCCGGCTGGGCCTTCTACGTGGCCGGTCGCGGTGGCGCCCTGGGCGACGTGCGGCCCGACACGGTGGCCGCGGCGCTCGGCTTCATCGCGCCCGAGGCCGTCGCCGACGGCTGGGACGGGGCCCGCCGCGTGCTGCCGCCCGCCGAGGTCGCCGCCGTGCACCTCGCCGAGTGCTGCCGCTGGGGCGTCGAGCAGCTCGGCCGGTTCCCGCGGGTCGAACGGCTGGTCGAGCTGACCCAGCGGGTCGTGCTCGCCGCCGACGCGTCCGCACTGCCGCTGTTCGCCGCCTGGCGGGCCATGCCGGTGCCGGACGACCACCCGGGCGCGCAGGCCGCCGTGCTGCTGCACCTGCTGCGCGAGCACCGCGGCGGCGCGCATCTGCTCGCCGTGCGGGCCAGCGGGATGAGCCCCCTGGAGGCGATCATCTCCGGCCCCGAGGGCGAGGCGGGTGCGGTCGCCTGGGGCTGGCAGCCGCCGTACCCGGGTGTCGGGCCCCTGCTGCGGCGGCGCGTCTGGGCCGAGGCGGTGACCGACCGGATCGCCTCCTCCGCGTACGCGGCGCTCACGCTCGAGGAGCGGATCGAGCTGCTCGGCCTGCTGGACAGCGCCCGCAAGGGCGTCCGCCCGGCGGGCAGCGAGCCCAACCGCCGAAGCGGCCGCGAGCCCGGCGACGACGCCCACGCCGTGCTCGACTAGGTTCTGTTTCGTATCTGGGGTCGAGGCGAGGCGGAGTCCAGGTGTCGG